>JAFGQW010000102.1 GCA_016935485.1 Planctomycetota bacterium | reverse complement strand
CGTGCCGGTGGCGATGGCCTACCGGCTCGAGCCGGCCGGGAGTCCGGCGGACGCGGCGGCGCCCGCTGACGACGGGACGACGTTCGGTTTCGCGCTGGGCGACTACGATCCCGCTCATCCGCTCGTGCTCGATCCGGCCGTCCTCCTCTACTGCGGCTACCTCGGCGGCAGCGGCACCGACTCCGGCAACGACATCGCCGTGGACGCCGCCGGGAACGCGTACGTGACCGGGCAAACGCAGTCGAGCGAGACGTCGTTTCCGGCCGCGGTGGGCCCGGACGTAACGCACAACGGAAGCGACGACGCGTTCGTCGCCAAGGTGAACGCCGCCGGCACCGCGCTCGTCTACTGCGGCTACCTCGGCGGCAGCGGCATCGACTACGGCAACGGCGTCGCGGTCGACGCCGCCGGGAACGCGTACGTGGCGGGCTACACGGCCTCGACCGAGCAGACCTTCCCCGTCGTGGTCGGCCCCGACCTCACCTACAACGGCGGCACGTATGACGCCTTCGTCGCCCGGGTGAACGTCCAGGGCACCGCGCTGGACTACTGCGGGTACATCGGCGGCAGCGGCAACGATCGCGGCTTCGGCATCGCCGCCAGCGCCGGCGGGAATGCGTACGTGATCGGCGTCGCCGACAGCACCCAGGCCACATTCCCCGTGGCGGTGGGCCCCGATGTCACCCACAACGGCTTCAACGACGCCTTCGTCGCCAAGGTGAACACCCAGGGCACCGCGCTGGACTACTGCGGCTACGTCGGCGGCAGCTCCGGAGAACAGGGCGTGGCGATCGCCGTGGACCCGGCCGGATGCACCTACGCGACCGGCCACACGCAATCCACGCAGGGTTTCCCGGTGGCCGTCGGCCCGGATCTCACCCACAACGGCGGGCAGTACGACGCGTGGGTGGCGAAGGTGAACGCCGCCGGCACCGCACTCGACTACTGCGGCTACCTCGGCGGCAACGGCGACGACCGCGGCAGGAGCATCGCGGTCGACGCCGCCGGGAATCCCTACGTCACGGGTCACACCCAGTCGAATGAGCAGACCTTTCCGGTCACCGTCGGCCCCGATCTCACGCACAACGGCGGCCAGGACGTCTTCGTGACGAAGGTGGACTCGCCGACCGCCGCGCTGGTCTACTGCGGCTACCTCGGCGGCGCCGCGGGCGAGAGCGGCACTTCCATCGCCGTAGACGCAGCGGGCAATGCGTACGTGACGGGGAATACCGCCTCCGATGAACAGACGTTCCCGGCAACTGGAGGCCCCGACCTGACGTTCAATGGCGGCACGAACGACGCCTTCGTGGCGAAGGTCGACCCGCTCGGCATGGCGCTCGTCTACTGCGGCTACCTCGGCGGAGACGGCGCCGATCTCGGCAAGGGGATCGCCGTGGACGCCGCCGGGAACGCCTACGTGGCGGGCTCCACGCAGTCCACCGAACTGACCTTCCCGGTGGCGGCCGGTCCGGACCTCACCCACAACGGCGGCGATGACGCGTTCGCGGCGAAGGTCACGAGCACCTCGCTGATCGGCGTCGGCGCGCCGACGCCGGGCGGCCAGGTAAACCTGGCGCTCTCCGCGCCCGGCGAGGCGGGGCTCCCGTACCAGCTCGCCAGCTCGTTTGGCAGCGGCCCGATCCCGATCGACACGCGGCGGATCGAGCTCTCGCCGGACTCGCTGCTAGTTTTCAGCATCTCCGGAGCGGCGCCCTCGATCTTCCGGAACTACGCGGGCGTCCTCGACGCGCAGGGCCAGGCGTCGGCCGCGCTCCACATCCCGAACATCCCGGGGCTCAGGACCATCCGGATCTACACGGCTTTCGTGACGCTCAAGGCGTCGGCACCGTCCGGCGTGGCGAGCATCTCGAACCCGTTCCTGTTCACGATCCAGTAGGCACGACGGAGGACCGGCAAGGCCTGCCGGCACGGTGGCGGCAGGGCCGGTGCCGTTGCTCATCGGTTCGGAAACGATGCGAGAGGAGAACCCCATGCGAGTTCACGCACTCTGGCTCATCCTGCTGCTTGTCGGCGGCATTTCGCTGGCGGCCGGGGAGGTGTACCATCCCGACTCCAATCCCGCCTCCGGAAACCTCAGCAAGCTGCCGTGGGTCAACACGGAGGTTCGCTACCAGACGCTGGTACCGGACACGGTTCTCGGCGGCAAGCCCCTCCTCGTCACGGAGCTCGCCTTCGCGACCGGCGCGGCCGGGATCTTCAGTGCCACCCAGTGCGAGATCACCTTCGCTCACCTGCCCGTCGCGAGCAGTTTCAGCGGCACCTTCGCCACCAACCTGCAGAAGGACGCAACCGTGATGTTCTCGGGGCCGCTCACCTGGGCGTGCGCCCTGGACCAGTGGGGCCCGCTCGGGCTGACGGGGACCTTCCAGTACAACGGCGTCGACCGCATCCTGATCGAGGTCCGCTTCCACGGCGGCGCGGGCGGTGTCGCCTGCCGCGCGGGAGCCATGGGAACCGTGGCCGTCATGTTCGCTTCCGGCGCCGGGTCCTACAACGCCACGCAGGCCGGCATGGCCATCCCGCTCTATGCGCCGAAGATGCGGCTCACCCACTCGGAAACCGTGCTGAACCTTGGGGGAGCGCCGACGCCGGGAGGCGCCGTCGACCTGGATCTCTTCTCCATCCGGGACGCCGGGCTCGGCTACCAGCTCGGCTCGTCCTTCGGCACCGGTCCGATCCCGATCGACAGCCGGTTGCTCCATCTCGATCTGGACGCCTTGCTGGTGCTGAGCGTAGGAGGCAGTCTCCCCGGGATCTTCGAGAACTACGCCGGCGCGCTCGACGCCCAGGGCCGCGCCAAGGCCCGGATCCGGATCCCGGCCCTGGCGGCACTCAAGGGAGTGCGGATCCATACGGCCTTCGTCACCGTCCGGGCGAGCGCGCCGTCCGGCGTCGCGAACCTCTCCAACACGGCGCTGTTCACCATCCAGTAGGCGAGCGGGTTCCGACCGCCCGGACCAGCCGCGCGCCGGCCGCGCTCCGGGCCACGATCCCACGCGGCGTCCAGGCGCCGCGAGCGAGCCACCGGCAACGGCAGCCGGCCCGAAACGCCTTGCGTCGAGATGCCGCGGGAACTATCATCCCGGCGAGGTGCGCCTTGGTTCGTGCGCGCCCGAGTGTGGCTGCTGCTTGAATACGGCCCATCATGAACCGCTGGTACCGAACGCCCGTCCTGCGCGAGATCGGCCATGCCTGCGTCTACTTCCCCTTACGGACGGTGTACGGCCTGGTCGCGCTGCTCCCGGCCGCATTGCTCCGGCCCGCCTGCCTCGCGCTGGCCACCCTCATTCGCTTCTTCGATCGCCCACACGTCCGCATCGCGCGGCGCAACCTCGCGCTGGCCTTCCCCGAGATGCAAGCCGCCGAGCGGCGCGCCCTCGTCCGCCGGGTCTACCGGCACTTCGCCCTGATGATGCGCGACACGATCCTGCTCTGGCAAGCCCGCCGGAAGGACGTCCTCGAGCGTTTCTTCGAGGCGCCGGACCTCGCGACGCTGCGCGCCCTCTAGGCCGACGGCAAGGGGCTCATCCTCGTGACCGGTCATTTCGGCAACTGGGAGCTGGCCGGGTGCGCCCTGACCGGGGTCTACCCGATCAACGGCATTTCCCGCCGCTTTCGCAACCCGCTGATCCGCCGCAGCATCCTCCGGCTCCGCCGGGCCTTCGGCGAGAAGGTGATCTTCGCCGGCGACGGCCTCGAACCGATGCTCGCGTGCCTCCGGCGCAACGAGTGCATCGCGCTGCTTCCCGACAAGCGCCTGCGCGCCGCGCGCATCACCGTCGACTTCTTCGGCCGCCGGGTGTGCGTGCCCAGCAGCCCGGCGCTCCTGAGCTGGCGCACGGGAGCCCCCCTGCTCACGGGCGGCGCGCTGCGCATCGGCGAGACCCCCAGGTTCCAGCTCGTCCACGGCGAGCCGATCCGTCCCGATCCCACCGCCCCGAAGGGAACCGAAATCCGGCGCCTCAGCCAGGCCTGGACGACCGCGCTCGAGCAGCTCATCCGGCAGCATCCGGAGCAGTGGATCTGGACGCACAACCGGTTCAAGCACGCCCCTGCGACCGCGCGTCCCCAGCCGAAGAGCGCGAGCACGCAGACCGTTGACGCGCCCTTGAGCCTGAAAGCCGCGCCCCGCGTCCAGCCGTCCTGAGGGCGGCGGGACCGCCCAGGACCGAAAGCGGCCCGGCGCGCCGGCTCCGCGGCAGCGCCGTCACAGGTTGGTCGTGAACGGGACGACGTTGCTCACCGTGCCGATGCCCGACGGCCCGGCGGGATCCAGCGTGACGAACACGGCGTAGAAGCGGAACTTCGCGCTCGTCGAAAACCCCGCCGGAATGGTGAGCCGCGCCGTCGCCGCGCCCCCCGCGTCGAGGACGCCGAAGTTGGTGCCGCCGTTCCACAGCGGGCTCAACACGCCACCGGCGTTCGCAATGACGAACGTGTCGACGCCCATCCGCACCATACGCCCGTCGGGAAGGGGCACGCCCGGGACCGACACCATCGAGAAAGCGAGCACGAACCTCTTGCCGGCGTCCGCGGGCCGCGCCGAGTTGAGGTGGAAGGTCAGCGTCTGGCCGCTGGCCGCGCTGCCGGTCGTCCGGAGCGGGCGGTGGCCGTAGATCTCGACGGCCGTGGGCAGGAATCCCGGCAGGACGTGCGTCTGGACGGTGCCGCCGCTCTGTGCGTCGATCCGCCGCACGAGACCGTCGCCGCCGACCCAGAAGGACCGGTCGCCCGCGAGCACGTGCGCGTTGGCGCCCGCAACGGCCGCGACGGTCGCGACCGCCCCGCCCGGTCCCACCCGGACGAACTCGGGAGCGGTGAACTTGGTCGTCGTCACGCGGCCGACATCCCAGTCCCAGCCGACCGAGGAGATCTCCTCCCAGCTCGCCCCCGTCGCCAGGGTGGCCGCAACGGCGCCGCTGCGATCCACGCGGAGCACGCTGGCGGTCGTCGACGAGAGCGTGCTGCCATAGATGCCGACCAGGTAGTTCTGCGTCGTGCCCTCGACGGCAACGGCGTTCACGATGCCGCGGCTCTCCGGGCCGTGCGCATAGACGGTCGTGAGGCCCTGCGTCCCCGGATCGACCCGGAACACGGCATTGACCAGCGACGCGGAGACGAGCCAGCTCCCGTCCTGGTCGCGCGCCAGGCCGTTCGGAGAGCCGTCGGGCAGAACGCCAACGAGGGTCGTCACGGAACCATCCACGGCCACCTGGAGCAGGCGATCGGGCGAGCCGCTCATGGCGACCACCAAGGCCCGGTTGTCGTCGGCCATCGCGACCGCATTCGGGAACCGGCCGCCATCCGTGCGCAGGATGGTCCCGAGCCTTCCGGCAGCGTCGACCCAGTAGAGGCCTGGCCCGGGGCCGGTGGTGTCGATCTTCCCGAAGACCAGGTCGCCCACGACAGGCTGCGCGCCGCCGGCGGCGGCAAGCACCGCGAGCGCCACCATCGCCAGCCACGTCGCGAAGGTACCGGCCGTCATCGCCGTCATGGGCGGAGTCCCTCCAGCAAGGCGCCGCCCGCCCCTCCCGGCTCCGCTTCGCCCGACGAGAGCGAAGCGACCACACGGACGGAGCGGGGAAATCCGCTCGGTCTCCTCTTCGTATGCGAGGACTCCACGATACCATCCCGGCGCCCGCCGTGCAAGGCTGCGGGGCGTCCCGGTCCGCCGCGCGGGCCTCGCCCGTAGCCCATACCGATCCGCCGGCCGGGCCGTGCCGCCGGCCGGGCGGACCGCACGTGGCCCGACGCCAACGGGCCGGATCAAATCGAGAGCCGCGCCCCCGGTCAGCGCGCGGCGTAGGTGCCGCCGTTCTCCTCGGCCAGCCGGCGCATGAAGTCGATGTTGTGGTCCTTGCCGACCCCGACCGTGTGGATCGTGATCCGGCGCAGCCGGTTCAAGGTGCGCACTTCCTCGAGGATCCGCTGGGGATCGGTCATGGCACCCACGGTCGGATGGCCGTCGCTCAGAAAGAAGATCGTGTCGACGTGGAGCTGGTACCGGAGGTCCGCGCCGCCGGCACCGGCCAGCGCCAGCGCATCGAGCAGCGCACCGTGGGTGTTCGTGGCGCCGGCCGCCCCGATCTTGGCGAGCGTGCTCTCGAGGTTCTTCGTGGCCGCCGGTCCCGCCTGGAGCATCTTGCGCTGCCAGCGCGACACCGCCGTCGCATAGAAGATCACGTTGAAGGAGGCCTTGGGCGGGAGACTGGCCACGGCCTGGCGGAGCTCCTGCCGTGCGCGCGTGATCTTGGTGACGTTGCCGGCGGCCTCCTCGTTCATGCTGCCCGAAATGTCGAGCACATAGACGATGTTGCGCGAGCGCGTGACGATGCCGTAGAACGACGTGAGCTCGCCCCCCTCCTTCGCGGCGCCGGCGGCCTCGCCCGCCTTCGCGGCGGCGCGCGGCGGCACCTCGAACGAGTCGCCGTTCTCGGCCAGCCACTTCCTCCAGAGCGCGACGTGGATGCCGTAGCGCACGCCCGTCAGATCCTCGATCGCCTCCTCAAGGTCGTCCTGCAGCCGGCCGCTCTCCTTCTCGAGCCGGCCGATCAGCGGCGCGACGGCGCGCCGATCCCGCAGCGCGCGCAGCGCCTCGATGGCGGCGGCGCGCACCGCCCACTCGGGCGCCTCGAGCAACCCGACCAGCCACGGCAGGAACGTGCCGTCCGCGAGCGTGGCGACGGCGCGCGCCAGGGCGATCCGCTCGCCCGCCCCGGCGGACGGCTTCGCGGCCAGATCCCGCACTGCGTCGACCACCGCCGGGCCGCCGATCCGCGCCAGCGCCTCCAGATAGCCGGCGCGCGCATCGACGGCGCGCGCCGCGGACAGCGCCGCCAGCACCTGGCTCAGGGCCCGGTCCTGCGCTTCCGGTGCGGTCTCCTTCACCTGCCGGACGAGCCCGTCCAGGGCGAGCGCGAGCGTGCACCGCTCGCCGTGCTCCTCGTCCGCGATCGCCGCCGCCTCGCGCTGGGCCGCCAGCAGCTTGTCCTGCGTCGGAACGGACGGACGCCTGGCGAACTTGTCCAGCGCGTCCTCCAGCACGCGGTCCTTCTTCTGGCGCACCCGCCCGAGCCGCTGGATCTCCTCGTGGGCGGCCTCGATGCGCTGCAGCAGAATCTCCAGCATCTCCGGCCGCCGCATCCGGCTCAACACATCGACGTACGCCACCCGCACAAACCACTCCCGGTGCCGGAACGCGTGCTCCTGGACGCGCTTGACGTAGTCGGTGGCCGCGCCGTACTTCAGCCCGCTACCGACGCGCGCCAGCGCTCCCGCGCCCGCGTCCAGGTTGGCGCGCAGGCGCGCAATCTGCGCCTCGGCCTTGCGCATCTCCTCGTCGATCTTGAGCTTTTCGCGCTCGGCGCGGCGCTTGCGTTCCTCGTCACTGCCCTCGAGATCCCGGCTGAGCCGCTCCATCTTGGCCACCAGCCCGAGACGCGTGCGCTCGAATTGATCCAGGAACCGCGCCCAGTCGCGAAGCGGCGCCTCCAGGTAGCCGAGGATGGCGGGGTCCCCTGGCTCGGCGAGCCCGAGAATGGCCGCCGTCCGGGTGCTCTCGTCGTCCGCGTCCCCGTCGCGCTCGAAGCGCGCGACGGCTTCCGGCCACGCCACCGCCTGGCCCGGGACTTCGGCGAGCGCCCAGCCGAAAACCACGAGCAGGCCGACCGCGACCCCGCGTGACGCGGCGCCGGAAAGAACTCTCCAGAAGCATCCGGGCATGGCCGCCTCCGGGAAGGAACCAGGGAACCCGGCGCCACGGCACGCACGCCGACGGCGCCGCTCCGAAGGGTATCGCCACGGCCGCGGGCGAGCAAGGAAACGCCCCCGGGTGCGGGGGCCCACGCACCGGAGGGAAACGAAGAAGCGCCGCCCGACCGGCAGTGGTTTGTCCAGCCTGCATCCCTCCGCTTCTTGGCCCCGGGAGTGGAAACAGGACGCGGACCCCACAGGCCCGAGACGCCCGGTGTTTCCACGGCGGAGGGATGCCGGCCGACCACCGAGGGGTTTTCCGGCAGACGGCGCCTTTGGGGGCCCTCTTCGGGGGCGGCGGAGAGACGGCTACAAGAATCTGAAAAAATAATCCGGCGGACCGGCCGGCGTGCGCCGCAACCCCGAAAAAAAGCACGGGCGCCCGTTACCGGGCACCCGTGCCGGTCTGGGTCCGTGCCTGGCCGCCGCGGGCCCGCAGTGCAATCAGGCGCGCTCCCGGCGCCGGATCTGCATTCGCCTGCCGCAGCGCAAGCACCTGAGATCCTCGGTGCGGCGGAACTTCGTCGTCATGCGGCAATTGGGACAGTAGTGGTTCTCCACCTGGTTCTCCACCGACCTCCCGGACATCAGGCCGCCCCTCAGAAGCTGCGTGTCGCTGCGATGCGGTGCCATGGTCGTGCTCCCCTCTTTTTCGTGCTTCCTTTCGCCGGGGAACGCTCCTCTGAAGAAACCCGGGTCTTCCCGCAGGCCTTGTTTTCTCCTTCGGCTCCAGATGGCCAAACGGGCTGCAACCTCCGTGCCGCAGGATCTCGTTCTCGATCGGTCCGCCGCATCACTCTCTATTGTGGGCGCGAACCTCGTCTCGCTTCACCGGGTTTCCCGAGATCGCGAGGTCCCGCTCCTGCGGGGCTCGCCGAGCTCGAGCGGGCCGGCGCGACCGCGTCCGGTGAAGAGCGTCGGGCGGCCACCGCGCGAGGAACCGGAGCTCATCGATTCCGGCGCGGGCTGTTCCACTCCGCTCGCGCCGAGACGAGCATCCCTAACCGGGAATCGCGCCGGAGTGCGGCTTGTGTGCGTGCGCCACGATCTCCCCGGTGGGAAGCCGAAAGCGCCGGCGGAGGAGCCGGCACGGCAGGCAGCGATCCAGCAGACGGAGAACGGGAGTGACCGGAAACAGGGGGTAGGTCCGGAAGTGGCTCGCGAGGTAGGCCAGGGTGACCGTCTTCGAGCCCCGGCGCAGCCGGATCCCGCCGAATCCCGCGTGCCCGAGCGCCCAGCGGAGCGAGCGCCGCGAGAAGTAGACAATGTGTTCGCCCTTGCGGTGAAACCACCTCCGGCCGAGCAGCCGCGCGCCCGCGCTGCCGAGATCGGGGGTCGCGACCACCACCCGGCCGCCCGGCGCGACGATGCGCCACACCTCGGCGAGCAGCGCGGCGGGCTGCGGCACGTGCTCGATCACATCCGACAGGAATACGGCGTGGAAGTGATCCGCCGGGTAACCGGCCTCCTCCAGCGTTCCGCACCGCACGCGCCCCGGGTGGCGGCCGCTGGCGACCTCCGCCGCGTACGGGCTCACTTCCACGCCGTGCGGCTCGCCGCCGGCGGCGGCCACGAGGTCGAGGAAGTGGCCGGTCGCGCACCCGACGTCGAGCACGCGGGCGCCGGCCGGCAGCGGTCCGAGGCGGCGGAGCCGCGCGCGAAACGTGGCCTGCTTCATCTCGCGAACCGCCGGATCCTCGCCGCCGTCTGGGCCCCACGCCTCGTAGTAGTCTCTCGTGTAGAGTGCGCGCAGCTCTCCCGGGTCGGCAAGGGGATAGACGGCGCCCAGGCCGCAGTCCGGGCAGATCTCGAGGCCCGCCCGCGCCCGACGGAGCGACGCGCCGCCGCACAGCGCACATCGCCCCCCGCTCATGGGCCGCCCCTCACCGACCAGCCCTCGCCCCCGCGGCCCGCGAGCAGCGCGCGCGCCGCTGCCGCGGCGCGCTCCACGGGGATGCTCTCGAGGCAAACCGGATGGCCGAAGATGCAGCGCACGCGCTTCTGGCTGTGGACGTTGATGCACGGGCTGCACGCCAGCTCCTGGTAGAGCACGCGATGGCAGCCGGCGCGCGGCCCGTAGAGGACCGGCGTCTCGGGTCCGAAGAAGCTCAGCGTCGGCCGCTCCTGGGTGAGTGCGAGCTGCAGCGGCCCGGTGTCGTTGCTGACCAGCAGGGCGGCGCGCTCGAGCAGCGCGATCAAGCCGCCGATCGACAGCCGGCCCGCCAGGTTCACCGCCTCCGCGCCCGCCTGCTCCGCGATCCGCGCGACGTACGCGCGCTCGCTCGGCGCGCCGATCAGGACCGCCCGGATCCCGTCCGTCGCGGCCAGCTCGCGCACGAGCCCCGCGAAGTTCTCCGGCGGCCAGCGCCGCTCCAGGGCCATGCCGCCGGCGTTCGGGTTGAAGACCACCAGCCGCTCGCCGGGACGCACGCCCGCGGCCAGGAGCGCCGCCTCGGCCTCCCGCCGTGCGTCGGCGCCGACCTCGAGCCGGAACGGGGGCGGCTCTGCCGCCGCGATCCCCGCCGCCCGGCCGAGGTTGAAGAAGTTGCGCGTCACGTGCCAGTAGCGGTTGAACGGCACCACGATGTTGTGGAGATTGCCGCGCCACACCTCCCACGCGTGAAAGCCCACGCGCACCGGCGCGCCGCTCAGAAACGAGACGAGCGCGCTGAAGCGCGTGAAGAACTCCAGATCGACCACCATGTCGTACCGCCGGCGGCGCAGCGCCGCCAGCAGCCGGACGATCCGCACGAGGACCGTGAGCGCCCCGCCGCAGATGTCGAGGGCGACGACGTGGTCCACCGCCTTGACGTGCCGCAGGAAGTCGGCGTTGGCGGCAAGCGTGAGGAAGTGGAACTCGGCGCGCGGGAAGTGCGCCCGCAGCGCGTTCAGCGTCTGGCCCGCGAGCGCGATGCTGCCGATGCCCCAGAACTTCACGACCAGCACCCGCCGCGGGTCGAGTCCCTGGACGCTGGGCGGCGCCACGAGGTAGCGGCGGAGGTTCAGCGGCTGCATCGCCGTCACCAGGACGCGGCCGATGTGCCGGTCGATCCAGTGCATCCGCGCCAGAGACAGCGCCATCTCAACCGCCTCCCGCCCCCGCTCCCACCGCCGGCACGCGCACGCCGCGGACGCGTCGCCACGCCGCCGGACCGAGCCAGGCGCCGACGAGGAGCACCAGCGTCAGCAGTCCCGCCCACGCGCCCCAGCGCCACGCGTGCGGCCGGTAGTGCAGCCGCACCACGTGCGCGCCCGCCGGCACGTACACCCCGCGAAATGCGAGGTCGGACGCGAGGATCTCCGCCGGCGCCGCCGCGCCGCCGGCGCGGGCGATCTCGGCCTCCCAGCCCGGAAAGAAGTTGTCGGTGACGACCAGGATTCCCGGCGTCTTCGCCTCCACGGCGATCTGCATGCGGCTCGTGCTCCGCTCCACAATGCGGACGACCTCGTCCGGCGCTTGCCCGTCTGCCGCCCCTTGCGCCGCTCCCGGCGGGGCCCGCTCGAGCAGCGCCAGGCGGCGGCCGTCGAAGTCGGCCTCTCCCAGCCGCGCCTTGACCGCCCGCCGCGAATCGAGCACCTCCCAGCGGTGCACCAGGAACGCGCGGGGCGCGGCGTGCTCGCTCGCCACGACACGATACCCGTATCGATCGTAGACCGTCCGGTAGCCCGCTCCCTCCAGTATCGGCCCGGTGCGGTAAGGGCCGTAGAGGAAGAACCGCACGCCCAGCAGCGCCACGAGCGGATGGGCGAACCGGTCCGGCCGGATCGCCGTCCGCTTGGTCTGCTCGAAGAACCACCAGTCGGACTGCGACACGCGCAGCCGCTTCAGCGCGTCCTGCTGGGTGATGCGCGCCGGCAGCGGGAAGAGCACCTCGCGGTAGTCGGGCCAGTCGTTGATCACGTTCAAGACCTGGAAGAAGCGGTCCACGTAGAGAGCGTCGAACGACCGCACGTCCTCCAGCCCGTAGACCGTGGCCTGGTTGGCCGGCAGCGCCGTGGGTTCGCCGGCGATGCGGAAGGGACCGCCGCCCAGCCGCTCGTTCTCGGCGCAGATGGCGGCGATGAACTCGGGCGGCTCCGCCGGGTCAGGAAGCGGGCGCTGCGCGTGCGGCGGCGGCACCACCACCCGCACCGTGGCAGCCTGCCGGGCGCCGACGATCGCGAGGATCGCGCCGGCCGCCGCCCACGCCTGCCACCGGCGAAGCGGCCCACCCCACCGGGCGCGCGCGCACAGGAGCGCGGACACGCCGACCGCCACCGCCGCGGCCCACCCCCCGCGGGCGCCGCCGAGCGCCGTGATCCGCTCCCACGAGCCGCCGTCGCCCGGCGTCCAGAGGTCGGCGTGGTTGGCCCACAGCGCGGCGAGCGACAGCGCAAGTAGCGCCGCCGAGAGCGCCCGCGGCGACACCGCCCCCTGTGCGGCCAGCCGGACGAACGCGAAGGCCGCCACGACCAGCGCGCCAGCCAGCGCGCACGCGCCGACGTCGATCGGCCGCAGACCCGCCGCCGCAACGGCCGCCGGCGCCGCCACGCCCACCAGCACCAGCAGCGCGCCGACCGCGTAAAAGCCACGAAGCGACTGCGCCTGTGCCAGCCGGGACCGCAGCCGATCGTGGCCGATCGCGGCCAGCGCCGCCAGCGACACGGTCACGATGGGCGCGGGGTACTTGATGTTGCCGGCCTCGCCGATGAGCGGCAGGCG
>JAFGQW010000101.1 GCA_016935485.1 Planctomycetota bacterium | reverse complement strand
GGACGAGGCGATCGTGATCGGAGCGCACTACGACCACATCGGGCCGGGCGACTACGGCAGCCGTTCACCCGCCCGCCGCGGCGAGATCCACAACGGCGCCGACGACAATGCTACTGGAACGGTGGGCGTGCTCGAGCTGGCCGAGGCGTTCGCCGAGTCGGGAGTCAAGACCCGGCGGTCGCTCCTGTTCGTGCTGTTCGACGCGGAGGAAAAGGGACTCTACGGCTCCAACTACTTCGTGGAGCATCCGCCCCTGCCGCTGGAGAAGATCGCGGCCATGATCAACATGGACATGATCGGCTACGTCCGCCAGAACCGCATGTCCGTCAGCGGCACCGGAACGTGCGCGGAGTGGCCGGACATCCTCGCCAAGGCGGAGTTCGGCTCGCCGCTTATCTGGTCGCACAGGCCGAGCGCGTTCGGCGGCTCGGACCACCTGTCCTTCATGCGCAAGCGCATTCCCGTACTGATGCTCAACTCGGGCCTCCATCCCTACTACCACACGCCCGACGATGACGCGGAGCGGTGCAATCCCGAGGGCGCGAGCGAGGTGCTCCGGGTCGTGTTCCGGATCGCGCACCAGGCGGCCTGCCTGCCCCGGAAGCTGGAATGGGCCGAGGCGCGCCCTGGCGGGCTGGCAGCCGGAGAGCAGGCGCAGCTCGGCGTTTCGGTGCGCACGGACAGCGAGCGGCAGGCCGCCCACATCACGGAGGTCGGCCCCGAATCGCCGGCGGCGCACGCCGGGCTCCGGGTGGACGACCGCATCGTGAGGATCGGCGAGAGCCGCGTCACCGGTCGGCTGGGAGTGGCCCGCGCCCTTCGCCGCACGAAACCCGGCGAGACGGTGGCCGTCGAGGTCCTCCGGGGCGGCGAGAAGGTAACCGTCCAGGTCGTGTTCCCGGTGCCGGAGAAACCGAAGTCCTGAGCGAGCGGGGGGGTGACGGGGTCGGCGCGGTGGTGTTCAACACGAAGGGACACGAAGGGAAGAAGAAGGGAGGAAGGGAGGAAGAGGAGAAGCCGAGCACGAGGGCGACCGCGGGGTGCGGGTGCGCGTGCGGGTGTCGCGCGCGGAATGCGCGCGCTCAGGTGGCGCGGGCGGGTTGCGCCCGCGGCGAGGCCGACTGGGGTCTGACCCCCGATTTCGGTCAAGCGTGCGGGTGCGGGTGTCGCGCGCGGAATGCGCGCGCTCAGGTGGCGCGGGCGGGCTGCGCCCGCGGGGGTGGAGGCACGGCGCAATGGGCCTATTCCGCTGGCTCCGTGCGGGGGGGCTCGCCGCGGGGCTGCTGCTCGCGGCGGCGGCTTCGCTCCGCGCGGGAGGCCATCCGGCGCCGGACGTCCACTTCTTCTACGAGCTCCGGATCGAGCGAGGCCGTCTGCACCTCCTGCACGAGACGCGCTGGACCGATCTGTTCGCCCAGGAGGTGCTGCGGACCGCCATCGACCGCGACGGCGACGGCGCGATCTCCCAGGCCGAAGGCATGGAGTTCGCCCGCGCGTGGGCCGAGCGGGTAGTCGGGTCGTTTCTCCTCGAGGTGCAAGGCGTTCCCGTGGAGCTCGGCGAGGCCGAGGTCCACTTCGGCACGCACCTGCCCTCGGCGGCCGATCTCGCCCGGGCGGGGATGCTCTCCGCGGTGGAGCCCGACCGCGCGAGCCTGGAGGCGTTCCTCGGGACGACCTGGGAGTTTCGGGTCTACCTCGACTTCGAGATCCCGCTTCCCGCCGCCGAGCCCATTCATCTCGACCTCCACGAGAGTACCTACGGCGAGGAGAGCGAGGAAGTCCGCCCGTGGACGACAAACGCCATCCTCGCCTACGGAGCAGACGGTCTCTCGTTCCGCTACGGCACCGAGCCCGACGACCCGCGCTACCTCACCCCCCACATCGAGCTCGCTTTGGACTGGAGCGGGCAGGGCCCCGCGCTCTTCGAGTGGCGCGAGCTCGACAACCCGGACGCAGAGGTGCGGGACCTGCTCGGCGAGATCATCCAGGGGAGGATCGGCCTGGTTCTCGGGCTCCTGCTCGCGCTGGTCTACGGCATGGGTCACGCGCTCGCCCCGGGCCACGGCAAGGCCATGGTCGCGGCCTACCTGATCGGCAGGCGGGGCCGCGTGCGGGACGCGTTCTGGCTCGGCGGGATCGTCACCTTCACGCACACGTTCTCCATTCTCGCCGTGGCGATCCTGGCCGGCCTCTTCCTCAGGGCCACCGAGACCCGGCTTCTCCAGGAGTGGCTCGGCATCGCGTCCGGTCTGGGCATCCTCGCTATCGGCGGCTGGCTGCTGATTCGCGGCGGACGCGTGCTGCTGCGGGGCGAGGCGGCGCACGCAGCCCATGCTCACACTCATGCCGGCGCTGGATCGCGCCACGGCCACCTGGACGCCGCCGCGTTGTCGCAGCGTGATCGCGGCGAGTCCGGCCGTCCTTGCCCCGCGGAGTACAGGCACGATCCGGATCACGCGGGGTTGTCTCCCGATCCCGCAGCGCTCCACGCCCACCACGGCCATGCCCATCACCACGGCCACGATCACCGCGCACCCACCGGACTCCGTGAGCTCTTCGCCCTCGGCATCACGGGAGGCATGGTTCCGTGCCCGGCGGCGGTCGTGGTCTTTCTCTGGGCTCTCCAGAACGACTATCCGTGGATGGCAACGCTCGTCGTGGGTACGTTCTCGCTGGGCCTTGCGATCGTCCTCGTGGCGATCGGGCTGCTCATGGTCACCTCGGCGCACACCCTGGAGCGCCTCGCGCGCGGCCAGCAGCGGCTGCGATTCGTGCTGCGGGTGCTGCCGCTGCTTTCGGCGATCGTGATCGTGGGCGTGGGCGTGCTCGTCACCCTTGCCGCGTGGCAGGTCGGCCCCCGGTAGCGGTGACGCGGTCGCGGAGGTAGCGGGGTCGGCGCGGTGGAGTTAAACACGAAGGACACGAAGGGAAGACGAAGAACACGAAGAAGAGGAGAAGAGGAGAAGAGGAGAAGACGAGGACGAGAAGAGACGTGCGCGTGCGCGTGTCGCGCGCGAAGGGCGCGCGCTCGGGTGGCGCGGGCGAAGTGCGCCCGCGTGAGCGCCCGCGGGGGGGCGACGGCGCCCGGCCGCGCAGCTCGTCGCAGCCTGTTGCCGGTCAGCCGGGTTGCGGGTAGACTCGGATCCGGTGAAACGGGCTGCCAGGGAGTCCAGGATGAAAGCACTCGGAGTGGCAGTTGGGGTGGTGGTTCTCGCCCTGGGCGTGGCAGTCGGCGCCCAGAATCGCAGCCCTGCAGGGCGGTCTCTACTGAAGGCCGCCATGGGGAAGCTGCCAAGCTGCTTCATCGAGAACCGCGGGGTGTTTCCCGACGAGGTGGCCTATTACGTCCTGGGCGTGGACAAGACGCTCTTCTTCGCGGCCGACGGCATCACGTTTCGGCTGAGAGGCCACGACCGGGACTGGGCGGTGAAGCTGGAGTTCGTGGGCGCGCGCCGGGACGTGGTGCCGCGCGGCGAGGACCGGCAGCAGGCCGTGTTCAGCTACTTCAAGGGATCGGCGAAGGACTGGAAGACGGGGCTGCCGACCTTCGCGAAGGTGGTGTACCGGGATCTCTGGCCCGGAATCGATCTCGTCTACCGCGCCGGCGTGGGGGCCCTCAAGTACGAGTTCGCGGTCGCGCCGGGCGCGGATCCGGCGCGGATCCGGCTGCGCTATCGCGGGGCTTCCGTGGTCGAGATTGCGGAGTCCGGCGCGCTCCGCGTGGCGACGCCGGCCGCCTCGTTCGAGGACGCGCGGCCGCAGGCGTGGCAGGAGCGGGGCGGCGAGCGCGTGCCGGTGGAGACGGGCTACTGGCTCGACCCGGAAGGCACGGGCGACGGGATGGCGTTCGGCTTCGAGGTTGGCCCCCACGACCGCACCCGGCGGCTCGTCCTCGACCCGGCGGTGCTGCTCTACAGCGGCTTCATCGGGGGCCAGGGATACGACCGCGGCTACGGCGTCGCCGTGGACCAGCAGGGAAACGCGTACGTGACCGGCTGGACCACGAGCAGCGAAACGACGTTTCCCGTGCGCCTCGGGCCGGACTTGACGTTCAACGACACACCCTGTACATGGCTGGGCGACGCGTTCGTGGCGAAGATCAGCGCGAACGGGTCGGCGCTTCTCTACTGCGGCTACATCGGCGGCGATCTCCCCGACTTGGGCCGCGGTATTGCCGTGGATGGTGCCGGCAACGCCTACGTGACGGGCCAGACGGTGAGCACCGAGCAGACGTTTCCCGCCACAGTCGGCCCGGACCTGACGCACAACGGTCTCAGCGATGCGTTCGTGGCGAAGGTGAATGCGTCGGGTACCGGGCTGCTGTACTGCGGTTATGTCGGCGGCACGGGAAACGACGTTGGCGAAGACGTGGCCGTCGACTCTCAGGGCAACGCCCACGTCGTCGGAACCACGGATTCCACGGAGGCGAGTTTCCCGGTGCTCGTCGGCCCGGACCTGACGTACAACGGCGGCAGCTTCGACGCCTTCGTGGCGAAGGTGAATGCAGCGGGAGGCGGGCTGGTGTACTGCGGCTACATCGGCGGCGCGCTGCAGGATGGCGGCGGCGCACCCCTCGTTGCCGAGACGGGGATCGACCTCGATGAGCAGGGCAACGCCTACGTCGTGGGATCGACCGCGAGCGACGAGACGACGTTTCCCGTGGTGGGGGGCCCGGATCTGACGTTCAACGGTCGGGTCGATGCCTTCGTGGCCAAGGTGGATCGGTCCGGTGCGCGCCTCCTCTACTGCGGCTACATCGGCGGCAACGCGGACGACTGGGGCCAGGATGTCGCGGTGGATCTCCAGGGAAACGCCTACGTGACAGGGCTCACCGCCAGCAACGAAACGACGTTTCCCGTGCGACGGGGACCGGTCATCACCTTCGGCGGAGGGACGGATGCCTTCGTGGCCAGGGTCAACGCGGCGGGAACCGGGCTCGACTACTGCGGCTACATCGGCGGCGCCGGAAAGGACCAGGCCTTCGGGATCGCGGTGGACCACCACGGTCTGGCCTACGTGACGGGCTACACGGACAGCACCGAGCAGACATTTCCCGTGGTGGAGGGGCCGGACCTGACCCACAACAGCCCGGGCAACCCCCTGACGTTCGATGCGTTCGTCGCGGCTGTGAGCACCGGGGGAGCGGGACTTCTCTACTGCGGCTACATCGGCGGCTCGTCGATCGACGAGGGAGCCGGGATCGCGGTCGATCCGGCCGGCAACGCCTTCGTCACGGGATACACGTCCAGCACGCAGACGACATTTCCCGTGGTCGTGGGGCCAGGCCTCGTCAGCGTCGGCCTGGAGGACACCTTCGTCGCGAAGATCGGCTTGACGAGGCTCGTGGTCGCCAGCGGCGTCCCGCGGCCGGGCAGCACGATCACGTTCTCGCTCATCGCCACGAGCGATGCAGGCTTGCCGTACCAGGTCGGCTCGTCGTTCGGACTCGGACCGATCGCACTGCCGGGCACGCGCTGGATTCCGCTCTCGGCGGACGGGCTGCTGCAGCTCTCCGTGGGCGGGACCGCAGCGCACATCTTTGGCAGCTACAGCGGGACGCTGGACATGCAGGGGCGCGGAATCGCGACCCTGCAGCTCCCGCCGTGGCCGCTGCTGATCGGTCTGCGAATCCACACGGCCTTCGTCACGATGAGCCCCGCGGCTCCACTGGGGATCCAGTCGATCTCGAATCCGGTCAGTTTCTCGATCGTGCCGTAGAGGGGTGCGGTGCAATTCGATGGGGTCAGGCGCCAAGAACTTGCACGCGCGCTGGCGTGGCGCGCAATTCGATGGGGTCAGGC
>JAFGQW010000100.1 GCA_016935485.1 Planctomycetota bacterium | reverse complement strand
GCAATTCGATGGGGTCAGGCGCCAAGAACTTGCACGCGCGCTGGCGTGGCGCGCAATTCGATGGGGTCAGGCGCCAAGAACTTGCACGCGCGCTAGCGTGGCGCGGGCGTGTGCGCCCGCGGGCGCGGTCAGGGCGCCGGCAGGGCGGGTGCGGCGGCGATCGCCGCGACGAGCGCGCGCACGGCCTGCTCGTCGATCGGCGCCTCGACCCGGCCGTCGCGCTTGAGCGCTGTTCCGACGATGAGGCCGTCGGCGTGGCGGAGCACCTCGCCGACATTCTGCGGGTTGACCCCGCTCCCGGCGAGGAGCGGGGTGTCCGGCAGAGCGCACCGCACCGCGGCGAGATCACCGGCGGCCGCGGGCCGGCCGGTGGCGGGCCCGGTGACGATGAGCGCGTCGGCCAGCCCGCGGTGAACGGCCTCCTCGGCTTCCTCGGCGAGCGGCCGCGCGGCGAGCGGCGCCGCGTGCTTGACGCCCACGTCGGCGAACACGGCGATCCCGACGCCGAGCTGCTCGCGGAGCCGGAGCGTCGCGGCGGCGCGGCCCTGGAGGAGCCCCTGGTCGGTGACGGCCGCGCCGACGTGGACGTTCACCCGGATGAAGGCGCCGCCGCCGGCCAGCGCCACGGCCAGCGCCGCCGCCGCATCGTTCCGCAGCACGTTGACGCCGAGCGGGAGCGCGGCGGCCTCGCGGGCGATGAGCGCCAGCGCCGTCATCATCGCCACGGTCGCTGGCGGGACGTGCTCGGCCAGGAAGGGCGCGTCGCCGAAGTTCTCCAGCAGCATGCCGCTGGCGCCGCCGGCCGCGAGCGCCCGGGCGTCCTGGCGCACGCGATCGCCCAGCGCCTTGAGGTCGCCGCGACTGCGCGGGCTGCCGGGCAGCGGGGGCAGGTGGATGACCCCGATCAGGGGCCGGCGGCGGCCGAAGATGGCGGCGAACGAGGGGATCTCGACCATGGGCGCGCGATCCGTCTCCTGGAGGTCCACGGCGGCCGCGTGGGGGCCGGCGCCGTCGATTTTTGCGGCTTCCGGGAAAAGATACAGTAAAATGTATCCCATCTGCCACCAGGCTTCATGGCAGCTTTCCCCGGGAATCGCGCCGGGGCGGGCGCGTGCCGGGTCCGCGCGGCCTTCCGCGCGGACGAACACCCTCGTGCGAGGCCGTGTCCTCGATGCTCGAACGCCGCTATCCTCCGCTCGTTCCGGCGGCGCGACTGACGCGCGGCACGGCGCTGGTGCTGGCGCCGCACCCCGACGACGAGGTGGCCGCGTGCGGCGGCATGCTGCTCCACCACGTGGACGCGGGCCTGCCGGTGGAGGTGGCGTTCCTCACCGACGGCGCGCGCGGATCCTGGAAGACGGCGGCCGATCCCGACTACGTCGGGCTCCGGGAGCGCGAGGCGCGCGCCGCCTGCGCCTTCCTGGGCACGCGTGCCCCGCGCTTCCTCGGGTTTCCCGACGGCGGCCTGGCGGCCGACGAGCACCTGGTCGGCGCCGTGCGCGCGCTGCTGCGGGAGATCCGGCCCGAGGTCGTGTACTGCCCGTCGTTCTTCGAGATCCACGGCGACCACCGCCGGACCGCGCGGGCCCTGATGGAGGCCCTGGAGGGCGCCGATCTCGACCCGCTGCTGCTGTTCGCAGAGCTCGGCGCGCCGGTCTGGGCCAACGTGCTCGTGGACATCACCGCGGTGATGGAGCGCAAGGTGCGGGCGCTAAGGCATTACGAGAGCCAGCTTTCGGCAAATGACTATGCTCCCGCCATGAAAGGGCTGAACCAGTATCGCACCGTGAATATCGATATTCAGGGGGTGGACTGCGCGGAAGCGTTCCTCGCCGGGCGGCGCCGCGAGCTCGTGGCGATCCCCCCTCTGGTGGACCGCATCGCCGCCCTCGCGGACCGCGCCGTCCCGGACGACTGGACGCGGCCCGGTTGAAGTCGACCGGCCGTCCGACGTAGGATCACTGCCCCATGGCGTTGAAGTCGCAACCGGTCACGGAGTGCAGGCGCTGCACTCCGGCGGCCGATCCGGAACGTTCGATGAACCCGCACGAGGATCTCGATCACGTGAGCGCGGTCATCTCGGCCTGGAACCGGCGCGAGGACCTGCGCGAGAACCTGGAATCGATCTCGGTCCAGACCCACCCCTTCGCCGAGATCATCGTCGTGGACAACTACTCCACCGACGGCACGGTCGAGATGGTAAAGCGCGAGTTCCCGGACGTGCGCCTGATCGAGATGCCGGATTCCACCCGCGGGGCGTGCGAGACCTTCAACATCGGCTTCAAGGCCGCGCGCCACGCGCTCATCCTCATCCTGGACGACGACGTGAAGGTGCCTCCGGACTGGCTGGAGCGGGCGGTGAAGAAGCTCAAGGCCGAGCCGCCCACGACGGCCATGATCTCGGCCACGGTGGTCGAGCCCGGGATGCCCGAGGAGTACCGGAGCGACCCCGAGGTCAACGCCGAGCGCTACACGGCGACGTTTCGCGGCTGCGCGACGCTCGTCAAGCGGGACGTGCTCGAGCGGGCGGGCTACTACGACGAGCGCTTCTTCATCTACGGCAACGAGCGCGATCTCGCGGCGCGGATCCTGGGGCTGGGCTACCGGATCAAGATCGTGCCCGAGCTGGAGGTCTTCCACAAGACGCCCTTCGGCATGAAGGCCGGGCCGCGGAGCCTCTACTACCACGTCCGGAACCTCTGGTGGTACCTGGTGAAGAACTGCAGCGTCCGGGACATCTGCCGCTTCTTCCTCTTCCACCTGGGGCTGACCGGCCGCAAACGCCGCGGCAAGCACCTCAAGGATTCCGTCGGCATCATCGGGCTGAAGAAGACGCTGGTCTCGACGCGCTGGGGCTGGTGGATCTTTCTGCGCGCCACCGGCGCCGCCGTCCTCGGCCTTCCCTACGCGCTGAAGCACCGCAAGGTGTGTCGGGCCGAGGATTTCCACCCGCCGATCTACTGAGCCGCCATGACCCGCCGGGGCGCCACGGTCGCCGTCATCCTGTTCAACGGCCGCGAGCACGTCGCCGCTTGCCTCGAGGCCGTCAAGCGGCTCGAGGGAGAGGTGGCGGAGATCCTGGTGGTGGACAACGCGTCGACCGACGGCGGGCCGGAATGGATCGGCGTGCACCATCCCGACGTGCGCCTGGTCGCGCTGGGCGCCAATCGCGGCCCGGCCGCCGCGCGCAACCGCGCGCTGGCCCAGAGCCGCACCGCGCGGGTCTACCTCCTCGACTGCGACACGGTCCCGGCCGCGGACAGCCTCCGGCACCTCTCGGCCGAGCTCGACGCGCATCCCGGGACGGCCATCGCGCAGCCGCGGGCTCTCTTCGCCGCCGCCCCGGAGCGCATCCACTACGATGCGGCGTCCTTCAGCTACACCGGCCTGCTCACGCTCCACAACTTCGGCGCGCCGGCCGCGTCCGCCGGTCGCGAGGCGCGCGAGGTGGACGCGGTGATCAGCATGGCGCTGCTTGTCGATCGCGACCGGCTCCAGGCGGCGGGCCCGCCGGGCGAGGCCTTCGACGAGCTGTACTTCCTCTACTTCGAGGACACGGACCTGTCCTACCGGCTCAAACTCATGGGCGGGTCGCTCCGCCTCGTTCCGGCGGCGACCGTGCTGCACCGCGAAGGGACGGCCGGCGTGAGCTACCGGGCCGGGGGGCGGGTTTCCTACCGGCGCGCCTTTCTCCTGAGCCGCAACCGCTGGCTGCTGCTCCTGAAGACGCTTGAGTGGCGGACCTTCTGGCTGACGCTCCCGGCGCAGCTCGCCTACGAGGCGGTCCTGCTCGGGTTCCTCACCGTCCAGGGGCAGCCCCACGGCTGGCTCATGGGCAAGCTCGACCTGATCGGGCGGGCGAGCGAGATCCGTGCGCGCCGCCGCGCCACGCAGGCGGTCCGGACCGTGCGCGACGGCGAGCTCCTCGGCTTCAAGGGTTTCAGCTTCGTGCCCGGGCTCGACGGCGGCGCGGCCGTACGTCTGGCCCGCCGGGTGCTCGACGGCGGCTTCGGGCTCTACTGGAAGCTCGTCCGATGGCTGGTGTGAACGGTCCCGAGCCGGCGCCGGCGCGGGTGCTCGCCGTGGTGCTCAACTACAACGGCGGCGCCGATGTGCTCGCCTGCCTGGACACGCTGCGCGCGCAGACCTGGCCGGCGCTGGAGGTGCTGGTGATCGACAATGCGAGCACCGACGGCTCGCTCGCCGCGGTCCGGGCCCGCCACCCCGAGGCGGCCGTGATCGCGAACGACACGAACCGCGGCTTCTGCGCAGCCAGCAACCAGGGGCTGAACCGCGCGGTCGCGGGGGGCCACGCGGCGGCGCTGCTCGTCAACGACGACGTGCTTCTCGATCCCGACTGCGTGGCGCAGCTCGTCACGGCGCTCGAGCGCGACCCCGCCGTCGGCGTGGTCGGCCCGAAGGTGCTGTTCGAGCCGGAGCGCGACCGCATCTGGTGCGCCGGCGGGGTGCTCGACTACCGGCAGAACCTCAGCCGCCTGCGCGGGCACTGGCAGCCGGCTGACCGGTTCGCGGAGCCGGGCGCGGTCGACTACGTGCCCGGCTGCGCGCTCCTGGTCCGCCGCGAGGCGCTCGAGGCGGCCGGCAGGCTCGAGGAGGACTACTTCGCCTATCTCGAGGACGTCGAGTTCTGCTACCGCGTGCGGCGTGCCGGTTTCGCTGTCCGCTACGAGCCCGGGGCCCGCGCCTACCACCGCGTCTCGCGGGCTTCCGGCGACCGGTACTCGCCGCTCCGCAAGTACCTGAACGCGCGCAACAGCGTGCACTTCCTGCGGCGCCACGGCACGGTGCGCGCCTGGCTCGCCTTCTGGCTGTTCGACGTCGTGACCCTGCCCGCGGCCTGGCTTCATCAGGCGCTGCGCGGGCGGGGTGCCGCGGTGCGGGCCAAGGCGCGCGGGATCTGGCGCGGTCTGCGCGGCGAGACCGGCCCGCCGGCGCGCTGGCCCGCCGCCCGAAGGCCGCCGGATCAGCCCGCGTAGAACCGGCGGATCGCCGCCACCACGGTATCGAGCTCAGTGTCGGTCATCTCGGGAAAGAACGGCAGCGACACGCAGGCGGCGGCCAGCGCCTCGGCGACCGGGAAATCCCCGGTGCGGTGGCCGAGATGGCGGTAGGGGGCCTGCTGGTGCAGGCACACCGGGTAGTGCATCGCGGTCGCGATCCGGTGCTCGGTCTCGAGGTAGGCGCGCAGCGCGTCGCGCCGCTCGGCCTCGACGACGTAGAGGTGCCAGGCGCTCTGGGTGCCCTCGGGCACGGAAGGCAGGCGCAGCGGCAGGCCGGCCAGCCCGGCAGTGTAGCGCGCCGCGAGCGCGGCCCGCCGCCGGTTCCAGGCATCGAGGTGGGCGAGCTTCACCTGCAGCACGGCGCCCTGGAAGCCGTCCATCCGGTAGTTGTAGCCCACCTCGTCGTGATAATAGCGGCGGCTCTGGGCATGGTCGCGGAGCCGGCGGCAGCGCGCGGCCAGCGCGGGGTCGTCGGTCGTGATCGCGCCGCCCTCGCCGTACGCGCCGAGGTTCTTTCCGGGGTAGAAGCTGAAGCCGGCAAGCCGGCCCAGCCCGCCGACCCGCCGGCCGCGGTACCGCGCCCCGTGCGCCTGGGCTGCGTCCTCCACCACGGCGATCCCGGCGGCGTCCGCCAGGGGCTGGATGGCGTCCATGTCCGCGGGCAGGCCGTAGAGGTGCACCGGCAGGACGGCGCGGGTCCGCGCCGTGATGCGGGCCTCGAGGCCGGCGGGGTCGAGGGTGCGGGTGGCCGGATGGACGTCGACGAAGACCGGGGTCGCGCCCGTGTAGGTGACGGCCCACGCCGTGGCGATGAACGTGTAGGGCGTGGTGATCACCTCGTCGCCCCGCCCGATGTCGAGGCTGCGGAGCGCCAGGTGGAGCGCGCTCGTGCCGGAGTTCACGCCGACGCAGAACGCGGTCTCGCAGTAGGCGGCAAACGCCTGCTCGAACGCCTCGACTTCGGGGCCGGAGGCGAAGGTTGCGTTGCGGCACACGCGCTCCAGGGCCGCGAGGATCTCGCGCTCGAGCGCGCGGTACTGCGCCTTGAGATCGAAGTACGGCACGCCCGGTTCGGCCACGGCGTTCGTCCTTTCTGCTTCGTGCCCTCGTCGCGTCGGAGCCGTCCGGTCGGCGCGGCTCAGGGGGCGGGATCGCGGTAGCGCCCCCGGAGGTCGTTCCAGCGGATCCTGAAGAGGTCGAGGAACATGTCCGCCGCGTCGCGGACCGCGCTGACCTTCGTCTCGGCGGAGTTCACCCAGCGCACCGGCACCTCGGCGATCTTCAAGCCGAGCTTCCGGGCGATGTAGAGCACCTCGACATCGAAGCCGAAGCGCTCGAAGCGCTGGCGCGAGAACACGGCTTGCGCCGCCTCGCGCGTGAAGAGCTTGAAGCCGCACTGGGTGTCGGCCAGCCCACCGAGCGCGATGAGCCGGACCATCCGGTTGAAGATCTTGCCCATGGCGACGCGGTAGAACGGCTGCGAGACCTCGACCTGCGCGCCGGCGACGGCGCGCGAGCCGATGGCCACCGCCGCGGCGCCTTCCCGGAGCGGGATCGCGAGCTTGTCGAGCTCCTCGATCGGGGTGCTGAGGTCGGCGTCGCTGAACAGCACCTGCGGCCGGTTCGCGGCGAGCATGCCGCGGCGCACGCTGTATCCCTTGCCGCGGTTCGTGGGGTTGCGGAGCAGCCGCACGCCCCGGCCGCCGTACGTCTCCGCCAGGGCGGCCGTGCCGTCCCGCGAGCCGTCGTCCACGACGAGGATCTCGTGGTCGTGGCCACGCTCCCGGAGAAAGCCGAGCACGCGGTCCAGGGTGGCGCCGAGGCGCGCCTCCTCGTTGTAGGCGGGGATCACCACGCTCACGTCCATGGGTGGTCGCTCGTTGCTCGTGCCGGTCCGGTCACCGTGCGGTCGCCCCGGGCCGCCGGGCCGGGGCTGGAAAGTCGGGTCCGGGGGGATCATAAGAGATGGTGGTGCGTTTTCAACCGCAGGGGTCGGGAAATCGGCGCTCCTCGGGCGCGCGGGAGCAGCCGGCGCGACCTCCGGCCCGGGCGGCGGCGAGGGGGCGGGCGCCGCGGCGTTTGCGTCCTGCCGCGGAGCCTGTCGGGTGCGTTCCTCATGACACTCGCCGAGCGTCAGGCGCAACCCGAGCGACCGGTGGCGTGGAGACGCGTTGCGATGGGACCTCCCGAGATGGAACACATGGCGCGAAGCCGGTTCTGGAAGACGATCGCCGTCGTGATCGTGGCGCTTCTCAGCGTGGACGTGGGACACCGCCTCGTGTCCTCAGGTGTGCTCCCGGACCCGATGCCGGCGGCGCTGGCGCGCAGCGGCGGGATCGTGTCCACGGCGACCGAGGGCATCGTCACCACCAACCAGGACGGCACCGTGGTGTACCGCTGGGGCAAGATCGAGGGAACGCCGGGCGGCCTGTCCGTCGTGAAGTTCGATCTGAAGACGCTGAGCATTGACCGGCTGGACCTGAAGTAGGCGGTGCGGCGAGGCGGCGGCCGGAGGTGGACGGCGCCACCGGGAGACAACGGCGAGGGGGGCCGAGTCGGCCCCGGACAGGAACGGACCATGGCGGACACGCACGACGACCGATTGAGTCGCCTTCTCACCCGGATTCGCGCCCTCATGGAGAGTCTTTGATTACCGGACCCGGAGCGCGGAGCTGAAGAAGATCGAGAAGGAGCAGGAGCAGTCCGCCTTCTGGCAGGATGCGGAGCGGGCCCAGCGGCGGATCGCGGAGTTGAAGGGGCTCAAGCGCGTGGTGGAGCCGCTCGCGGCGCTCCGCGCGGAGGTCGGCGACCTCGAGGTGCTCTTCGGCCTGGCCGAGGAGGAAGACGACGCCGCCACCCGCGCGGAGGCGGTGCGGGGCCTGGAGGGGCTGGAGCGCAAGCTCCGGGCCTTCGAGACCCAGCGCCTCATGTCCGAGGACCTCGACGCGGGCAACGCCTTCCTCAGCATCCACGCCGGGGCGGGCGGCACCGAGTCGTGCGACTGGGCGCAGATGCTGCTCCGGATGTACACCCGCTACTGCGAGGCCAAGGGCTGGACGATCGAGGAGGTGGCCCTGCTCGCCGGCGAGGAGGCGGGCATCCGGGGCGTCGATCTTAGGGTCGCGGGGCCGCTCGCGTTCGGCCATCTCCGGGCGGAGATCGGCGTGCACCGCCTGGTGCGGATCTCTCCCTTCGACTACCAGGGGCGGCGGCACACCTCGTTCGCGTCGGTGGACGTGAGCCCCGAGGTCGAGGAGGGGGCGATCGAGATCCGGAGCGAAGACCTCCGCGTGGATACCTACCGCGCGGGCGGCAAGGGCGGCCAGCACGTCAACGTCACCGACTCGGCGGTCCGCATCACGCACCTGCCCACCGGCGTGGTCGTGCAGTGCCAGAACGAGCGGTCCCAGCACAAGAACCGCGCCCAGGCCATGCGGGTCCTGCTGAGCCGCCTCTACGAGCGGCGCCGCCGCGAGCAGGAGGCCGCGCAGCTCGCCAAGTACGGCCAGAAGGGCGAGATCGCGTTCGGCAGCCAGATCCGCTCCTACGTGCTGCAGCCCTACACGCTCGCCAAGGACCATCGCACCGGCCATGAGGTCGGGGACGTGGGCGCGGTGCTCGACGGCGAGCTCGACGACTTCATCGAGGCGTACCACAACTGGCGGCTGGAACAGCAGGCGGGAAAGAAGTGAGGGTCATGGACATCCGACCGATCCGGCGCGCACTGATCAGCGTGTTTCACAAGACGGGCGTGGTGGAGCTGGCGCAAACCCTCGCGGCGCGGGGCGCCGAGATCCTGTCTACGGGCGGGACGTTCCGGAGCCTTGAGGAGGCCGGCATCCGGGTCACGGAGGTCTCCGATTTCACCGGCTTTCCCGAGTGCCTGGACGGCCGCCTGAAGACGCTGCACCCCAGGATCCACGGCGGTCTTCTCTTCCGGCGGGACCTCGAGTCGCACTGTGCCCAGGCCGTCCAGCTCGGCATCGTTCCCATCGATCTCGTGGTCGTCAATCTCTACCCGTTCGAGGCGGCGCGCGACCGGCCCGGGGCGACGCGCGACGAGATCGTCGAGATGATCGACATCGGCGGGCCGGGGATGATCCGGGCGGCGGCGAAGAACCACGATGCGGTCGGGGTGGTGACGCGGCCCGAGCAGTACGAGCGCGTGCGTGCGGAGATCGAAGCGCACGGTGGGCTGTCGACGGCGACGCGCCGCCGGCTGGCCGCCGCGGCGTTCCAGGCCACGGCGCGCTACGACGCCGCGATTGCCGCCTATCTCGACGGTGAGGCCGGCGAGGGATTTCCGGAGGAGCTCACGCTGGGCTTGCGCCGTGGCGCGCGCATGCGCTACGGCGAGAATCCGCACCAGCAGGCGGCCCTCTATCTCGCGTCGGGGCAGAGCGGCGACTTCGGGCCCTACCGCGTGCTGGGCGGCCGGGCGCTCAGTTACAACAACCTGCTGGATGCCCAGGCAGCGCTTGCGCTGGTGCGGGACCTCGGCGAGCGGCCGGCCGCGGCCATCATCAAGCACCAGACTCCCTGCGGAGCGGCGGTGGCGGAGAGCCTCGTCGGTGCCTACGAGCGCGCGTTCTCCGGGGATCCCGTGAGCGCGTTCGGCGGCATCGTGGCCGTGAACGCGCCCCTGGACGTGGCGACGCTGGAGGCGATGATCGCCACGCGGCAGTTCGTGGAGGTGGTGATCGCGCCGCGCGTGGATCCGGCGGCGCTTGCGGCGGTGGAGCGCGCGGGGGGCGCGTGGAAGGGCACGCGGCTGGTGGAGGTGCCGGTGCCGTGCCCGCCGCGCCTCGAGCTGCGCGCGGTCGAGGGTGGGGTGCTGGTGCAGACGCCGGACACCGGCGCGGCCGGCGCCTGGCGGGTCGTCTCGAAGCGCGTTCCCGACGAGGCGGAAATGCGGGATCTACGGTTTGCAGAGGTGCTCGCGAAGCACGTCAGGTCCAATGCGATCGTGCTGGTCCGCGACCAGACGCTGCTGGGGGCGGGCGGCGGTCAGACGAGCCGCGTCGATGCGGTGGAGCTCGCCGTGAAGAAGGCGGGCGCGCGGGCGCGCGGAGCGGTGCTCGGCTCCGATGCGTTCTTCCCGTTTCCCGACGGCCTCGAGGCGGCCGGCGGCGCCGGGGTCACGGCCGCCGTCGAACCGGGCGGCTCCCGGCGCGACGAGGAGGTGGTCGCCGCGGCGGACCGGCTGGGGATGGCGCTCGTCTTCACGGGGGTGCGGCATTTCCGGCATTGAGCGGGGGCGCACGGTGGGCGGTCGGTGAGCGGGGTCGGCGCGGGCGAATTGCGCGCGCCTGCGGTTTCCTGGGGTCAGGCGCCTGCAATTCTCTGGGGTCAGGCGCCAGAAGTTGCAGGCCGGCGCACGAACGGGGTCGGATCCCGTGCCCGTGGGCGTGCGGGTGGGGGTGGGGTTGAGGGTGGCACGGGCGAAGTACGCCCGCGGGGGTGGGGTTGAGCGTGCGCGTGCGGATGGCGCGCGGTAGACTTCGAACCGTGGCGGATCGACCGATTCGCTGCGCAACCCGAGGAAACACGGCTGAAGCCAGGAGGTATGCCATGAGATCGAAGTGGAGGATTCCCCGGTTTTCGAGCCTCGCCCTGCCCCTCGTGATCGCGGCGGCGTTGCCTTGCGGCACCGCGTGCGCCGACGAGGAGGCCGTGGAGCGCAAGGTCTCGGTCTGGGGGACGGCGGTCACCCGGGTCGTGCCCGACATCGTCCTCTGGCGCCTGACGATCACCGATACCGACCGGAATCTCGAGAAGGCGAAATCCCGGAGCGACGAGAAGCTCACCGCGCTGCTCGGCCTCCGGGAGGAGCTCGGCGTGGACCCGAAGGACCTCCAGACCGGCCAGCTCGAGATCTCCCGGGAGTACGACCGGGATCGCCACGGCAACGTGACCTCGTTCAAGCACTTCCGCGTCCGCCGGGGGATCACGCTGCGCCAGCGCGATCTCGCCCGCTTCGACGAGTACCTGGCCCGCTTCGTCGCGAACGCCGACGTGGAGCTGGACTTCTCCTTCGACACCTCGCGGCGGCTCGAGCTGCGGCATCAGACGCGCCTCGAGGCGGTGCGCATCGCGCGCACGAAGGCCGAGGCCATGACGGGCGCGCTCGGAGCCCGGCTCGGCGACGTGCTCACCATCGACGAGTCCGCCGGCTCCTCCGGCTGGCGGTCCTTCGAGACCAACTTCAGCAACACCGAGTCCGACGATCGGCCGGGCGCGGGGGCCGAGGACGCTGTTGCCGGCACGTTCGCTCCGGGATCCATCGAGGTCCGGATCTCGGTTCACGTCGCCTTCGCGATCCGGGGCGGCGAAAAAGCTGGCAGCGAGGACGCGCGCAAGAGCGGCGAGTAGGTCCGCGCGTGCAGCGGTGTCAGGCCGCATGGGGTCTGACGCCGTTCCACTTC
>JAFGQW010000099.1 GCA_016935485.1 Planctomycetota bacterium | reverse complement strand
GGCGCGCCGGACGCGACGAGCACGGTCGCCGCGTACTCCCAGGTGTCGGTGAGCCCCTGACCCTGAACGGTGGCACCGCCGAAGAGCACCGTGCGCTGGCGGCCCGCGTCGCAGGCCATCGCGTGGTAGCCCCGCAGGCTCGGGCTCGGCGACAGGACCTGCTGGACCCAGGCGCCTCCGATCCACTCCCAGGTATCGCTGTAGTAGCAGTTCGGAGCGTTGGTGCCACCGAAGAGGACGATGGACTGGCGGGCCGGATTGGCCGCCATCGCGTGCGCGCCGCGCGCCGGGGGGCTCACCGCCGGGGTGCGCGGGATCCACGTGCTCCCCTGCCACTCCCAGGTGTCGTTCAGATACGAGACGCACTGCCCCCCGAAGAGGACCACGCGCTGGCTCGCGGGATCGAAGGCCATGGCGTGGCTGCAGCGCGCGGGGGGGCTGGTCGCCGGCGCCGCCTGGGTCCAGTGGGTGCCGTCCCACTCCCAGGTGTCGCCCAGGACGGTGTGGGTCGTGCGGCCGCCGAACAACACGGTGCGCTGGCGGGCGGCGTCGTAGGCCATGGCGTGGTGGAATCGTGCGGGCGGGCTCACCGCCGGCGTTCGCTTCGTCCAGTGGGCGCCGTCCCACTCCCAGGTCTCGTCGCCGCCGGAGGTGCTGCCGGCGCCGAAAAGCACGACGCGCCGGCGCGCGGCGTCGTAGGCCACGGCGTACGCGCTGCCCACCGCGGGGCCGGTCGCCGGCCGGTGCCGCACCCAGATGCAGCCGTCCCACTCCCAGATCTCGGTCACGCGCATGTAGACCGTCCAGCCGCAGGCCACCACGCGCCGGCGGGAGTGGTCGTAGACCATCGTTGCGTTGGCCAGGAAGGCGGGGCTGGCCGGGTCGTGGGACGTCCAGGTCGTGCCGTCCCATTCCCAGGTGGCATTGGCGACATCGCCTCCGCAGGCCATGATCCGCTGGCGGACGGGATCGTAGACCATGGCGTGGCCATCGAGGTTCGACGGGCTGATCGCCGGCGCGCGTTGCGTCCAGCGGGTCCCGTCCCAGACCCAGGTCGGGTTCGGGGTTGCCTGGTTCACTCCCGAGATCCCGACGACGAGCACGACCTCCTGTCGCGCCGCGTCGTACGCCATGGCCGGGGCGGAGTAGACCGTCGGCGAGCTCGCCGGCGTGCGCACGGTCCAGGTCGTGCCGTCCCACTCCCAGGTGTCGTTCAGCATCCCGCCGATCGCCGCTCCGTTCCATCCGCCGAACAGCACGATGCGCTGGCGCGCGGCATCGTACGCGAAGGCGTGCAACAGGCGGGCGGGCGGGCTGGTGGCCGGGGCGAGGGGGGCCCAGGTCGTGCCGTCCCACTCCCAGGTGTCGTTGAGCACGGTGTTGCCGCTGCGTCCGCCGAAGAGCACGACCCGCCGGCGCACGGGATCGTAGACCATGCCGTGTCCGGCCCGCGCCGGCGGGCTGGTGGCTGGCGCGAGGGGGGTCCAGGTCGTGCCGTCCCACTCCCAGGTGTCGCCGAGGCTCCCGGTGAGCGAGTCTCCGCCGAACAGCACGATGCGCTGCCGCGCGGCGTCGTAGGCCATCGCGGGGGATCGCCGTGCCGGCGGGCTCGCGGCCGGCGTGCGCTGCCGCCACTGCGCGTTGCTCCACTCCCAGGTGTCGTTCATCCAGGTGATTCCGTGGGCGCCGCCGAAGAGGATGACCGAGCCCCGCGCGGTGTCCTGGGCCACGGCGTGGTAGGCGCGCGTCGAATGGCTCCCGGCGGGCGTGCGCAGCGTCCACTGCATCTGAGCGGCCGCCCAGGCGGTCGCGAGCGCCAGAGCGATCGGCGCGAGCACGGCGGTGCGAAGCGGGGTGGGTGATGCCATGGCTCCTCCTCCCGGATCCGAGATCCGTCGATCTCCGTTGTGCATGCCAGCAGGGTCGCGCCTGAGGCACGTTCGATCCTGCGAAGCGGGACGCGCCGAACCCCCGGCCTCTGCCGCGGCGGCTCACCCGCTGATCTGGAACGATTCCGTGGTCGAGATGGCCTGGATGCCGTCCGGGGCAGCCGGGTCGAGCGTGACGAACGCCGAGTGGATCGTGAGGCCGATCAGCGCCGAGGCCGCCGGGATCGCGATCGAGGCGGCGGCCCGACCGCCCGGCTCGATCACACCGCGGTAGCCCTGGAAGACGGCGGGCAGCCTGTCGCTCACCGTCAGCACGAAGAGGCCGTCCGGGCTGAGGCCGAGCTGGCGGTAGCCGATGGCCGTCGGCCCGGTCCCGAGCGACGAGGCGACCTGGTAGCTCCGCCCGGCGTCGCTGAGCGCGGTCAGCGCCAGCTTCACGGTGCCGCCTCGCCGGGCCACGCCGGACGCGACCAGCGCCGTGCCGGCGTATTCCCACGTCTCGCTCGGTGTCACGACGGAAGAACCGAGATAGCCCCCGAACATCACCATGCGCTGGCGGGCCGCATCGAACGTCATGGCATGGAGATGGCGGGCCAGCGGGCTGCTTCCGGGGTAGGCCTGCGTCCAGGTCGATCCGTCCCATTCCCAGGTGTCGTTCAGGGTCCAGTTGTCTCTGGAGCCGCCGAAGAGGACGACGCGCCGGCGTGCGGCGTCGTAGGCCATCGCGTGACGCGCCCGTGCCGGCGGGCTCAGGGCGGGGAGCTGCCGGGTCCAGTTCGCGCCGTCCCACTCCCAGGTGTCGCCGAAGTACCCGCCGTCGTAGCCGCCGAAGAGGACCACTCGCTGGCGCGCGCCATCGTAGGCCATGGCATGCGAGTACCGGGCCGGCGGGCTCACCGCAGGTCCGAGCTGGGTCCAGGCGTTGCCGTCCCATTCCCACGTGTCATTCGGGGGCACACTTCCCGCGGTGGCGCCGCTGAAGAGGATGACGCGCCGGCGCACCACATCATAGGCCATCGCGTGGTCGATGCGCGCCGCCGGGCTGAGCCGCGGCTGCCGCTGCGTCCAGGTCTGGCCGTCCCACTCCCAGGTGTCGTTCAGCGCCGGCGCACTCGGTGCGTTGCCGCCGAAGACCACCATGCGGCGGCGGCCCGCGTCATGGACCATGGCGTGCCGGCAGCGTGCCGGCGGGCTCACGACCGGCTCGCGCAGCGTCCAGGCATCGCCGTCCCATTCCCAGGTGTCGTTCCAGTACTGCCCACCGACGCCGCCGAAGAGCACCGTGCGGCGGCGCGTCAGGTCGTAGACCAGACCCGCGCCGGCACGGCCCGGCAGGTGGCTCGGCGCCTGGCTGGTCCACGTGCTCCCGTCCCACATCCACGTGGCGTTCCAGTCCCCGCCGAACAGCACCGTCCGACGTCGCGCCGCGTCGTAGACCATCGCGAGTCCCGCGGCAGCGGGCGGATGCGTCGGCGACGGCATCTGCCACCAGCGCGTGCCGTCCCACTCCCAGGCGTCGGTGAGGAACTCCTTGCCGCTGCCGCCGAAGAGGACGATCCGCTGGCGCAGCGCGTCATAGGCCATGGCATGGTCGGCGCGCTCGTTCGGGTTGAACGCCGGCGTGAGCATGACCCAGTTCGTGCCGTCCCACTCCCAGATGGCGGTGCCCCGCGCGCCGTACTGGTACCGTCCGCCGTACATGACCACCCGCTCGCGCGCGGCATCGTAGGCCATCGCGTGATCGTAGCGCGCGCCCGGGACGACCGCCGAGAATCGTTGCGTCCAGTTCGCCCCGTCCCACTCCCAGGTGTCGGCGAGATCGCCGCTCGGGCCGCCGCCCCCGAAGAGGAAGACGCGCCGGCGGGCCGCGTCGTAGACCATTGCGTGGCCGGCGCGCGGCGGCGGGCTCGTGACCGGGCTCCGCTCGACCCAGTTCGCCCCGTCCCACTCCCAGGTGTCGGCGCTGTACCCGCCGCCGGTCGCGGTGACGCCGCCGAAGAGGACCGTGCACCGGCGGACCTCGTCGTAGGCCATGGCATGGCGGAACCGAACCGGCGGACTCGTCGCAGGAGAACGCTGCGTCCACGTCTGGCCGTCCCACTCCCAGGTCTCGCCGGAGAGGGACGCCGTGGGCGAGCGGCCGCCGAAGAGGACGACGCGCTCACGCGCGGCGTCGTACGCCATGGCATGCCCGGTCCGCGCCAGCAGGTTATATGCTGGCGTGCGGTCGATCCACTGCATCTGAGCGGCCGCCCAGGCGGTCGCGAGCGCCAGAGCGATCGGCGCGAGCACGGCGGTGCGAAGCGGGGTAGGTGATGCCATGGCTCCTCCTCCCGGAGCGCGGACCCCGCAATTCCCGTGGCCAAGGCCCGGCGGGATCGCGTGAGACACGCTCGATCTCGCATAGCAGGACCCGCCCGGATTGCCGGCGAGCCCGCTGGCCAGCATCCCGTTTCACCGCCTGACGCAAGGCTCTCGATGCGGGCAGTCTACCCGCAGCCTCCGCAGCGTGTCAACCGGCAAGCGCAAACGGGGCGGCGCGCGCCGGGCCGGTCGGAGGGCCATCGCGGGAAAGGAGAGGTCGCACCGCGGGCCATACCCGCCGCTCCAGGGTGTGGTGACCAAGGCGAGATACCGGCAGTGCTTGTGGCCAGCGGGTACGCAGGAGAAGCAGGGAACGGCGTGGCGCCGGTAGGCTTCCGCGAGCCAGCAGGCCACGATGTCCCCTGGCCCGGAACGGTGGGAGGACAAGCAGCCCGGTACCGCTGCGCCGGAGACGCGTGCGCTTGCGTGCCAGAACCCTCGTTTCCTCGCGATCGAAGGCACCCCGCACGGCGGGGCAGCAGGGGCGGACTGATGGACGCTTCGCGGGCTGGAAACCTCATGCCCAGCCGGAGTCGAAGGGCGCGTGACGGACACGGGAAGCCGGAGGAGCGAGGCCGGACGGGTCGCGAGCTACGACCGCGGCCTGGCGGTCTGCGGTCGGACTCGCTCCCCCAGGGGGCACCGATCCGGCGACCGGCGACTCCAGAACACCGGAGCGAGGAAGACGGCGGCGTTGAGCAAGCAGAACAGCAGCGCCTCGAGGGCCGCCGCCGGCAGGGCAAGAACCACGAGCCCAACCAGGGCCGCGCCGGCCAGGACCCGCCAGCCGGGCCGGACCCAGCCGCGGGGACGGAACCAGGCGACCAGCGGATTCTCGAGTCTGCTCATGCCGGCAGGGTACCGTGTCGGTGCGGTCAGGGCAACGCCGGTGCTGCCGGCTCGGTCGCCGGCATCTCCCGGGATGCGCTCGAGGAAGGACGGCCGGCGCAGCGTTTTCCGGGATGGCCTGGACTTCCTGCTGGTAATCATTCTCCGCCAGGATATACTCGCGTCCCCAGAGCCATGCATCGCCAGATCCGACAGCAGCGCATCGCGTGCCTCGAGCAGACCTGCCACGAGCACGGGCTTCCGGTCACGGTCCAGCGACGGGCCGTCTTCGAGGCCGTTCTGGACCACCGGGACCACCCGACGGCGGACCAGGTCTACGGGCAGGTGAAGACGCAGGTGCGCGGGATCTCGCGGGCGAGCGTCTACCGGATCCTGGATGCCCTGGTCGAGCTCGGGCTCATCACGCGCATCTGCCACCACATCTCTGCCGCCCGGTTCGACGGCAAGGTCCACCGCCATCATCACCTGGTGTGCTCCCACTGCGAGAGCATCATCGATCTGGACGCGGAGGCGATCCCGCGGATCGCGCCTCCGGACGTGGCCGGCGTGGGCTTCCAGATCGACGACTACTGTGTTCATTTCCGTGGCACCTGCGCGCGGTGTTGCGCCCGGAGCCGGAAGAAGGGACGTCCGTCGCGCGGAAGGGAGCCTCTCGTGAAGCCGCGCCGGAGCGTCGAGGGAACATTGGACTCGTGCCAGAAACGGAGCAAGAAACCATGAATCGAGAGAGGACTCGAACCGACCATCGTCGCCTGCTCGCGGCCTGCGGGGTGCTCGCGGCGGTACTGACGGGGGTCGTGTTCACGCAGGTGTTGGCCGGAGGCGATTCCAGCTACGCTCCGGTCGTCATTACCGAGGACTTCCAGGCGACGATGGCCCGCATGCAGGCGGCCAAGCCGGACGTCATGAAGCGGCAGATGGAGCTGCTCGCCGCGCGCTACGACATGCGCGATCGTCCCGCCGCCGGGGTCACGATGTCTCGCGGCAAGGCCGTGCAGGCGGGGGTGCGCGTGCGGCTGCCCGAGGGCCTGACCTGGGAGGAGCTCGGCGCCATGACGCCCGCGGAGATCCGCGCGAAGGGGCTCTTTCCGCGCGGCTTCCTGCCGCTGCCGCACCCCAATCACGCCGAGGGCGGCATGGTGTTTCCCCAGCACCACATCGACGAGATCCTGAAGCAGGAGGCTCGCGATCTCACGCGGTTCGATCTCGACTACGATCTCCCGGCCCACTTCCTCCCCGAGTATCCGCCGGCGATCTACCTCACCACGCGCCCCGATCTGGGGGACGTGTCCCGGGGCGAGGTCGTCACGATCATGAACTACTACGCGCTCTTCAACGGGGTCCTCAATCCCAAGCAGCTCGAGGGCCTGCGGCTGCTCGTCACCCCGTTTCCTCAGCAGCAGTTCAACCAGACGGAAGACCGCCGGTCCGCGAAGCCGCACCGGGGGGTGACGTGCTTTGACTGCCACGTGAACGGCCACACGAACTCGACCACGCACCTCGTCGGGGACATCCGGCCGCAGCCGTTCCGGCACGGGCTCGACACGCCGACGCTGCGCGGCGTGAACATCCAGCGGCTCTTCGGCTCGCAGCGCGCGCTGAAGAGCATCGAGGACTTCACCGAGTTCGAGCAGCGCGCCGCGTACTTCGACGGCGATCCCGTGATCGCGACCAAGAAGGGCGCGAACATCCTCGAGCGCGGCAGCCAGGTGCACTTCATGGCGGAAGTCATGGCGATCCTGGACTTCCCGCCGGCGCCGAAGCTCGACGTGTTCGGCAAGCTCGATCCGGCCCAGGCCACGGCCGCGGAGC
>JAFGQW010000098.1 GCA_016935485.1 Planctomycetota bacterium | reverse complement strand
GAAGTCGCCGAACTTGAAGGCGGCCCCGAGCTCGCCACCGGGCGTGTCGAGGGGCGCGACGATCAGGTCGGCCCCGTCGGCCAGCGCGCTCTCGACGCGCCGGACAAAGGTGTCGTAGCTCCAGGTGTTGATCTCGCCCTCGAGCGGGATGATGTAGGGCTTGTGGTAGAAAGGCGCCGCGGGCGCGGGCGGCCCGGGGTCCTGCGCGCCGCCACTCGGTGCCCAGGGCAGCGCCGCTCCTGCCGTGATGGCGAGCAGGGCGATCGTGCGCAGGATCGATCCATTGGGGGCCAGCAAGGCGGTTCCTCCGGCGGGCGGGTCGCGATCGGGAGGTCCGAAGCCCGCCTTGGCTTCTTTGTACCGCCGGGGGGGCGGAAAGTCAAACCGCCCGCCTTCGCCCGCGCGGAGCGCGGGCGAAGGCGGATGGAGGATAGGGGAGTCGAACCCCTGACCTCAACACTGCCAGTGTTGCGCTCTAGCCAGCTGAGCTAATCCCCCGCGGGTCGTCCGGCCAGCGCCGGCCGCGGCGCGCGCACCCGGCGCTCCCGGCCGCCGGACCCGCCGTGCGACCGGTCGCTAATGCTTATCGAGCCCGGGTGCGCCGTGTCAAGGCGTTTCCCGGCGGATTGCCGACCGCCGCGCTCGACCGCGTGCGAAACGCGCCGCGAATTCCTGTTGACGATGCGGGCGCCGCCGCGCTATCATCGGCCTCGCATCGGCAAGGGCGTGGACCGGCACCAGCGCGGTCAGCGCAGTTGCCGGTCCCAGGGCGGTTGTTGCGGTTCCCCGCGGTGCGTGCCGGGTTCGGCCCGGAGCCTCCGGCGCTGGCCGTGCGGGAGCCGCAGACCATCGGTTCTTTTTCTTCTGCGGGAGGGGCATCCGCAGGCAAGGGCGGGCCTGCCGGACTCGACGAGGCGCGACCGCGGCCGGATCGAGCCGGGCGGCAAACCAGGGAGGCGAGCCAATGTCACAGGCGGAAGCGAACAGGGCGGCAGATGTTCCATCGAGGGAGGCCCGGGCGGGCGGCTTTCTCAGCCGCTTCTTCCAGAAGAAACCGGCGTTCGAGGAGAAGGCCGGGGACAAGGCCCGGGTCGAGCCCGTCGCGGCCGGGGGCAAGCCGCTCGCGGGCGATGCGTTCCCCACCATCGTGCGCAAGATCTCGCGCCGGGAGGAAACGGCCATCAAGATCTCGGAGGGCCTCAACGATCTGTCCAAGCTCATGCGCTGCGTGGGCGACCAGCTCGACACGCACCACCAGGAGCGCCTCGAGCTGAACAAAGCGATCGTTCCGCTCCAGGAGTTCCTCGGCGCCTATCCGCGGGCCGCCGAGCAGAGCGCCCGGACGCTGGAGGCGATCCGCGACGAGGTGGTCGAGCAGGGCAAGCATTCCCGCGCGCTGCTGGAGAAGGTGAGCGACCTGCCCGCCGCGATCCAGGAGCTGCCCGCGGTCGGCAAGCACCAGGTCACCCTCCTCCAGGGCGTGCTGCGCAACGCCGAGGAGCACAACCGCAAGCTCACCGAGCTGCTGGCGACCGTCGACAGCGCGACCTCGCGCAACGTCGAGGCGATCCACGACTTGAAGGACCTCCAGCGGGAAGCGCTCGAGGTCATGACCCGCACGCAGCAGGAGACCTACAAGGAATTCGATCGCCGCAACAGCCGCCAGCAGCGGGACCTCGCGAGCATGATCTCGCGCACCAACCGCCACCATGCCGTGCTCATGGTGGTGTTCCTGCTGGTCACCCTGTTCGCGGTGAGCCTGGCGGCGCTGCTCTCCAAGCCGGGCACCAACCAGGTGATCGAGGCCACCCAGCTCACGCCGGCGGGCGGGGTGATGGAGCGCATGGATTCGGGGGCCGACGGCGGGAAGTAGCGCCGCCCGCGAGCCGCGCAGTCCGCCGTGCCGGAGCGCGGCGCGATCGGTCCGCCGCGTGGAGCGTGAAGTCCGGATGGCGCCGCAATCGTCCGCACGGATCTCCGGCGCCGAGCCGCGCGCCGCCGGATCCGGAGGGCGGTCGCCCGGCCGGGGGCGGCCGCTCACCACCCGGGGGTGGGCTGGTCGGGTGGGAGCGCTCGCGGCACTTCTGGTCGCCGGATTCGCCGTCGCGGCCTGGCTGCTTCCGGTGCGGATCGATTTCGCTGATGAGACCGCGCGCCAGGCGCTCTGGCGGATTCGCGTGCCGAGCTACGGGATGGCGGCGGCGGTGGGTGGCGGCCTGGCCCTGGCGGGACTCGTCTTCCAGGTGCTGGTCCACAACCCGCTCGCTTCGCCCTACATCCTGGGGATCAGCGCCGGCGGCAGTCTCGGGGCCGTGCTCGCCATCTACCTCGGGCTCGAGGTGCAGCTGTGCGGCGTGATCTCCAACCTGCCGGTGTTTGCGCTCGTCGGCTGCCTGGGGGCGATCTGGATCGTGTTCTCGCTGGCCCGGCGGGGCGGGCGCACGGCCCGGGGGACGCTTCTGCTCGCGGGCGTGGTGGTGAACGCCTCGCTCACGGCGATCATCTTGTTCGTGATCTACCGCGCCGAACAGCAGCAGACGCTCCGAATCGTGCGCTGGCTCATGGGCGGGATCGCGGAACCGGTGAGCGCCGTGGAACTGACCACGGCCGCCGCGGTGGTGCTCGCGCTCGGCGCGGTGCTGCTCTGCGCGGGCGGGCGGCTCAACGTGCTGACGCTTCCAGACGACGAGGCGGCCGCACTGGGAGTGGACGTGGAACGTACGCGGACGGGGCTGTTCCTCGCTGCGGCGCTGCTGACGGCAGCCGCCGTGAGCTTCACCGGTCCGATCGGGTTCGTGGGGCTGATCGTGCCGCACATCCTGCGCCTCCTCCTCGGCACCGATCACCGGCTGCTCGTGCCGGCGTCCGTGCTCGGCGGGGGGCTCTTCCTGGTGCTGGCGGAGGGAGCGGCGCACACGATCGGCTATCCCGAGCGCATGCCGGTCGGCATCCTGACGGCGCTCGCTGGCGGTCCCTTCTTTCTCGTGCTCCTGCGCCGGCGCCTGGTCGGGGCCTACTTCGATTGAGAGGACTCGAGCGCATGGAGAGCGGGCGCGACGGGCCGGGCGAGCTGCGCGCGGCGTCGGTGTCGTTCGCGTACGGCGAGCGCTTGGTGCTCGCGGGCGTCGACCTCGCGATCCGCGCCGGCGAGTTCGTCGGGCTGCTCGGGCCCAACGGCGCCGGCAAGACAACGCTGATCCGGCTGCTCGGCGGGCTCGCCCGGCCCACCTCGGGCTGCGTCCAGCTCGGCGGGGTCGCGCTCGGCGCCCGGTCGCGGCGGGAGATTGCCCGCGCGATCGCCTTCGTGCCCCAGGAGAGCGCGACGTTCTTCCCGCTGCGGGCGCGCGAGGCCGTCGCGCTCGGGCGCTTCCCGCACCGCGGCGGCCTGGGGTTCGAGAACGAGGCCGACCGCGCGGCGATCCACGCAGCCATGGAGGCGACGGACACCACGGCCCTGGCGGACCGCTACCTCCACGAGCTTTCCGGCGGCGAGCGCCAGCGGGTGCTGCTCGCCCGCGCCCTGGCCCAGGCCCCGTCCCTCCTGCTCCTCGACGAGCCCACGAGCCACCTCGACCTCCGCCACCAGGAGCGCTTCCTGGAGCTGATCGACCGCTCGCGGCGACCGGACGGGCGGGACGGCCGCACGGTCGTCTTCGTCTCGCACGACGTCAACCTGATCGCGCACCGGGCGTCGCGGCTCGTGCTCCTGGCGGCCGGCCGCGTGGTCGCCGACGGACCGCCGGCCGCCGTGCTGACCGCGGAGCGGCTGAGTGCAGTCTACGAGACCGCGCTCCGTCTCGTTCCCGACGCGCGGAGCGATGTCCCTTTCGTCTTTCCCGAACCGCGGAGCGTGCCCCATGCCCACTGAGACTCTCGCCGATTTTCGCAGCGACACCGTCACCCGGCCGACGCCGGAGATGTACGAGGCCATGGCCCGGGCCGAGCTCGGAGACGACGTCCTGGGCGACGACCCGACCGTCAAGGCGCTCGAGGCCGAGGCGGCCGTGCGCTTCGGCAAGGAGGCGGCCGTGTTCGTGCCGTCGGGCACCATGGCGAACCAGGCGGCGATGATGGCGTGGCTCCGCCCGGGAGACGAGGTGCTCTGCGAGGCGGCGAGCCACGTGTTCAACTTCGAGGGCGGCGGCATGGCGCGGCTGGCAGGCGCGCAGGCCCGGCAGATTCCGGGCGTCCGGGGGCAGATGCCGATTGCGCTGCTCGAAGAGACGCTGGCCGCCATCCGGCCGGGCAACGAGCACCAGCCGCGCACCCGCCTGGTGGCGGTGGAGAACACCCACAACCTGGCGGGCGGGGCGGTGCTCGCTTGCGACTACCTCGAACGGGTGCGCGCGCTCGCCGACGAGCGCGGCCTGGTCGTGCATCTCGACGGCGCGCGCATCTTCAACGCAGCGGTGGCGACCGGGACGCCGCTCGCGCGCTACGGTGCGCTGGCCGACAGCGTCTCCTGCTGCCTGTCGAAGGGACTCTCCGCGCCGGCGGGCTCGCTGCTGCTCGGACCGGTGGCCTTCATCGCCGAGGCGCGCCGGGCGCGCAAGGTCCTCGGCGGCGCCATGCGGCAGTCGGGCATCCTCGCGGCCGCCGGCCGCGTGGCGCTCGCCACCATGATCGAGCGGCTTGCCGACGACCACCGCCGGGCGCGCGCGCTCGCGGCGGGGCTGGCCGAGCTCGACTGGATCGACATCGATCCGGGGGCGGTCGAGACCAACATCGTCCGCTTCGCCATCCGCGGCTACCCCGGCGGGGCGCACGCGCTCCAGGCGGCGCTCGCGGCCCGGGGGGTGCGCACGATCGCGTTCAGCCCGACGCGCATGCGGATGGTGACCCACAAGGACGTCGGCGACGAACACGTCGCGATGGCGCTCACGGCCTTCCGCGGCGAGACGCCGGCCGCGGCATGAACCGCGCCCCGGGCGCGGCGCGGTCGCAAACCCCTTGACTCCCCCCGGCGGCCGGCCCATCGGTTGCTCCCGGGGACATCGCTTCCCCGGGAGGAGCTTGGTTTCCCGGTTCCCGGCCGGAGACGACCGCCCGGCGGCCGGTTTCACGAAGGCAGGCACCATGGCAGGCGTCTTCAAGGCGTACGACATCCGCGGCACCTATCCGGATCAGATCGACGAGCGGCTGGCGGAGCGGATCGGGTTCGGGATCGCGACCTTCCTCGGGGCGAGAAGCCTGGTCGTGGGCCGCGACATGCGCCGCTCGAGCCCGGCCGTGGCCGCCGCGGCGATCGCCGGCGCCCGGCGCGCCGGCGCCGACGTGCTGTCGATCGGGCTGGCGTCCACGCCGATGGCCTACTTCGGCATCGGCCGCCTCGCGGCGGACGGCGGCTTCAACGTCACCGCCTCCCACAACCCAGCGCACTACACCGGCTTCAAGGTGTGCCGCGAGGACGCGATCCCCTTGAGCGGCGACACCGGGCTGGCGGAGATCGAGCGGATCGT
>JAFGQW010000097.1 GCA_016935485.1 Planctomycetota bacterium | reverse complement strand
GTCCCCGAAGGTGACGTCGTCCTTCTGGCCGTGGTAGGTGAGGTAGAGGTAGTTGGTCCGCGCGGGATACTCCGCGGCGAGCGTGTCGATCTGCTTGATGCACGGGTGGATCCCGGCCTGCCGGCGCGCCGCGCGCACGGTTTCCTCGGACCGGCCGGTGAAGCCCCCGATCTGGTGGTCCGAGAACCCCGCCCGCTTGGCCTCGCGGAGCCGCTCCGCGGGGAGGTCGCCGCCGTGGGCGGCCCGCAGCGTGGTGGCGAGCTCCGTCAACCGCTGGATGCGCGTGAGGAACCAGCGGTCGATGCGGGTCAGCGCGTGCACCTCCTCGACCGTGAGCCCCTGCTCGAAGGCGCGCGCCACCGCGAAGGCCCGGCGGTCGGTGGGCTGCCTCAGCTCGGTGCGCAGATCCTCGAAGGTGAGCCCGTCGTGCGGGATCGCGCCGTCGGCGCCGATGTCCAGCATGCGGAGCGCCTTCTGGAAGGCCTCCTCGAAGCTCCGCCCGATGGCCATCACCTCGCCCACCGACTTCATGCCCGAGCCGATGCGCATGGACACCAGGCGGAACTTCCCGAGGTCCCAGCGCGGCACCTTGACCACGATGTAGTCGAGCGCGGGCTCGAAGCAGGCGCTCGTGACCCCGGTCACCTTGTTGGGGATCGCGTTGAGCGGATGGCCGAGCGCGAGCTTGGCCGCGACGAAGGCGAGCGGGTAGCCGGTCGCCTTGGACGCCAGCGCCGAGCTTCGCGACAGCCGGGCGTTGACCTCGATGATGCGGTAGTCGCCGGAGTGGGGGTCGAGGGCGTACTGGATGTTGCACTCCCCGACGATGCCGAGGTGGCGGATGACGCGGATGGCGATCTCGCGCAGGCGGTGATACTCGTGGTTGGTGAGCGTCTGGCTCGGCGCCACCACGATCGACTCGCCCGTGTGGATGCCCATGGGGTCGAGGTTCTCCATGTTGCACACGGTGACGCAGTTGTCGCAGGCGTCGCGCACGACCTCGTACTCGATCTCCTTCCAGCCGCTCAGCCACTCCTCGATCAGCACCTGGGGAGCGTGCGCGAACGCGGCCGCCGCGCGCGTCCGGAGCTCGGCGGCGCTCTGGCACATCCCCGAGCCGAGCCCGCCGAGCGCGTAGGCGATCCTGAGCATGATCGGGTAGCCGATCGCCTCGGCGGCCTCAAGCGCCTCCTCGACCGAGGTGACGGCGCGGCTCCGGGGGACGCGGGCGCCGATCTCGGCGAGCCGCGCGTTGAAGAGCCCCCGGTCCTCGGTGTCGCGGATCGTCTGGACCGAGGTGCCGAGCACGCGCACGCCGTGCTTCTCGAAGACGCCCGCCTCGTCCAGCGCGACGCCGCAGTTGAGCGCGGTCTGGCCGCCGAAGCCGAGCAGCACGCCGTCGGGTCGCTCCTTCTCGATGACCTGTGCGACGAAGTAGGGCGTGACCGGCAGGAAGTAGACCTGATCCGCCAGGTGATCCGAGGTCTGGATCGTGGCGATGTTCGGGTTCACCAGCACGGTGCGGATGCCCTCTTCTTTCAGCGCCTTGATGGCCTGGCTGCCCGAGTAGTCGAACTCGCCGGCCTCGCCGATCTTCAGCGCCGAGCTGCCCAGGATCAGCACGTTCCGGGGCATCGGCAGCGGGGGCGAGCCGGCGGCGGGATTCATCCGACCATCTCCAGGAAGCGCCTAAACAGCTCCACCGTGTCCGTCGGGCCGGGCGCCGCCTCGGGGTGGAACTGGACGCTCCGCAGCGGGCGGTACTCGTGGCGGATACCCTCGTTCGTGCCGTCGTTCGCGTTGAGGAACCATTCGCGCCAGCCGTCGGGAAGCGTGGCGCCGCTGACGGCGTAGCCGTGGTTCTGGGAGGTCACGTAGCAGCGGCGCGTGCCCACCTCGAGGCACGGCTGGTTCTGCGAGCGGTGGCCGAACTTGAGCTTGTAGGTGTCCGCGCCGGCGGCCAGCGCCAGGAGCTGGTTGCCGAGACAGATGCCGAAGATCGGCACCCGGCTCGCCATCGCGCGGCGCACGTGTTCCACGGTCTGCGCCGCCATCTTCGGGTCGCCCGGGCCGTTCGGGAGCAGCACGCCGTCGAAGTGCTCGCCGAGGAAGTCGTCGTCCCAGGGGACCCGGAGCACGCGGGCGCCGGCGCGCACGAGACAGCGGACGATGCTCGCCTTGGCGCCGGTGTCCACCAGCACGATGCGCGGTCCATCGCGGCCGTACTCCATGCGCTCGGGGTGGCTCACGCGGGCCACCAGGTTCGTCAGATGCGGATCGAAGAACGCGATGTCCTCGCCCGCCGGCACGAGCTTCCCGAGCATGGTGCCACGATCACGCAGCCGCTGCGCGAGCGCGCGCGTGTCCACGCCCTCCAGTCCCGGCACTCCCGCCTCCCGAAGCCAGTCGTCGAGGCTGCGGCGGGCCGTGGGGTGGGACACGTCGCCGCCCAGGTTGGCGATCACCAGCCCCGAGACCTGCACGCGCTCGGACTCGAACGCGGCGGGCAGGCCGAGGGCGTCTGGCTCGTCGCCCGGCACGCCGTAGTTGCCCACGAGCGGATAGGTGGCGACCAGGATCTGTCCGGCGTACGACGGATCCGTGAGCGACTCCGGGTAGCCGACCATGCCCGTGGTGAAGACGACCTCGCCGGCCGCCGCGATCTCGGCGCCAAAGAACGTCCCGGGGAACTCGGTGCCGTCCTCGAGAATGAGCAGTCCCTCACGTGCCATGTCAGGGCGAAGTATAGCAAGGGTCTCGATCCGGGCCAGAAGCGCTCCGGGCGGGCGCGGTCTCGGAATGCGCCGGGAGGACGAGCGGGGGGTCTCGCGGGACGCCCGGGCTGGACCGGCGCGCGGCGGCGCGGCCCGACGGCGCCGGCGGGGAAGGGAGTCCGGCGTTGACGGGCGCGCTCTGTTCGGCGTACAATCCCAGCCGGATGCTCTCCGGCGCGGTGAAGGGCGCGCGGGGAGGCGTCGTCCATGGCTCCGTGGGGAGCGGGCCGGAGGGGAAGGCGCGCGAGCGCTACGGAGGAGGAGCGTTTCTCGACCCGGTCAGCGAGTCCGGCCGATCTGCCTGCGGTCGACGGGCTGCGGGCGCCGTGTGCCGGGGCATTCGCGCCCGGGCGTTTGACTTGGCGCGGATCCTCCCGTATGATTGTCGCGGTGATCCTTTTCCCTCCGGCGCAAGGGAGAGGGGGGCAGCTTGCGGGCCGGGGCCGCGTAAGCAGCGGCTGACTTCCCGGCCGTGGAAGGAAGTCGAGTCGTGCGTCGCTGTCGGGCGGGCGCTCTCGTCTCCCGGCGTCAGGAACGCAGAGAACACGGCCGTCCGATCGCGTCGCTCGGGCAATCAGTAGAGGTGTGCTTTTTTGGAGAGTAGCATGCGTAAGTTCCTTGTTCTCGGCCTCGTCCTGGCCGTGCTCGCGTCGCTGGCCGTGGGCCAGACGGCCGGGGTCCATCGCGGGCTGTACATCGGGGTGGGCAACTACCGCCTCACTTCGCTCGGCCCGCTCCTGAGTGCGGTGGGCGAGTACACCCCCCAGAATGTCTTCATGATGTACCCCACCGGTCACTCCGCCTGGCCGCACTGGGGCAACATGTGGCACGCCACGCAGGACGTGGACAACCAGTCCGTGATCACCTACGCCCTGGTGGGCTCTGCCCCGAACTCGCTCGCGTTCGTGCAGTGGGATCCAATCCTGCCCGGTGTACTCAACACGCTCTGGATCACGCCCTACACGGGCACGACGTATCCGGCGAACGTGACGAACATCACGCTCAACTCCGACGGCGATATCGTCGGGTACTCCACCCAGTACAACCAGGTCGTGCGCTTCGACCGGCTGAACAACCAGTGGGTCGGCACCACGCTCACGACGGCGACCGGAGTGAACGGCGGACTGGGCGGTTTCGACTGGGACAAGATCAACGGCGGCTATCTTCTGGCGAACTGCCGCTCGAGCACCACGCCGCTCCAGAACCTGATCCGGATCGCGCCCAACTTGTCCTCGAGCACGATCGTCGCGACGACGGCGAATGCCAACGTGCTGGTCAACATGGGCGGCGGCCCGCTCGAGAACGGGGACTGGGTCGGCTCTTCGTACACGAGCTTCCTCTACACCGAGGTGAAGGCCGGCACCGGCCAGTGGTCCACGGGCCCGGCCTCGACGTACGGCACACTGACGGACGTCACGCCGGAGCGGTTCTCGGCGGCCGGACGCGGATACTACGGTAGCCTGGTCTCCGTGGCGGGCTCGCTCCAGAACCACGCGATCGGCTACTTCGACGCGACGACCACCCCGCACACGGTCACCACGCTGGCCATGCCGGCCCCGCTGCCGAACAACGTGCTGGGCTGGTGCATGGAGGCCATGCCGCTCTATGACCGCGACCTCTGCACGATGCGGACCGGGAAGGCGACCTGGGACATCCGGATCAAGCCGGATCCCGCGGGGATCTTCGGCGGCAAGCCGTACATCGTCGCCGTGAGCCTCGCTGGCGGCAAGCCTGCCATTGTGCTTCCCGACAAGCGAGAGATCTTCATCCTCCCCGACATGCTCACGGTTGGCACGGTCAGGGGGGGATTCCCGCCGCTGCTGACCGGCAACGTCGGCATGCTCGACGTCTTCGGCACCGCCACCGCGAAGCTCGACCTCACGCTGCTCGGCACGGCGGCCAACGGCAGCATCGCCCACTTCTGCGGCGTCGTTCTGGACCCCGCGTCCCCCAGCGGGATCGGCTGGGTGCTGGAGCCCTGGGCCTTCCTCATCAACGTGCTTCCGTAGAAGGCACAGTACGGTACCCGCTTCCGTCCCCCGGCGCGGGGGGCGGAAGCGCGCGTCCGGCGCGCCTGGCGCGCGAGGGCGGCAGCGATCCTGTCGCCCTCGTTCCGTACGGGCTCCGCACCGGCGGGGCAGGCTTCGGGGGGGCCCCGCTTGTGCTCCCGCAAGCGACTGCCTATAATCGACTTGCACGGCCGCCGCTGGAGCCGGCGGCGGGCCGCCTGGAGAGAGGGACGCGTCTTGCCGGATCGTCTTCGAGCCCCCGCTGTCGTTCTCGTCGCGCTGCTCGGCGCTGCCTGTTCCGGCCACGCCCAGAGCGCCGGCTCGCACCGCGGGCTGCTCGTGGGCATGTTCACCACCACGCCCGGCACGAACTACCTGCTCCAGCTCGACGCCTCGAACGTGCCCTCTTCGTTCGTGACGCAGGCGGGCCAGGGAGCCTGGCCCTACTGGGGCAACCCCTTCGGCATGACCGTGGACGTCGACAACCACCACGTGCTGGTGCCGGCGCTCGTGGACCCGGGTGCGAGCACGCTCGTGCTCGCCCGGTGGGATCCGGTGGCGCAACATGTGGCGAGCACGCTCTGGAGCGGCCCGCGCGGCGTCCAGTCGGTCCAGAACTGGTCCAACTGGACGACGAACTCCGACGGGAATCCCGTCACCATCGACAATGCGGGCGCGGTGCCGCGCCTGGTGGAGTACGATCGCTGGCGCCAGACCTGGCGCGCCGTGCCGCTGCCGGCCGGCACGCCGGCGTATGCCGGGCTGGGCGGTCTCGAATGGGATCCCATCGAGGGTGGCTACGTCCACGCGGCGTGGGGCCAGACGGGCAGCCAGCCGTCGGCGCTGCTCCGCACGGCGCCTGACGGTTCCGCGACCCGGACGCTGGCTGTCGCGGCCACGTCGATCACCCGCTACGGAGGGGCGCTGCTCGACAATGGCGACTGGATCGCGCCGTCCGGCGGCGCGTATCGCTACCACGTCGTGGCGTCCGGCTCGACCGTGTACGCGCCGGGGCCGGCGTCCGCGGTCACGCTGGGCGATGCGACGCGCGAGACCTTCGCCGCCGCGGGGCGCGGGTTCTTCGCGACCGAGTGGGCGCCGCCGGGCGTGGTCTACGTCGACGCCCGCACCGGAGCGAGCGTGCGCCTGCACGCAGGCACCGCCGCGACCATGCCGTCGAGCGCGACGGAGGTCGTGCCGCTCTGTTCCCGGGATCTCGCCACGGTGCGCGCCGGCCGCGCGACGTGGGCCGTTCGGATCCAGCCCGGTCAGGGCGCGTTCGCCGGGCGGACCTATCACCTCGCCGCGAGCCTCGCGCTGCCGCGCGCGCCGCTCGTGCTGCCGGACGGCCGCGAGCTCTTCGCCGGGATCGACGCCCTGTTCTGGCACACCGTCTTCGCGAGCTGCCCGCCGCTGCTGACCGGGAACATCGGGATCCTCGACGGCCAGGGGCGCGGCGAGGCGGCGCTCGACCTGGTGGCGGCCGGCAAGTCGCTCAACGGCCTCGTCGTCCATTTCGTCGCGCTGGTGCTGGATCCGGCGGCGCCCTCCGGGGTGGGCTGGGTGTGCGAGCCGCACGCGTTCGCGGTCGATGTGGCGGACTGACCGGCTGTGCGGGTCCCTTGACAGGGGGCTCGTATGGGGGAACCCTTATCGGATGTCGGGGTCGGACGAAGGAAAGGACTTCTCGTGGTATCCATGCGCATCCGGCCCCTGGTCCTCGCCACGCTCGCGCTGGCCGCGCTCGATCTCCGGCCGGCGCCGGCCCAGGTTGCGGGCGTGCACCGGGGCATGTTCCTCGGCTTCTCGAACCTCGGGACCACCGCGGCAAGCGCGGTGGGGCACCTCGACGCGCGGAACCGCCTGCAGACCCACGTGAGCCAGCCCGCCGGCCCCTGGCCGCACTGGGGACATATCTGGGGCGCCACCACCGACGTCGACAACGAGCGGGTGCTGATCCACGCGCTGGTCGGACTCGTGAACCCGCCACCCGGCTACGCCCTGGTCGCGTGGGATCCCGGCCGGCAGGCCATCGTGTCCACGCTGTGGTCCGGGCCGTTCAACCAGGGCGTGCCGCAGAACCTCACCAACCTGACCTTGAACAGCGACGGCAACCCGGTCTCCTACGACACGGTGCTCGGGCACCTCGTGGAGCTGGACCGCGCGACCGGGCTGTGGTCGAGCCGCCGGATCGCCGGCATCCCGAACAACGCCGGGCTCGGCGGCTTCGTCTGGGATCGGCTGCGCGGCGGCTACCTGTGGGCGAACAGCGGCAGCACCGCGGCGAGCTCGCAGGTGCTGCTTCGCACGGCGCCCGACGGCAGCACGACCACGACCGTCGCGTGGGATCCCGACCCGAACTACCGGGGCGCCTACGGCGGCGACCTGCTGTCGAGCGGCGACTGGGTCTCCGGGTCGCTCTGGAATGCGCAGTACCTGACGGTCGCCTCGGCGAGCTCGCTGTGGACCCGGGGGCCGAACACGGCGCTCCGGATGTGGGACGTGACGGCGGCGCGCTTCGCGGCGCCGGGGTGCGGCTACTGGGCCGGGCTGGTGACCTCGCCCCAGGTGATCGCCCACGTCGACGCGACGGCGGCGCTGCACGCGATCACGACGCTCGTCTCCTCGAGCGCGGCGCCGATGCCGTCCTGGCTCATGGAAGTGCTGCCGCTGGGCGGGCGCGACCTCGTCACCTGCCGGACGGGAAAGGCGAGCTGGGATCTTCGGATCCAGCCCGACGGCGGGCGATTCGCTGGCCGGCCGTTCGTGGTGGCCGCGAGCCTCCGCGGGGCGATGCCGGCGGTCGTGCTCGCGGACGGCCGCAAGCTCTTCCTGGTTCTCGACGACCTGGCGGTGCTCTCGGTCCGCGGGCCGGTTCCCCCCTTTCTGTCCGGCAACGTCGGCGTGCTCGATGCCGGCGGTCGGGCCACGGCGCGCCTGGATTTGAAGACCCTGGGGCGCGCGGCCAACGGGATCGTGGTCCACCTGGCCGGTGCCGTCCTGGACGCCGGCGCGCCTTCCGGTCTGGCCTGGGTGCTGGACCCGTGGGCCTTCGTCGTCGATGTGAGAAGCTGATTTCCGGGCGCGGCCGGGGCGCGTGCGCGGCGGCCCGGTGCCGGCCTGCTGATTCGAAAGGAGAACGCATGCGCCTCCTCTTGTGGATGGCTCTGGCGCTCGTGGCCGTGAACGGTGCCGGTTCCGGCGCCCAGCCCGGAGACGGGTTCCTTCTCCTCACGCTGCTCGACAACCAGAGCTTCAACGCGGGGGCGATCGTCTACCTGGATCCGCACAACCCCGCGGCCGTCTCCACGCTGGCGACGAACGTCACGCCCGGCGCGTTCCACAACTTCGTCCGCATGGCGCCGGGTAACGTCGACATGGTGGCCGCCGAGGCGAGCCTCACCGGCGCCAGCCTGCTCCGGTTCGATCCCGCCGGCGGTGCCGCGACGATCGCGGCGACGCTCGTGGGCGCGACCAATGGCTTCGAGCTGGACGGCGACGACACCTGGATCCTGGCGAACGAGCCGACCTCGCTCGTCGGCGTGCGCCACGGGGACGGCCGGCTCTCGAGCTTCCTCCTCAGCGCGCCCGGGACGTTCAACGAGGTCGCCATTCTCCGGGAGGGCGGTGTCCACTACGCCGTCGGCGTCTACACGCAGTCGACGGTCGCTGCTCCGAAGATCCTGGGCGCGGACCGGAGCGGCACGATCACCACCCTGCTCGCCACGGCGACGGTGCTCAACCGCCTGTCCGGCATCGAGGTGGACCCGCGGACGGGTGATCTGCTCACGACCGATTTCGACGGGCCCTCGTCCGTGCCGCCAGAGCCCGGCGGGGGCGTGGAGTTCAATCGCGTCCACCCGGGCGGCGCGGTGACCCCGTTGTGCGCGTTTGCGGCGGCCAACGCGCTCAAGGTGGCCCAGGACAACACCGCATGGGTGGCGGGCTTCGTCACGAGCCCGACCGTCGAGAACGCGGTGCTGCACTACGATCTCGCCCACGGCGCGGTGATCACGATCCTGGCGCTGCCCGCGATCCCGAGTAGCCGGTGGTCCATCTCGAGTCTCGAGCTCTACGGCAGCCAGGCGCTCACCGCTCGCGGCCAGGGGGGACCGGGAGCCGTGATCGCGATCGATCTGAAGAGCCACCGCAAGAACGCGGCCGGCGCCTTCTACCGGGTGGCGCTGAGCTTCGGGCGGCGCCCCGGGCTCCAGCTTGCCAACGGCGAGTGGCTGCATCTCCACCTCTCCAACGACCTGTTCGTCGTGACGGTGCTGAACCGCGTTCCGGGGATCTGCCAGGGTTTCGCCGGGGTGCTCGACGCCGGCGGCGCGGCGCAGGCCTCGGTGCATCTCCCGGCGAGCTTTCCCCGCCACCTCGGCCTCACGGTGTTCGCCGCTGCTGTCTTCCTGAGCGCGACGGAGGTGGTCCAGGTCACCAACACGCACTGGTTCGAATTGTAGCGGGGCCCCTGTGGTCTGGATCCGGGGCGCCGGGGTCGCGGGTGTCGCTGTCGCACGCTTGCCGAACCCGCGCGTCGACGGTATCCTACTGGTTTGCGCACCCGAGTTCGCCGGCGCGGAGGATTCTCAGATTGGGCCCCCCTGACCGGGTAGTCTCGCGCTCAGGAGGTCGTCGTCACGAATCCTGGGCGCGCCAGACCAGAAAGGAGTCTCTCATGCGTTTTCTCGCCGGTGTCAGTCTCTTTGTGCTCCTCGCGGGCGCGATGTCCGCCCAGACGGTGCTCTACGGACCGAGCCCTCACCGAGGATTCCCGAACGGTCATGTCGGACCCGAGACCATCGTCCGGGACAGCGGCGGAAACCTCTACGTGATCTACCGCCACCAGATCTCGACGGTGGGCTGGCGCGTGGCGATCGCTCGCAGCACGAACCAGGGCTCCAGCTGGAACATGACGTGGCAGAGCGGTTTCGACACCTACGTGAGCGGCAGCGTCGGGAACATCGTCCCCTGCATGGCGATCGACAGAAACGACAACCTGCACTGCGCCTGGTGGCACCGGCCGGGCACCGCCTACACCACGCACTACAACCGCTATGAGGCGGCCACGCAGAGCTGGGGGACGGAGCAGACGATCTCCACCAGTTCGGCCACCGACTACCCGCTGCTGACCGTGGACAATAACGACTACGTGTGGCTGATGTACTATGGCCCCTCTGGCCACAATGGCGTCCTGGCGCGATCCAACTTGCCGTTTGCGGCGGATCTCAAGTTCTCCACCTACGCGCCGACCTTCACGGGGGGCAGCGCCTCCTCGAACGCCGACGTGGTGATCGACGCGCTCGGACGGCTCCACGTCAGCTACTACACCACGTCTCCCGTCAGCGTGAGCCACAAGTGGATCGATCCGTGTGCCGCCACGCCCACGTGGAGCGCGGCGACGGTTCTCAGCCAGCATTATGGCCACGCGTCCCGGGCCGAGTACGCCAGCAGCATGGCTGCCGACAATGCCGGAAACGTCTACGTGATCTACCCGGTGGACAGCCAGTACCCCACGAGCAACGGCACCTTCGACACGCAGTTCTTCGTCCGCAAGTGGGACAACGCCACCGTGACCTGGGGCAACCCGGTGCTCGTCCACAGCGTGCCGTATGCCGTGTGGGGGGCGAACAAGAACCCGGCCGCCAGCTACGCCAACGACCACATCATCAGCGCGGCGTGCGACGAGACAAGCGGCGAGTTCTACTTCGCCTACCGCGACTTCAGTTCGGGCGACCTCACCGTGGGGCGCTGGCGCGGCATCGACACGGAAGCGCCGACGGTCTTCGCCCGGGTGATGCCCGTCGCGCCTCCCGGCCCCCCGGACTACTTCCTGTACCCGCACTTCCGGGGCAGCCTCTGGCCCCGGACCAACCGGGCGAGCTGGGGACTCGATCTGATCTACTCGGTCGGGGATCCGACGGCCTCGCCGCCGAGCTACACCGAGTACTTCGAGCATTGCCCGCTCGCCTCGATCTGGAGTGCGGGCGCGCCGAAGATCGGCACCACCTACCCGCTCGACCTGAGCGCGGTGGAGGAGGGCGGGCAGGCCTACGTCGCGGCGGTCAGCGTGACGCCCCTTTCGCCCATGATCCGGGTCGACCGGCGGTACGTGCCGATCGTGCCGGATGCGGTCGCGGTGATCTGTGCGACGAACCAGCTCCCGGCGGTGTTCGTCCACTTCCACGGGGTGCTCAGCAAGGGCGGGACCGGACAGGCGCAGCTCGTGATTCCGAACCTCGCAGCCCTGGTCAACCTGCCGCTGAACGCTTGCTTCCTGACCTATGACCCGAGCGGTATCCGTGCCATCTCGAACCCGTGGGGCTTCGTGATCGCGAAGTGAACGAGACCGGGCGATCGGCGAATCGCCGCCGCGCGGGATGACGCGCAAGGCGCGCGAGGCACGGCCTCGCGCGCCTCACAGCCGGGCCAGCCGGCGCTTCGCCTCGGCGGCCAGCGCGCTGTCGGGATGGGTCGTGAGGATCTTCTCGAGGTAGATCCGCGCCTGATCGGGGCGGTCGTTCCGGAGGAGGGCGTCGGCGAGCTTGAGCCACCTTTCGCACTCGGCGTCGGC
>JAFGQW010000096.1 GCA_016935485.1 Planctomycetota bacterium | reverse complement strand
TGCCGTCGCCGGCGAGCTCGAGGCGCTCGGTGGCGAGGGCGGGACGGGCGACGTAGCGGCAGAGCCGCTCGAGCCGCTCGCGGTCGGCGCCAGCTGAGCCCCGCGGGAAAGCCGTCGCTGGCCGCCTCCGAGAACCTCGATCCGCACCGCCCCGCCCGGGGTCCGCGCTGCGGCGCTGGTCCCCACGCCTCTGCCACGGTCATGCCGCGGTCCTCCCGGTCTGCGGCCGAAAACGACTGGGGAATTCCCCCGCAACCTCCCTCCCCTCCGCGCCTTCACCCCCGATCGAGTTTCTGGACAGTACGCGGTCAGCGCCTTCGAGAGCCCCCAGTCTATCACCTGCACCTCTTGGTCCTGCCGGGAGTCGATCCCCGGCGGATCTCGGATGGTGGAAGAACGCGACCGAACGGTGGTCAACGGGCGCCACGAGAATCGGCTACCGCGCATCGAGGATCGTGGAGACGACGACCGTCCGGCCCCCGTGGACGGACACGGGAATGACCGTGTGCACGCGGCCGCTGCGATCCGAGACCTCAACCGAATACGAGCCTGGCGGGAGCGGCGGATCCGTATCGGCCGGACCGGCCTCGAGGATCCAGGACTTCGAATGCCCTATGCCACCGGACGGGAATCGTTGAGAGAATCGCACCTCGACGAGCCTGCCAGCTTGATCGGTCACCCGGCACTGCGCGACGGCGAACTTCCCATCCCGGTCGCGAACTTCGAGGCGGATGCGGCCGCCCAGCGCGGGGCGAAAGTCCAGTCGCGCTGTCTCGCCAAGGAGGACCTGGATGTCCCGGCATTCCGGCAGCGCGTAACCCAGCGCGGCGCCAAGCTCGGGCATCAGTGTGACCCGGTAGTGCCCAGGTGCGAGATCGCCGATCCAAAAGCCCTCGTCGCGCCGTCGAACCGTGCGCCGAAGGGAGCTGGGCGCGCGGTCCAGCCGCTCGAACCGCAGGACGATCTGGTCCAGATTCTCGGCGGCGGGACCGTCAACAGTCACCAGCAGCGCCGTCCCTGGCGGGTGCACCTCCAGGGCGACACGTTCCAGCTGGCTGGCTCCTTCCGGCGCACCCGCGATCTGCATCTCCCGACCTTCATAACCGCCGGCCTCGATCACCAGCCCGTAGTACGAGCCAGGCGTCGGTGCAAACACCGCGCGGCCGGCGGCATCGGTTCCCCTGACCCAGATCGTCGTGTCGCTCTTTACCGAAACGCGGGCGCCACGGATCGGCTGAGCGGATTCGCGGGAGTAGACTTCCACGGTTATCCGTGCTGCCGGCACGTCCAGCACGATCCCAGCGGCTGGGGCGATGACCTCTCGAAGGGTGGCACGCTGCCGGGTGTGGGGCCGGGAGTCTTCGCGCAGCTCTCCCACCCACAGGCGATGGACCTCCGCGGCGAGGCCGGACAGGCGAAAGCGCCCCTGCTCGTCCGTTCGGGCCTCGGCCAATCGCCGCTCGACCACGCCGTTCCCGTAGACCAGCTGCTCCGCGAGTAGCGGCGACAGCCGAAGGGGCGCCCCGCCTCGCGCCACCTCGGCGACGAGCGACGCGGCGGACTCCGGCTCGCCCAGGACGCGCACGGTACCCGTGATCGCGGCACCTGGCGGCAGCACCAAGTCCGGCATCAGGACTTCGCGACCCGCGGCCACGGAACCGACGGCACAGGCCGGGCGGCACTCCGCCTCACCGACCGCCGCCACCAGGTAGCGAGACGGGGTGGCCGCCCGCAGTCGGTAGCGCCCCTCGGCATCGCACCGCACGGCATCTACGGGCTGCGGCTGGGGTGCGCCTTCGGCGTCCATCCGGAACACGCCGACGTGCGCTCCGACCGCCGGTTCGCCTCGGGCATTCCGCACGGCACCGCACAGGCCACCGGCGCGAATCAGCTCTGCCTGGAATCGGAAGACGGTCTGGTTCGCCACCGGATCGGTCTGGCCCTCGTCCGTCTTCAGACGGAGGCAGCAGGGCATGTAGGCGACGTGGTCCACGACCACATTCAGCTCCTGAGGCGGGTCGGCACCCTGGAACAGCGTGGAGACGTCGATCTCGAACGGGCGGCTGATGTCCGCCTCGATCACGACAGGCTCCATTCCTGCCCCGTGGGTTCGTTGGAGGCCCGACTCAATGGCAGATACCTTGATACCGGCGCGCGGCAAGAGGGCCGGGTCGAGATTCAGTACGCTGCCGACGAGGCGCCAGCGGGCGGCAGGACGGTCAACCGTCGGGGGCACGCCGAGCTCGAGCTTTGGGGCCGCGGTGTCGGTTCCGGGGGAGGCGCTCGCGGGAGCCCCCTCGTTTCCGAGGCGCTGGGGAGCGGCGGGGTGTACGCCGGTCAGCTCGGGACCGGGGAGCGTTGCGGCCGCTTGCGTTCTGCCGAGGTCGGTCGTACCGGGGGTCGGTGCCGGTGCCGGCCGTCCGAACTGCCACACGACAGCCAGTGCCGCTGCCGCGGCCAGCAGGGCCGCGCCACTCTTTACCAGGGTGATGTTCATGCTCAGCACTCCTCCGATCGAGCTGGCGGCACTCGCCAGTCCTGCCGGCGCCAGCGCTGTTGCCGTGGGAGACGCCAATCCCAGCAACCCCACGCACCACCTGCGCCGGTCGCCCCCGCAGGTGGCATCCAGACGGGAGCGGAGCCGACCCAGGGCTCGGTCGAGCCGCGATTGCAGGGTCGACGCCGGCACGTTCAGCGCGTGCGCGACCTCGCGGATCGTAAGGCCGTCGAAGTAGCGGAGCCGGACGGCCGTCCGGAGAGGCTCGGGCAACGCCTCGACCGCGTCCAGCAACGTCCGAATGAGTGCAAGACGCTCCGCGGTCTCGGCCGCCGATTGACCCGGCTCGAGGTCGGCGAGCTGGCGCGTGACCTCGAGACGGCGCCTCTCCCCGCGGCACAAGCGCGCACTCACGCGACCAACCGTAGCGGCAATCCAGCGACCGAGCCCGGCCGCGCGAGGCGGGTTTCTCACGGCGGCGAGCCACGTCTCCTGGACCACATCGTCGACGAGGTCCTGGTGCGGCACCAGCGCCTCCGCCAGCCGCCGGATCCAGCCGCTTCTCCCAAGCAGTGCCTCCAATTCCTGCTGTTTCATTCCTTCGCTCCGCGGTCAGTTCCTCCCTGCGGCTCTAATAGTACCTCTGGCGCCGAATCGTACGAAGGATTCCCGCGGCGAAGAGAAAGCGCCCGCGCCTGGATCGACGCTGGCATCCCTGACGCCGGAAGGGTCCTGGCGCGAGTCGCCCGGCCATCCGCGGGAGGGCGCTCGCTGGCCTCTCCCCTGGCAGATTCCTCGGAAGCGCTGTAACCGAATCGCCTCCCGTTCGACTTGCCGGCACTTCATGTTCCCGGCTTGGTGGACGGTGCAACAAGCACTGGGGGAGTCAACCCGAGGCCTGGGCGGCCGCCCTCCGAGGACGGGGCGGCCCGTACTCTGTGCGCCTGAAGGACGTCGGGCGTCGGCAGCGGATAGAACAAACCAGTAGTGTCCGGCGTTTTTGACCCCTCAACCGGGCGGCTTGGCGTCTATGGGGAGCTGTAAGCGGTCGAGGAGGCGTGGTGAGTA
>JAFGQW010000095.1 GCA_016935485.1 Planctomycetota bacterium | reverse complement strand
GCCGCGAGGAGCCGGGCGCGGACGCCGCACCACGCAGCCTCCTACTGGATCGTGAACATGAACGTGTTCGAGATGCTCGCGATCCCGGAGGGCGCCGACGCCTTGAGCGTGAGAAAGGCCGTGTAGATCCGGATCGTCTTCAGCCCCGGGATGTTCGGGATGCGGAGCGCCGCCCTGGCCTGCCCCTGGCCGTCGAGCACGCCCGCGTAGTTCTGGAAGACCCCCGGCGCTCCGCCGAGCACGCTCAGGAAGAACAGCGCATCCGGCGAGAGCTCGAGCTTCCGCGTGTCGATCGCGATCGGGCCGCTCCCGAAGGAGCTGCCGAGCTGGTACACGAGCCCGGCGTCGGCGGACGAGGAGAGCGACAGGCTCACCTGCCCGCCCGGCGTCGGCGAGCCCCCGCCCGCGAGCGAGCAGAGTCCCGTCACCTTCGCGATGAAGCTGTCGTAGGTGCCGCCGTTGTACGTGACGTCCGGACCCACGGCGACCGGGAAGGTCTGCTCGGTGCTGTCGGTGTAGCCAGCGATGTACAGGCTCCCCGCCGCATCGACGGCGACGCGCTGGCCGTAGTCCGTCCCGCTGCCGCCGAGGTAGCCGCAGTAGTCGAGCGCGCTGCCGGCCGGGTTCACCTTGGCGACGAAGGCGTCGTAGGTGCCGCCGTTGTACGTGAGGTCCGGGCCGACCAGGACCGGGAACGTCTGCTCGTTGCTGCCGGCATACCCGCCGACGTAGGCGCTGCCGGCGCCGTCCACTGCCACGCCGAGCGCCGCGTCGCTCCCGATCCCGCCGATGTAGCCGCAGTAGACCAGCGCCGTGCCCTGCGGGTCCACCTTTGCCACGAAGGCATCGTTACCGCCGTTGTGCGTGACGTCGGGGCCGATCGTGACCGGGAAGGTCTGCTCCGTGCTGGCCGCGTACCCGGCGACGTACGCGTGTCCCGCCGCGTCGACGCGCACGCCGTAAGCCGCGTCGGCACCGCTGCCGCCGATGTAGCCGCAGTACGCCAGTCCGGCGCCGCTCGCGTTCACCTTCGCCACGAACGCGTCGTTGCCGCCGTTGTGCGTGACGTCGGGGCCGATCGTGACCGGGAAGGTCTGCTCCGTGCTGGCCGTGTACCCGCCGAGATGAGCGTTTCCAGCTGCGTCCACGGCGAGGCCGTAGCCGACATCCGTGCCGCTCCCGCCGATGTAGCCGCAGTACACGAGCGTCGCGCCGGTCGCGTCGACCTTGGCGACGAACGCGTCGTTGCCGCCGTTGTGCGTTAGATCCGGGCCGATCGCGACCGGGAACGACGCCTGCGTGCTCGTCGTGTAGCCGCTGACGTAGGCGTTCCCGGCGCCATCCACGGCGATGCCGAGCCCGTAGTCGCTGCCGCTTCCCCCGACGTAGCCGCAGTAGATCAATCCGGTGCCCTGCGGGTTCACCTTCGCGACAAACACGTCGAGCCCGCCGTTGTACGTGAGATCCGGACCGATCTTCACCGGGAATGTCTGCTCGTTGCTCGTGGTGTAGCCGATGACGTAGGCATGGCCGGAGGCATCCACCGCGATGAACCGGCCGCGATCATCGCCGCTGCCGCCAATGTAGCCGCAGTACACCAGCGCGGCACCGGTGGGATCGATCTTCGCCACGTAGGCGTCGTTGGTGCCGCCGTTGTAGGTCGGATCCGGGCCCACCGCGACGGGGAACGTCTGCTCGGTGGATGCGGTGTCCGCCACGACGTACGCGGCGCCGGTCGAGTCCACGGCGACGATCTGGCCGATGTCGCTGCCGCTGCCGCCGAGGTAGCCGCAGTAGACGAGCACCGCCGGATCGAGCACGAGCGGGCGCGCCGGGTCAAAGCGGCCGAGCTCGAAGCCGAAGGCCACGCCGTCGTCCGCCTCCTCGGGATCGAGCCGGTACGCCATCGCGACCGGCACGCGCTCGCCGTCGATCTCCTGCCAGGCCACCGGTGCCGCATCCTCCAGCGCACCGACCGGAGTCACGACACGCAGCGTGCCGGTCTCCGTGATCTCCACGCGCTCGGCGCCGCGATAGCGGAGCCGGACCTGCGCCGGGTCCGCGCCCGGCCGGACGACGAACTCGTACTTGAGCTGGTTCACCGTGCCCGAGTAGACGAGATCGATCCCCGGCCAGAGCTCCCGATAGACGATCCTCGAGAAGCTCCTCCGTCCTGCCTTCCACGCGGCCTCGGTCCCCTTGAAGTAGCTGAAGACCGCCTCTTGCGGCGCCTCGCCTCGCGGTGCGCCGTGCGGGCTCGCACCCACGAACTCGAGCTTCACGACCCAGGCGCGTTCCTCCTTCGCCAGACGGAACGTGATCCCATCCGGGGTGAAGAACAGCGTCTTGTCCGCGCCCTGGATGTAGTACGCCACCTCCTCCGGGAACACGCCCCCGTTCTCCACGAAGTAGAGCGGGATTCTCCCGTGGGCCGCACGCACGGCCGCCCGGCTCCCCTCCGGTTCCGCCGCCGGTGCCGGCAGGGCCGCCAGCGCCTTCTCTGCCGCGAGCGCCTTGCCCACCGCCTGGCTGCCCGAGAGCCACGCCAACCCGAGGAGGCCGGCAGCAACCAGCACGACCGAAACGAGAACGACCCGGCTCATCATGTCGCACCCCCCTGATTCCACACCGCCCGGCGCGCTCTCGCGCGCGCGCTGCGCCGCCGGAAGCCGGCCCGCCCCCGCGGCAGGCCCAAGGCGATCCCTCCGATGAGTTCCGGCATTCTACGCGAGAGCGAGCCGCCGAGGCAAGGACCGATGGTCACGACGGCCGGGGCGTGCTTCAGGAACATCCCGCGCCTGGGCGTCTTCGAGACCGTGGAGTCGTGCTCGACGGCGACAATCGCGTGGCCGTCTCCGGCCGAAGACCCGACGCCCGAGGACACCGCGACCAGCCGCACCAGCCGCGGCACACTGTCTCTGCTCCTGTGTCCCGTCGCTTCTCGCCTTCGCTCCCTGACAGCATCGCCCGGTCCGCCGCTCGCGAAGACCCCGGTGCCCGACCCGATCGTCCACCGCAGGGTCGAATCCCATGCGGGAGCGGTCCGTGCGCCGTTGGCCGCCGATTGAACCGGCCCCGGCCCCGGGAAAGAACGCCACTCGACCGGGTCGAAGGCTTTGGGCCCCGCCTGCGCCGCGGGAGTTCGACCGCCGGCCCGAACGCTCGAGGAACAAACCCATGCGCCGTGTCGTCCTGCTTGGCCTGCTCGCGGCCGTCGCTCCGCTCGGCTGCTCGAAGCGGATAGGACAAACAAACGCG
>JAFGQW010000094.1 GCA_016935485.1 Planctomycetota bacterium | reverse complement strand
GTGATGGCCCACTCGTCGATGAGGACGGCCTTGCGCGGCGGCAGCGGCGAGAAGCCCTCCTCGAGCGCCTTCTCGAACCAGGGGTCCTTGAAGCGCGCGTCGCTGATCCCCCAGAGCCCCTGGTGCGTGTCCCCGATCGCCAGGATGTCGACCTTCGAGAGCGAGCTCCAGTCGCTTGCCTCCAGCGCTTCGGGCGGCATGCTCGCGAGCATCTTGCTCGGGATCGGCAGCAGTCGGAACAGCGCCTCGGTGTGCCGGAAGCCCACGAACAGCAGAACTCCCGCCACCGCGGCGTTGCGCACCGTGGGCCACGCTCCCGCCGGGATTCCCATCAGCGCGGCGCCGGTGCCCGCGAGCCCGACGGCGGCGAGCACGGCCTGCTGTCCGCTGACGTGGTTGAGCGCAATCACCGCGGTCAAACAGCCGGCGGCCGAGCCCACGAGGTTCGAGGCGTAGAGCGTCCCGACATGCCGGGGGAAGGCCGCGATTGTCGCGGCGATCACCAGCCCGATCAGGAAGAACGGCAGCGCAGCCTCGAGGAGGTAGACGGCGAGCAGCGCGGCCCGCCGCTCGCGCACGATCGAGAAGGTGTCGAACTGCGAGTGCGCGAGCAGCAGGAAGCCCACGAAGATGCCGGCGGCGGCAAGAAGCGCGCGGCGCGCGAGCGCACGGCGCAGCCGCGTTCCGTCCGGTTTCGGGCGAAAGGTGAGGTAGACGCCGGCGGCCGCGAAGCCGAGCAGGGCGACGCCGATCGCGAGGAACCCGAAGTGATACCAGAGCACCACCGAGAAGATCTTCGTGAGCGTGATCTCGAGGTGGAGCAGCGCGGCGGAGATCAGGCCGAGCCCGAGAATCGTCGCCGGACCGGGGCGCTCCATGCTGGATCGAACTCCTGGCTAGCGAGGTCTTCCCCCGGAGGTGCGGCCGGCCTGACCGGAGGGCGTTCCGGGAATAGACGGGACGAAAGCAAGAGGGAAGATTCTCGCTGGGCGGCCGGTCCGGAGTCAAGCCCGGGGAGGGGATTCGCGGTGGCGCCGCCACGGCGGCGACCTGGTGGCCGCGAGAACGCCTGGCCCGCGTCGCTACTGGATCGTGAACAGGAACGTGTCGCTGACGCTGGCGATCCCCGACGGCGCCGATCCACGGAGGGTGACGAACGCGCTGTAGATCCGCACGCCCTTGAGCGCCGGGACCATCGGGAGGTGGAGCTTGGCGTTGCCGAGTCCCTGCGCGTCCAGCGTCCCCGCATAGCCCTCGAACACCGCCGGCAGATTGCCGGAGACGCTGGCGACCAGCAGCGCGTCGGGGGAGAGCTCGAGCTTGCGCGTGTCGATCGGGATCGGGCCGTTGCCGAGCGAGCTTCCGAGCTGGTACGGAAGCCCCCCGTCGGCGGCGGCCATGAGGGTGAACGTGAGCGTGGTGCCGGGCGCGCCGGAACCGGAGCCGACGAGCTGGGCGGAGGCGACGTAGACCTCCACGCGACAGACTTCGAACGCGTTCTCGCTCCAGATCGCGTGCGGCGGCAGGGCGCTGACAATGTTCGCCTGGATGCCGGCGCGGCATACCGTGGTCGCATTGCCGAAGATGCTGCTCTGGAAGCAGCCCGGCGCGGCGTACGAGTTGTAGAGCATGGTCGCGTTGCCGCACGCGCCGATGACGATCAGCCAGTCGCCCTTCTTGTACGGAATCGAGCAGGGGATGATGTTCGCGCTCGGCTCGGCGAACTTGGAGAACAGTGGCGTGAGCGGCACCGTGCCAGAGAACGCCGGCGGCGCGGAGGTGTGGTTGTAGAGGCACACGTTCTGCTGGCCGTTCTTGGCCTCGTCGGGCACGCGGAGCCCGACGACGGTGAAGTCCACCGGCGCCTGGCAGTAGAACCCGCGAGTCTGGCTCGCCTGGTAGGTGTGGCTGAACGCGGGAATCGGGATCACCGTCTGGGCGGCGGCCAGACCGGCGAGCAGCGAGACGGCGGCGAGCGCGGCGAGAATACGCATGGTTCCTCTCCTCGGGTCACTTCGGTCCAGGCCGAAGCCTACCCGCGTTCGGGGCGCGAGTCAATCCCCCGCTCCGGACCCGTCCGGGAAGGTCCGGCTTCCCGCCGCCTCGGCGGCGGGAAGCCCGGAAGCAGCGCGGCCGATGCCGGCTACTGGACGGTGAACAGGAAGGTGTTGCTGATGTTCGCCACGCCGGATGGAGCGGCCGGCAGCACGGTCACATAGGCCGTGAAGATGCGGATACCGATCAGCGAAGGAATCTTCGGGATGGCCAGCCCCGCCTTCGCCGTGCCCGAACGGCTCAGCACGCCGGAGTAATTGATGAACGTCCCCGGCGCGAGGTTCATCACGCTCAGCACCAGCAGCGAATCGTACGACAGCCCGAGCAGCCGCGTGTCGATCGGGATGGGTCCCTCGCCGAAGGAGCTCGCCATCTGGTACGGCAGCCCGCTGTCGCCCGGGGCGGCAAGCAGGAACGTCATCGTGGTGCCCACGCCGCCCGTGCCGGAGCCGGTGATTCCCGCCGCGGACACGAAGACCTCGACGCGGCTGACCTCGAAGGCGTTCTCGCTCCAGATCGCATGCGGCGGTGTCGCCGTGACGATGTTCGCCTGGACGCCGGCGCGGCAGAGCGTCGTGGGCGCGCCGAGGATGCTGCTCACAAAGCAGCCCGCGGGTCCGTAGGAGTTCTTGAGCCCGCTCGCGTCACCGCAGGCTCCCAGCGCGATCATCCACTCGCCCAGGTTGTAGGGCACCAGACACGGAATGATGTTCGCGCTCGGCTCGCCGAACTTCGAGAACTGCGGGGTCAGCAGCACGGTGCTGGAGAAGGCCGGCGGCGCGGAGGCATCCTTGTAGAGGCATACGTTCTGCAGACCGTGGTTCGACTCGTCGGGCACTCGGACACCGACGACGGCGAAGGGCAGCGGCGCCTGGCAGTAGAACCCGCGGGTCTGGGTGGACGAGTACGTGCGGCTGAACGCGGGCAGCGGGATCCGGTAGCCCGGGTAGTAACCCGGGACCACGTAGACCTCGACGCGGGAGATCTGGCCACTATTCTCGCTCCAGACCGGATGCGGCGGCGGCGTGGTGATGATGTTCGACTGGATGCCGCAGCGATACAGCGTGGTCGCGGCGCCGAAGATGCTGGTCGCGAAGGCACCGGGCGGCGTGGCGTACGAGTTCTTGAGCCCGCTCGCATCGCCGCACGCGCCGATCACCATCATCCAGTCGCCCTTGCGGAACGGGACCGCGCACGGGAGGATAGTCGCGCTCGGTGCGCCGAAGGCGGAAAACCGTGGGGTCAGCGGCACGGTGCCCGTGTAGGCGGGCGGCGCGGAGGTGTGCTTGTAGAGGCACACGTTCTGGAGCCCGTGGTTCGCCTCGTCGGGCACCCGGAGCCCGACGACGGTGAAGTCCACCGGCGCCTGGCAGTAGAGGCCACGGGTCATGCTGGCCGAGTAGGTGGTGCCGAACGCGGGGATCGGCACCATGGCCTGGGCGGCGGCCAGACCGGCCAGCAGGAGCACGGTGACAAGAACGGCTGCGATGCGCATGAATCCTCTCCTTGAACTACCCTCGAGATCGCGCCCCGGCCGCGACACATCTCCGCTTGCGCCGCACACACGTGCGGCGTGAGCCGGGCACCGGAATCTCCTGGACGAAAGGGAACCCAGTCTCTCTCGGGCGCGAGCACGGACTCCTCGACGGCGGCCGTCTCGCGCCGACTCCTCAAACACAACAAGATCGAGCGTACCTGCTACCGCACCTGCTGTCAATGGCCGCATGGAATCTGTCGAGATCATGCGCCGGTGCAGACTGCTGCCCACCGCAGTGCCCCGCGGCTGTCCGTCTCATTCCGGGCCGATTCCTGGCGGCTTGCGAGGGAGCGGGCAGCACTGGCTGGCACCGCCGCCCCGCCCCGCACGCGCGACGGAGCGATAGCGGCGGCGCGGCGGTCCCGGCCTACTGGATGGTGAAGAGGAACGTGTCGCTGATGCTCGCGATGCCCGAGGGCGCCGACCCGCGCAGCGTCACGAATGCGCTGTAGATTCTCAGCCCCTTGAGCGCCGGGATCATCGGGATGTGGAGCTTGGCGTTGCCGAGTCCCTTTGCATCGAGCGTGCCGGCGTAGCCCTCGAACACCGCCGGCAGATTGCCGGAAACGCTCGCGACCAGGAGCGCGTCGGCGGAGAGCTCGAGCTTGCGGGTGTCGATCGGGATCGGGCCGTTGCCAAGCGAGCTTCCGAGCTGGTACGGGAGCCCCCCGTCCGCGGCGGCCATCAGGGTGAACGTCAGCGCGGTGCCGGGCGCGCCGGAACCCGAGCCGACGAGCTGGGCGGAGGCGACGTACACCTCCACGCGGCAGACCTCGAAGGCGTTCTCGCTCCAGACCGTATGGGGCGGCGCCGTGCTGACGATGTTCGCCTGGACGCCGCCGCGGCATATCGTGGTCGGCTGGCCGAAGATGCTGCTCTGGAAACAGCCCTGTGGGCCGTACGAGTTGTGGAGCATGCTGGCGTTGCCGCAGGCGCCCAGCACGATTAGCCAGTCGCCCTTCTTGTACGGAATCGAGCAGGGAATGATGTTCCTGCTCGGCTCGCCGAACTTCGAGAAGACGGGCGTGAGCGGGACCGCCGTCGAGATCGGCAGCGGAGCGGCAGTGTGCTGGTAGACACACACATTCTGCTGGCCGTTGTTGGCCTCGTCGGGCACGCGAAGCCCGACGACCGTGAAGTCCACCGGCGCCTGGCAGTAGAAGCCGCGGGTGTGCGCGGAGTAGCTGTAGGTGCGGTTGAACGCCGGAATCGGGATCATTGTCTGGGCGGAGGCCAGACCGGCGAGCAGCAGGACGGCGGCGAGCGCGGCGGGAATACGCATGGTTGTTCTCCTCGGGTCGATTCCGTCTGGAACCGAGCGTACCCGCGTCGGAACGGCGCGTCAAGACGACCCGAAACGAGGCCGCATCTCGGGCTTCCGGCCGCCCGCCGGCACCGCGGCAAGCCGCCGGGCGGAAGCCCCATCGCCTCAGGCTATTGAGGCTATTGTCAGGCTACTGGATCGTGAAGAGGAACGTGTCGCTGATGCTGGCCACTCCGGACGGGGCTACCTGCGACAGGGTGACGAACGCCGTGTAGATCCGGGTTCCCTTGAGCACGGGCAAGTTCGGGATGTTCAGCGCCGCCTTGCCGGCCCCCTTGGCGTCGAGAACGCCGGCGTAGCCCTGGAAGATCGCCGGCAGATTGCCGGAAACGCTCGCGACCAGCAGCCCGTCGACCGACAGCTCGAGCTTCCGGGTGTCGATCGGGATGGGGCCATTGCCGAGCGAGCTTCCCACCTGATAGGTCAGCCCGCCGTCGGTGACCGCGGACAGCAGGAACGTGAGCGTGGTGCCGGGCGCGCCGGAACCCGAACCGACGATGGTGGCGGCGGCCACATACACCTCGACGCGGGAGATCTGGCCGTTATTCTCGCTCCAGACCGGATGCGGCGGCGCGGTGGTGATGATGTTGGACTGGATGCCGCAGCGGTAGAGCGAGGTCGGCGCGCCCAGGATGTTGCTCGCGAACACGCCGGCCGGCGAGGCGTAGGAGTTCTTGAGGCCGCCCGAGTTGCCGCAGGCGCCGATGACGATCAGCCACTCGCCCTTCTTGAACGGAAATGCACACGGGATGATGTTGGCGCTCGGCTCGCCGAACTTGGAGAAGACCGGGGTCAGCGCCACGGTGCCAGAGTACGCCGGTGGGGCCGCCGTGTGGTTGTAGAGGCAGACGTTCTGCAGCCCGTGGTTGGACTCGTCCGGCACGCGAAGCCCGACGACGGTGAAATCCAGCGGCGCCTGGCAGTAGAAGCCGCGGGTCATGCTGGCCGAGTAGGTGCTGCCGAATCCCGGAATCGGAATCATGGTCTGGGCGGCGGCCAGGCCGGCGAGCAGCAGGATGCTGGCGAGAACGACGACGGTACGCATGGAATCACCCTCCTTGGAACGTCTCGGGTCTAGCCTCGAGAATAGCAGGCCCCGGCGGGCCGGTCAACAGCGGAGATAGCGCGGCGGCTTCGAGCGCGCCACAACGGCCCCCCGGCGCGGACGGGCGGGGAGCCGTGGGTCCGGCGGTCGGCAGCGGCCTACTGGATCGTGAACAGGAACGTGTTGCTGATGCTGGCGACCCCGGAGGGAGCGGTCCCGAGCAGGGTGACGAACGCCGTGTAGATCCGGATGCCCTTCAGCGCGGGCAGGTTCGGGATGTGGAGCGCTGCCTTGCCGGCCCCCTGGGCATCGAGAACGCCGGCGTAGTTCTGGAACACCGCGGGCGCCAGCCCAAGCACGCTGAGCGTGAGGAGACTGTCCACGGACAGCTCGAGCTTCCGGGCGTCGATCGGGATCGGGCCGTTGCCGAGCGAGCTTCCGAGCTGGTACGGGAGCCCCCCGTCGGCTGCCGCGGACAGCAGGAACGTGAGCGTGGTGCCCGGCGCGCCCGTGCCGGAGCCGGTGATCGTCGCGGAGGCCACGTAGACCTCGACACGGCAGATGCTGGCCGCTTCGCTCCAGATCGGATGCGGCGGAGCCAGAGTCGTGATGTTGTTCTGGGTGCCGCAACGATAAAGTGTCGTGGCGGCGCCGAAGATCGTCGTCGGAAACGCCGACGACGCCGAGTAGGAATTGCGAAGCTGGACCGCATCGCCGCACGCCCCCAGCACGATCAGGTACTCGCCCTTCTTGTACGGGAACGAGCAGGGAATGATGTTCGCGCTCGGCTCGCCGAACTTGGAGAAGATCGGGGTGAGCGGCACGGTCGCGGTCCAGGCCGGCGGCGCGGAGGTGTGCTGATAGAGGCACACGTTCTGCTTGCCGTTCTTCGCCTCGTCCGGCACGCGGAGGCCAACGACGGTGAAATCGATCGGCACCAGACAGTACATGCCACGCGTCATCGTCGACGAGTACGTGGTGTTGAACGGCGGGATGGGGATCAGGGTCTGGGCCGTCGCGAGACCGGCCAGCAGGACCAGGACGACGAGGAAACTCGCGGTTCGCATGGTGGCTCTCCTTCTGCAGCGCCTTCCTTTCAGGCCCGGCCGTGACCCACTCACGCCGGCGTCACACACGCGCGGAACAGCGTGCGAGCTGTTGTCCGGACGGAACCTACCCGGCCTCGAGGGCATGCTCTGTTCCAGGCTCTCTCTCGCCGGCGGGCTCGGGCGCGGTCGGCGGACCCGCACGGCATGGATTTACAGCAAACCGTCAACGTACCCGGAACGGAGCTCACAGTCAATGGGGAGAGCGAGCGCCGGCGGAAAGCCACTGCCGGGCTTCTCCGCCGGCGGAACCCACCGCGGCGGCGCTTGCACGGCTCCGGGGTCGCCGCGATGGCGGGGGCTTCCGACGGGCGGATCCGCGCCAGCGGGCCGCCGTCGGAGCTGCTGCCGGACCGTCGGCGGAGAGCGGGTCCACTCCGCGCCGGCCGCCGCCGTGCGGGCTGCTTGCCGGCAGTGCCTCCCCCCTCGAAAACCGCAGCGTCTGGTTGGCCAGACCCCCCGCGCGGCGCTACCGTTCCTTCCACCCGTCGCGTATCATTTCACCGGACCCGAGGAGATCGGAGGCACGCCAGCCCATGCGAATCCCCCCCACGCCCGCGCGCTGTTCCATCCTGCTTCTCGCCGCCGCGATCCTGTTCGCGGGCGCCGCGGTTGCGCAGCACAAGGCCCGCGACAAGACCGTCGGTGCCTCGACGCGCAAGGACGAGTTCGCCCGGCAACAGGACAAGATCGACGCGCTCGTCCAGGAGCTCGTTCGCGCCGACGAGGAGCTCCAGCCGAGGCTCGGCGCCGAGCTCGCGAAGAAGCATGGCCACGGCCAGGCGATCGAGAATCTCATCCGCTACCGGGAACCGGCGCTGAAGCACGTCTTCGTGCCGCTCCTCGAGGCCAAGCACTGGCCCATCCAGGCGCGCGCCCTCTACGCTTTGAAGAGGATCGGGGACGAGACGGTCGTGCCGGCCGTCGTGAAGCGGCTGAAGGACGCCAATCCGCGCATCCGCGAGCTGGCCGCCAATTGCCTTGGCCACATCGGCAGGGATGCGGCCGCGCTGGAGCAGGCGCTTGCCGCCGAGAAGGACCGGTTCACGCGGGCGAGCCTCGAGGCGGCGGTGGCGCTCGTCGGCAGCGCCGCCAGGCCGTACCGGCCCTGGCCGGAGAAGCTCGTCGGGCCCGAGGACGCCCGCCGCGTCGAGTGGGCCTGGACCGTGCAGGGTCCATCGAGCTTCAACGAGTACGATGCGAAGACGCTCGAGTATCCCGCGGCCACGACCTTCGACTGGCCCATCTCCTGGTATCACGACTCGCTCTTCATGAGCTTGCCCCGCCAGTCCTTCGGGGGCAAGAGCGGGCACGCGGGCGAGGACATCGCCTGGTTCCGCGAGGGCGCCTCGGTGTTCGCCGTGGCCGACGGGCTGGTGCGCATGGTGCAAGGGGCGGGCGGGAACTGGGGCTTTCTCGTGCTCGTCGAGCACCGCCTCGAGAGCGGCGACTACTTCTGCTCGCTCTACGGCCACCTGGGCTGGGATATCCTCGTCAAACCCGGCGACATCGTGAGCAAGGGGCAGAAGATCGCCACGGTCGGGCTTTCCTGCTCGGTCGAGAATGGCGGCTATGGGGCTCATCTCCACTTCGGCATCGCCGACAGCCCCTTCCGGCGACCCAAAGGCATCTACCGCGACGGCTCCGCGCTCAACTTCGACTACAAGGGCAAGCGCGTGAAGGCGCCGGTCATCGGCTACGTGTACCTGCCCGACCAGAAGGACCAGCACGGCTTTCCGGGGCTAGGGCTCAAGGTGAAGACGCCCGACGGCGAGGTGCTGACCGTAGCGGTGGGCAACGTCCCCATGGGCGACCAGGTGGGCTGGATCGCCGGGTACGCACCCAACTGCAGGGGCTGGTTCGATCCGTACAAGTTCCTCCGGGACAAGGGCGCCCCGGGACCGAAGGACGGCTGAGCCCGCCCCGGGGCAAGCCGGGATGCCTCGGGCACGGAGGCGGTCGTCCGGTACCTCCTGTCGCGGATCCAGGCGTGTGGTATGATGGGTGCAACGCCGTACCCGGACGCTCGCGGACGATGGCCGCTGGTTCCAGGTTGCGGTGTCCCCCGGGGGAGGACTTACAGCAAGGGAAACCCCATGAGTCGATCCGTTCTCGCCCTCATCCTCGCCACCGTGCTGCTGGCGAGCGGCGCTGCCGCACAGAACTTGCCGTCCGCGGCGCTCACGGCGGTGGTCCCCGGATTCCGGGACGCACCGCTCCTCTTCCTCGAGAACCGGGGCCTCTACCCGGACGCCGTGGCCTATCACGTGAAGGGCCGGGACCGCACCCTCTTCTTCACCGCAGAGGGCATGACCGTCGCGCTGGAGTCTCCGGCGCAGCGCTGGGCGGTCCAGCTCGACTTTCTCGGCGCGCGCGCCGTGCGCCCGGAGGGCCGGAATCGTCAGGCCGCCGTCTTCAGCTACTTTCTCGGCCGGCCCAAGGACTGGCAAACCGGCGTGCCCGCGTTCGCGAAGATCGTGTACGAGGACCTCTGGCCCGGGATCGATCTGGTCTACCGCGGCACGGTCCGCTATCTCAAGTACGAGTTCGTCGTGCGGCCCGGCGCCAACCCGGCGCAGATCCAGCTCCGCTATCGCGGGCTGACGCGGGCCTTCGTGACGCCGGCCGGCGCGCTCCGGGTCGAGACGCCGGCGGGCGGCTTCGAGGACGCGCCGCCAGTCGCGTGGCAGGAGGTGGACGGCCGGCGCGCATCCGTGGCGATGGCCTACGACGTCGGCCCAGCGTTCGCGGAGGCCGGCGCGGTGACCTATGGGTTCCGTCTCGGCGCCTACGACCCCACCCGGACGCTGGTGCTCGACCCGGCGCTGCTGGTCTACTGCGGCTACCTCGGCGGCAACGACTACGACGACAACTACGGCACCGCCGTGGACGCGCAGGGCAACGTGTACGTGACCGGCGAGGTCGACAGCGCGGCGCCGTCCTTCCCGGCGGCGGTGGGACCCGATCTCACCTACCACGGCAACGGGGACGCCTACGTCGCGAAGGTCGACCGGAACGGCCAGCTCGTCTACTGCGGCTACCTCGGTGGCACCGACTACGAGTACGGCGCCGGCGTGGCCGTCGACGCCCAGGGCCAGGCGTACGTCGTGGGCTACACCGAGAGCGACGCGGTCTCGGAAGGCTTCCCGGTGAAGGTTGGGCCGGACCTCACGTACAACGGCACCGCCTCGGGCGGCGGCGACGGTTTCATCGCGAAGGTGAACGCCGCTGGCACCGGGCTCGATTACTGCGGCTACCTCGGCGGCATCAATGACGACTATGCCTGGGGCGTCGCTGTGGATGCGGCGGGCAATGCCTACGTGGTCGGCGACACGCAGAGCGACCAGACCACGTTTCCCGTGCGGGTCGGTCCCGACCTTACCTTCAACGACACCTCTTCCTCGGATGCGTTCGTGGCCAAGGTGAATACGGCCGGCACGGCGCTCGACTACTGTGGCTACATCGGCGGTGCGCAGTACGACGGCGGCTGGGGCCGCGTCGCGGTGGACGCTCAGGGCAACGCCTACGTGTGTGGCGAGACCAGCAGCAACGAGACCACGGACAAGTTCCCGGTGCTCGTCGGTCCCGACCTCGCCTTCAACGGCGGGACGGATGTCTTCGTGGCCAAGGTGAATGCGGTGGGCACGGCGCTCGACTACTGCGGCTACCTCGGCGGCACCGGCTGGGAAAGCACGGGTGGCATCGCGGTGGACGCCACCGGCTGCGCGTACGTCTGCGGGAGCACCGACAGCACCGAGCAGAGCTTCCCGGTACGGGTCGGGCCGGATCTCACCTACAACGACACGACGGCGATCTCGGACGCGTTCGTGGCCAAGGTGAACGCGCTCGGCACCGCGCTCGTCTACTGCGGCTACATCGGCGGTGCGCAGTGGGACGACGGCTGGGGCGGTGTCGGCGTGGATGGCCAGGGCAACGCCTACGTGTGCGGTGGCACCGAGAGCAACGAGACCACGGACAGCTTCCCGGTGCGGGTCGGGCCGGATCTCACCTATAACGGCTGGAACGATGGGTTCGTCGCGCGAGTGAACGCCGCCGGCACGGCGCTGGATTACTGCGGTTACATCGGCGGCACCGACTACGATTCGGCCTGGTCGATCGCCGTGGACGCCGCCGGGAATGCGTACGTCTCCGGCGATACGGACAGCTACGAGACCACGAACCTGTTCCCGGTCACCGGCGGACCGGATCTCACCTTCAACGGGATCACCGACGCCTGGGTCTCGAAGGTCGCCTTCGTGAACCTCACCTCAAGCGGTGCCCCGCGGCCGGGAAACCGGGTCACGCTTGCACTCACCGCCACCGGCGACGCCGGCCTCGCCTACCAGGTCGGCTCGTCGCTCGGCACCGGCCCGATCCCGATCGGACCGCGGAGTCTCGGACTGTCGCCGGACACGCTGCTGGTGATCTCCACCGGCGGCATGCTGCCGCAGATCTTCACCGGCTACGCGGGCGTGTTGTCCGGCGTCGCCCAGGGGCAGGCCTCGCTTGCGATCCCGAACGACCAGGGCCTCGTCGGCATCCGGATTCACTCGGCGTTCGTCACGCTCTACGCGCCGGCTCCGTTCGGGCTCAAGTCGATCTCGAACACCGCGTCCTTCACGATCACGCGGTGACGGCCGGGCGCCGTGCGGCCGGCGCCGCCGCCGCAGGTGCCCGATCGCGCGCAAGCGGTGCGAATCGCGGACGGCAAAGTCTGCAAGGGGCGGCGTCCGCAAAGCGCGGCGCCTGACCCCATCGGGTTGCGGGGACGGCGCGTCAGCGCAGGAACGGTTCCAGTGCCGGTCCGGCCACGTCGGCCGGGATGGCGGCGGCAATCGACTCCTCGTCCCGCCGCAGCCGGATCCAGCCCTCCGCTTCGCGCCCGACGGCAACGGTCTCCGTGCCGCGCCGGCCGTGGAAACGGAAACGCAACACGAGGGCCGGCGGCCGCAGGCCCGGAGCGCCGTCCTCCGGGCTCGCCTCGGAGAACCGCTCCAGCCGGTAGTTCGCCAGCATACCGAGCAGCCGGCCGAGCGCCTCCGCCTCGCTATCCGGCACGGCGGTCCCGTCCGGACGGCGCCACTCCGCGCCGTCCCACGCGTAGGCGACGGCCGTCCGTCCGGGCGCCTGCACCTCGACCGCCGCGAGCGCGCCGGGGCGGATGCGAACGACAACCTGGTCCCGGAGCTCCTCCGGGCCGAGCGCGAACAGAGCCTCGACGGGCTCCCGGTCCACGGTGAAGACCGCGTCCATGGCGGCGCGTCGGGCCACAACGGTGGCGCCGTCAGTGGACTCGCCGAGCCACAGGGTCTCCTCTCGCGTCCCCTCTTCGAGACTCGCGACGGCATGCAGGCGCCGCCGGGGCGGGTCGAGCCCGAGGCGGGCTGGATCGGGGACCGCGCCGAGCCAGCGGACCGCGCGCAACCGCTCGAGCGCCCGCCAGAGCCGCTCCCGGGCGGCGGGAAGCACCGGTCCGTGGGCCGGCTCGACCAGGACCCAGTGGTCCGGCGCGCGCTGCTCGAGCGCGATCCTCCGGCCCTCTGTCTCGAGAGCGACCGCGATCAGATCCGGCAGCTCGAGTGGGAGTGCCCGCGGATCCCGGAAGGCGTCGGGCGGCTCGAAGAGCACCGCCGCGGCGCGCGCCGCCAGAGCGACGATCCCCCGGCGCCCCTCCACCGCCATGAACGCCTGGTCGCCGATGCGCGGCGGCCGCCCCACCACGCCGCACACGGTCCGCGCGCCGAGCACCAGCGTGAAGCGCGCACTGTCCGGACTCGACAGCCCGGCACGGGCGAGCGCTTCCGGGGGCGTCTCACCGCGCACAAGCGGCTGCTCCGTCCGGACCGAAGCGAGGTAGGCGACGAGCCCGGCCACCTTGTAGAGGTCCGCCTTGTAGCGAAACGGCGCCTCGACCGTCCAGCCGTCCGCCCCGCGGCGCAGCGCGATCCGCCCGTGAGGCCCCTCGATCTCGAGGCCCGTCACCGCCTCCACGTCGACGTCGAGCGGTCGCCGCGCGCGCGCCGGCGAGAGCGGATCGCGGCTGTGCACCCAGAGCGCCACCGCCCCGAGCGCCGCCACCAGGACCGCCAGGACCCACGTTGTTCGCCCCATCGCTCTCGTCAGCGCCTCCGCCACAGCCAGACCAGCAGTCCGGCGATCAGCACGAGCGTCGGCAGCCCCATCATGCCGCCCCACATGATGGCGCGGATCTCGCGGTCGGAGATGTCCAGGTGGGTGAGGCGGCGCACGCCGTGGTAGCGCCGCGGAGTGACCGAGATCAGGCGGTCGCGCTCGAGGAGCCAGTTGGCGGCGTTCTTCAGGAGGTCGAGGTGCGTGGGCGCGCTGAAGTCGAACCGCTCGAGGTTCTGCGTGCGGAGAAAGGAGGCGTCGCCCAGCACGACGAGCCGCGCCTGCGGCAGGCCGTCGCCGCGCATGCCTTCCTGCCAGACGGCCGCCCCGAGGGGGATCGGGCCCTTCTCGTCGCCGGGGCCGGGGCCGAAGGCCGCGCCGGGCGCCGGCGGCTCGGGGTCGGCCTCGCACCACGAATCCGCCGAGGAGGCAAGGAGGGGCGCCACCCGCAGCGTGCGGCCGTCGGGCGCGCGCCGGTCCTCCGCAAGGTGCATCCCGCGGGGCAGCAGGAACACGCAGGGGCTGCCTTCGAGCGAGTGCACGATCTCGTGGCCGCCGTAGCTTGACACCCACACCCAGGAGGGATCGCCCCGGTAGCTGAGCGCCCGGTCGAACACCATGCCCGGGAGCATCGCGACGGCCCAGCGCTCGAGCAGCCCCTCGAGGCGCGCGAGCTCGGCGTCGATCTCGGCGCGGGAATCGAGCAGCACCAGCACCCTGCCGCCGCGGCCGAGATACGCGTCGATGGCCGCGAGCTCCACCGGCGTGAAGTCCCGGCGCGGCCCGAGCACCACCAGCAGGGCGCAGTCCTCCGGGACCGCTTCTTCCCGCTCGAGATGGACCGTGCGGGTCTCCAGGTTCTGCTGCTCCAGCGCGGCTCTCACCTGGGGGAAGCCCCGCGGCGTGAACAGATCGATCTCGCCCTCGCCGTGGCCCTGGGTGAAGTGGACCACGCGCCGGAACGGCTCGGTCACTTCCACGAGCGCGCTGGTGAGCGCCTCCTCGCCGCGGAACAGGAGCTCGCCGCCGGCGCCGCGCTCGAGGAACGCCGGTTCCTCGAGGACCTTGCGGGCGCGGCCCGACCGCACGATGACCACCGGCGGGTAGATCGCCGCCCCCTCGAGGCCCAGCTCGCGGAGGTAGTCGAGAATCCGGCGCTCCTCCTCCACCGCGCCCCAGATACGCCGGGTGAGCCGGCCGCCGGCGAGCTCCTCGAAACGGCTCACCAGATCGATGAGCTCCTCGTCGAGCCGGAGCCGATCCTCCGGGAGGTCCTCGGGCGTCAGCAGCACCGTCACTTCCACCGGCGCCGTCAGGTCGGCGAGCACCGCCCGGGTGGCGGGTGCGAGCGTAAACCGCCGCGCGCGCGTGAGATCGACCTCTCCGCGGACGGCGGCGTAGTTGATGTAGGAGAGCAGCGCGAAGGCGGCGACCGCGAGCCCGACGGCCAGCACGGCGCTCGCGACGGCCCGGCCGTGCGCCGTCCTCAGCCCGGTCCACGCGAAGAGCGCCGCCGCGAGCACGAGCGCGGCCAGCCCGGCGCCGAGGAGCCCGTCGGCGAGTGCGTCCGGCCCCGCGATGCTTCTCCAGACCAGGCCGCTCGCGAGCGCGATTCCGGCGACGCCGGCCAGGAGTACGCGAAGCGCGCCGCGCACCCATCCGGCCGCCGGTCGTTGTGCGCTGGGCATCGGCCTCACCTCCAGCGCCGTGCGTCGAGCGCCGCCGTCGCCAGGAAGAGGGCGAGAAGGGCGAGCTTGACGAAGTAGACCACGTCCATCCAGGCGATCTGCCCGCGGAAAAAGCGGTACAGGTGGCTGCTCAGGCTGAAGTAGCGGGTCGCCTCCCGCAGGAGCTCGCTGCGCGCGCCGAGCGCGGGACCGGCGAGGTGCAGCAAGTAGAGGAGCACCAGGACCATGAACGTGAGCACGGCCGCCACGACCTGGTTGCGGGTCAGGCTGCTGAAGAAGGTGCCGATCGCCAGGGCGGCGCCGACGAGGAGACCCAACCCCACGAGCCCCGAGATCACGGGACCGGGATCGAGGCCTCCGTGGCGGTAGCCGATCTGGTGGGTGAACAGACAGAACGCGGCGCAGGGCACCAGCAGGAGCCCGAGAAAGGCGCAGCCCGCCAGGAACTTGCCGAGCACGATCTCGCCCGGGCGCACCGGATCGGTGAGCAGCGACTCGAGCGTCCCGCTCCGGATCTCCTCGCTCACGAGCCGCATGCTGACGGCGGGCACGACGAACAGCAGCAGCACGGACACGCGCCAGAACAGGTCCTCCGTGACGAGGACGCGCGACTGCAGCGTGACGCCGAAGAAGAAGCCGTTGAGGAGGAAGAAGATCCCGGCCACGACATAGCCGACGGGCGTGTAGCCGTATCCCTTGAGCTCGCGGCGAAAGAGCACGGCCAAGGTCGCCAGTCCCCTCATGGCCCGGCGGCCTCCTCTTCCAGTCGGCGGTGGTAGATCGTCTCGAGGTCCATGCCCTCGCTCCGCAGCTCGCGGACCGGGATGCCCGCCGCGCAGAGCGCCCGGCCGATGCTCTCGAGCGGCGCCGGCGCGCCGGCAGTGCGCACGACGAACCGACTCCAGGCCGGATCGCCGGTCTCCTCCCGCCGGATCTCGCCCAGCCCGACCAGCCCGGAGAGCGCGGCGTGGGTCGCCTCCGGCGCGCCGGCGGCCTCGAGGACCACGGAGCCGACGCTCCCCTCCAGCTCGAGCAGGCGCGCGGGGGCGGCCAGCGCCAGGCGCCGGCCGCGGTGGAGCAGGAGCACGCGATCGCACGCCTTCTCGATCTCGATGAGAATGTGGCTCGAGATCAGGATCGAGTGGCGCCCCTTGAGCGCGAGGACGAGCTCCCGGAACTGGCGGCTCTGGGTGGGGTCGAGGCCGATGGTCGGCTCGTCCAGGATCAGCACCGCCGGCTCGTGGAGGATCGCTGCGGCGAGGCCGACGCGCTGGCGGTAGCCCTTCGAGAGCTGCCCGATGAGGCGTCGGGCCGCCGGCGCGAGATCGAGCGCGTCCAGGACGGCCGCGACACGCGTGCGGCCCGCGCGCCGGTCGAGGCCTTTCAGGCGGGCGCGAAGGTACAGGTACTCCCCCACCCGCAGCTCGGCGTAGAGCGGCGCGTTCTCGGGCAGGTAACCGATCTGCCGATTGGCGGCGAGCCCCTCGGTCCTCCGGTCGCGCCCCAGCACCTCGATGCGGCCGCGCGTCGGCGCTACGAAGCCGGTCAGCATGCGCAGCGTCGTGGTCTTGCCGGCGCCGTTCGGCCCGATCAGGCCCAGGATCTCGCCCCGCTCGAGCGTGAAGTCCAGCGCGGCGACCACGGGCGTCGCCCGGTAGCGCTTCTCCAGGCCCGTGACCGCGAGCGCGGGATCCTCCCTCATGGGATCCAGCGCTCCCGCGGGAAGCGGGCCCGCCTCGCCCGGGCGCGGTGCGGACAGCGGCGCACGTTCATGGCGCCGGCCAGTATAGCGAACCGCGGCGGCGCAGGACATGCGGTTTGCCGGCGTCGGGCGCCGCCCGGCCGAGCGCGCCCAGCCTGGCTCGGGCGGCCTTGCGCCTTGCGCCCCCCGGCGCCCTCGGGTAGATTCTCCCCGAATCGCTTGGTCCGAGGCCAGTTCGACGGTGGACCGGATCCGGAGCGACCCGGGCCGGTGCCTTCCAGACGGGAGAGATCATGATCACGCTTGCCCTCAGTTCCCTGGCCGTCCTTCTCATCGTGGCGGCCGCCGCGGTGGTGCTCCTGTTCCTCGTCTTCGGACTCTACAACACGTGTGTCCGCCTGCGCAACCGGGTCAAGAACGCCTGGTCGCAGATCGACGTGCAGCTCAAGCGGCGCTACGACCTCGTGCCGAACCTGGTGGAGTGCGTGAAGAAGTACATGGCGCACGAGCGGGAGACGCTGACCGCCGTGACGGAGGCCCGGTCAGCCTGCATGAGATCGCAGGGCGTCAAGGAGCAGGCGCAGGCCGAGAACATGCTGACCGGCGCGCTGAAGACGCTCTTCGCGGTATCCGAGGCCTATCCCCAGCTCAAGGCCGACCAGAACATGATGCAGCTCCAGGAGGAGCTCACGGCGACGGAGAACCGGATCGGCTTTGCGCGCCAGCACTACAACGACTCCGTCATGCAGTACAACACGCACATCCAGACGGTCCCGGCCGTGTTCATCGCGGGGCTGTTCCGCTTCGAGGAGGCAGAGTTCTTCGAGCTGGAGTCGGCGGCGGAACGTCAGGTGCCGAAGGTCCAGTTCTGACCGGAGGGGCGGCCAGGAGGGCGCGCGCGGATCGATCCGAAGCGGGCGGCCGGTGCCGCCGGGGCGCGCCGAGGGCGCGGCGCCCGCGGACAGCGGGGCGGAGCTCCGTGCCGGAAAGCGGCGCGCCGTCCGGGGTCAGCGGATCTCTTTCTTGGTGCGTCCGCGCGTGGGCTTGCGGCCGTGATTGGCCCGCTTGCTCCGCCAGGTGAGCCGTCCGGTGCGTTTGCGCTTGGCCATGGGGCAACCTCTTTCTCGGGGGAGCGGATCGAGAGACGACCCGGGACTGGACGCGGACATCTAGCGGCAAGGCGGCGGCGTTTCAAGCCCGCGGGCAGGGCAGCTCGAGCCGCGCCAGGACGCGCCGCAAGGCCGGCGGAAGCTCCGCCCGGAGGACGAGGCGGAGTCCGTGGGCGGGATGCGGGAGTACGAGGCGCAGGGCGTGCAGGAACAGGCGGTCGAGGCCGAGCTCGCGCGCCAGGGCTCGGGCCGTGTCGCTGGCGTAGCGCCGGTCTCCGAGGATGGGATGGCCCAGGCCGGCGAGCTGCGCGCGAAGCTGGTGGGTCCGGCCGGTCCCGGGGCAGAGCTCCACGAGCGAGACCCGTCCGCTCGTGGCCAGGCGGCGGTAGCGGGTCTCGGCCGCGGCGCCGCCGGCGCCCTCGATCATCTTCGGGCCGCGCGGCCGGTTCCGCCGGACCAGGCAGCTGGTGAGCTCGGCAGCAGCCGGCGTCTTGCCGAGGACCAGGGCGGCGTAGTGCTTCGCGACGGCCCGCTCCCGGAAGGCGGCCGCCAGGGCCCGCTGGGCGGCCGGCGTCTTGCCGAAGACGATCACGCCCGAGGTGTCTTTGTCGAGCCGGTGGGCCGGGGCGAGCCGGAAGGTGAGCGCCGCCGTGCAGCTCGGCCCGATCCGGCGCAGGACCGCATCGGTGAGGCTGCCCGCTCCGCCGTGGGTGGTCTGACCGGCCGGCTTGTCCGCAGCAAGGATGGCGTCGTCCTCGTGGACGACCCGGAGCACGGATGCACCCGAGCCTGTCCCGGGCCGCGGCGGTGCCGCACGCCGGGCCAGCCGCGCCATCTCCGCGCGGCCGATCGGCAGGGCGATCTCGTCGCCGGCGCGCACGCGAGTCCCCGGCGCGACCTTCGCGCCGTTCAGCCGGATCCGGCCGCGGTCGATCGCCTTGAAGAGAAAGGAAGCGGGCGCTCCCGGCACAAGCTTGCGGAGGTACCGGTCCAGGCGCTGGTCAGCGTCGGGCGCCGCGACGCGCACCGTCGTTCGCGCCGGGCCGATCGGGAGCGGGCGGTTTCGGGGCTCAGACACGGCGGAAACTCGCCGCCGGAAAGCAGACCGGAAGTGGTGCCGAAGAAGGGACTCGAACCCTTACCGCCCGAAGGCGACTAGGTCCTGAACCTAGCGCGTCTGCCAGTTCCGCCACTTCGGCACTGATTTGCTTGGCCACTCGAGGCGGGCAAGGTATACATCTTACCTCCTTGTCCTGTCAACTCCCTCGTTCGCCCGGAAGCCGACGCGCGCGCCCATGGAGAAGAAGCCCTCCGCCAGGCGGAACATCGCGCGCAACAAGCGCGCGCTCTTCGACTACGAGATCCTCGAGCGCCACGAGTGCGGGATCGTCCTGGTGGGGACCGAGGTGAAAAGCCTCCGCGCCGGCAAGGTGAGCCTGGCCGAGGCCTACGGCCGGTTCCTCGAGGGGGAGCTCTTCCTCCTCGGACTGAACATCGCCGAGTACGAGCACGGCAACCGGATGAACCACGACCCGACGCGGCCCCGGAAGCTGCTCCTCCACCGGCGGGAGCTCCACCAGCTCCGGGCGAAAGTCCACGAAAAGGGGCTCACTGTGGTACCGCTTGCGATATACTTCAAGGCGAGCCTCGTCAAGGTCGAGCTGGGCCTCGGGCGGGGCAAGCGCAAGTACGACAAGCGCGAGAAGCTGAGGAAGGAGGAGCACCGGCGGGAGATCGACCGATCCTACCGCTGAGGCTCCCCTGGACCGGCGCCAAGAATGCAGGAAAGGGGGCGCACCGGTTTCGACCAGGTCCACAAAGAGTGTGATGCGATCCGAGGTTTCAGGCGGCCTCGTAAAACACCTGAGCCTAAACACCAAGTGCAGACCACAACTATGCACTTGCCGCCTAACTAGCGGCGGCACGTTCGGCTCGCCTCGCCTGCGGGTGGGCCGAACGCTGACAGCAGGCTAGCGGGTTGACAGCGGTCTCCGGTCAACCGGCGAAGCTCCAGGGAGGCATAGCTGGCCGGACGACGGGCCCGCGGGTCCCCGGTCAGTGATCGCGCGCGCGGGTGATGATCGTGGACTCACATTCGGCGTGACCTCGGGACGCGGGTTCAACTCCCGCCGCCTCCATTCGACTCGCGCGGGGAGCGCTCTGCCGAGCGCTCCCCGCGCTCGCTCATGGCAGGCCTCCCGTACGGGGATCTCACCTGAAAGCGAGTCGAATGGAGCCCTGAGCGAGCGTGGCCCCGCGCGTCGCGCGGTGCGCAAAGCGAGCCGAAGGGCCGAAACCCCAGTCCGACGGAAGCGTTGTACCTCGATCCAACATTCTCCGTGGAGCCCAATGTCCTTTCACATCTACATCCTCCGCTGCGCCGACGGAACCTACTACATCGGCAGCACCCAGGACCTCGCGGGCCGGGAGGCCGCGCACAATGACGGCCGTGGGGCCAAGCACACCTGCTCCCGCCGACCCGTCAAGCTCGTGTACACCGAGTCCCTCCCTACCCGATCCGCCGCCGTCCGGCGGGAGCGCCAGCCCAAACGATGGAGCCGCGCCAAGAAGGATGCGCTCATCGCCGGCGATTGGGACCAGCTCGCCCGGCTCAGCCGAGCGCGCCGTTCGCCTTCGTAGCAGAGCGACGCGTTTCCCGGCTCGCAAACCTCCCGCACGTTCGATGCGATGGGGCGCGGCCTGTGACGGACGAATCCGCCAGCGATGCGGCGAAGATGGCCCAGCGGAGAGGGTTCCTGCGGAAGGGGCGGCTAGACAACGCGCCGGCCGCCCCAGTGGAAGTCGTTCAGGCGATTGCCACCTTCTTCCCTCCGGTCGCCGAGGCGCTCTCTCGGGTCAGGGCCGCGAAGGCCGATGAAAGGCGCCGGGCTCGTGGTCCTCGTCTTGAAGGGGAAAGCCGCCCTGCCTGGCTTTCCCGGTCCCGATCGCGTAACGTAGCGCGGGCTTCGCCCGCAGCCCACAGCCATCAGCTGTCAGCTCTCAGCTTCTGAAGAAGAGAAGAAGAGGAAGAAAGAAGGGAGCACCCGATGGCCGACGCGGTTCTGTGTGGCGCGAAGTCGTGGCGAGTATAACTGCCGTGCTCGCAGAAGCTTCGGGTTTCCTCTCGCGGTGCGAAGAAACTCGGGGCTTATTGTCTAGACAGCCGCGGGCGGGCCTACCGAAGATCACGGTCACGCGCAAGCCCACGAACTCGGGGCGCAGGTACGGCACCGCGGAGGCAGGTGGGAACATTCACCAGGAGTAGCCATGGCCAGGAGACGAGGGGATGAACTGGAACACGCCATCGAGGACGCGCTGTCGCCCGGCGCGTTCGTCGGGTACCGCGAGAGCTGGGGTTTCGTCGAGCAGGTCGAGGCGGTGCGGACGCGGATCGCACCTCTGATCAAGAAGGGAGATGCGGCACGTGCCGTGGCGCTCCTGGAGATGTTCATCGCCGGATGCTACGAGAAATCGGCGGAGATCGACGACTCCAGCGGGAGCTTCGGTCAGTTCGTGGAGAGGCTCTTCTGCGACTGGATCCGGGCGCGACAGGCGGCCGGGGCGGAGCCGGAAGAGACGGCCGGTATGCTGATCTCGTGGATGGAGAACGACGACTACGCCTATTGCCACGGTTTGGAGAAAGAGGCCGTCAAGGTCCTGGACCGCAAGGGGCTCGGCGCATTCGAGCGCGCGGTGCGGGACCGGTCCGGCGACGGCGGGAAGGAAAGCTACGCTCATCGCCGCAAGGTCGAGGTCCTGAAGACGATCCACCAGAAGCGGCGGGAGGTCGATGCCTACCGCGCGCTCTGCGAGAAAGACGACGACCTGGCGCCAGCGGATTGCGAGACGCTCGCCGAGATGTGCCTCAGGCGGCGGCGGCCCGAGGACGCCCTCACCTGGGTCGAACGCGGCTTGGAGCTGGAGCAGCAGGACCGCTGGCCGAACCGATCCGCCTGGCATCTCCCCGACCTGAAGCGACAGATCCTGAAGAAGCTCGGCAGGGGCGGCGACGCCCTCGCCTCCGCCTGGGAGGACTACCGGCGGCGACCGTCGATCTACTCCTACGAGGAGCTGATGAAGTTCGTCCCCAAGGGCGAGCGGGCCGCATGGCACACCAAGGCGCTCGCCGCGCTCGACGGTGCCGACCTCTCTTCCCGGATCGACTTCCTCGTGAAGACGAAGGAATGGGAGCGCCTGGCGGAGGTCGTGGAGCAGACGCCCCGCGCCAAGCTCGTGGCCCTGAGCCACTACACGACGGACCCGGCGGCGAAGAAGCTCGCGAAGTCGCACCCCCTGCTCGCCGCCAAGCTCCACATCGCCATGGCGCTCAGGCTCGTCGAGGCGAAGAAGAGCAAGTACTACGGCGCGGCCCTCGGCAACCTCGAGACGGCCCGGAAGATCCTGCTCAAGGAGGGACGCGACCGGGAATGGAATGCCCTGGCCGCGGAGATTCGGGAGGAGCACGGCCGGAAGAGCAGCTTCATGCCGGGCTTCGAGCGTCTCGACCGGGGGCGAATGACGAAGGAGCCGTCGTTCCGGGACCGGGCGAGAAAGCGCTGGGATCGCGCGGCGCAACGGAGGCGGCGGTCATGAGAGACGACGCGAAGCTCCGGTGAGGGGGCGACCTGCTGTCGGTCCAGCCGCGCATGTGGCTGACCCGGAGCTTCGACCAGCGCTCCCACAGCTACCTGGGAACCGTGCTGCGGATCCAGGGGACGCATCCGGAGCTGCGAGATGGGCCCTCAACCGTGGGAGGAACCTGCGGCTCCGGCGGGCCGCGCCCGGCCGGTGCGCGCGGGCCGGACTTCCTCCCCCGCCAGGAGGTAGCCGAACTCGCGCAGCGTGCGCCGGAACGCCTCCTCATCGGCGCCGGCGCCAGCGGCACCGTCTACCGCATCGACCAGGCCACCAACACCTACACGACCGTCACCCCGAACTCCGGCAACGCCAACGCCATCGCGTTTGACCGCTGGTCGGGCACCGGCGAGATCGTGGTCGGCGCGGCCGTCACCAACCGCATCGACATCACCGGCCAGACCATCACGACGCACGCCGGCGTCACCCGCACCGGCGCCTGCTTCTACGCCGAGCGCAACCTCGTCAGCCGCCGCACCGCGCCGAACGTCTACGCCCTCGACGTCCATGTGCCCGGACAGGCCGGCCGGTTCTTCGCGCTCGGGCTGTCCGCCTCCGGTTTCCGGCCGGGTATCCCGGTCGACACGCGCGTGATCCAGCTGACCCCGGACACGGTGTTCTTCGGCAGCCTCCGCGGCGTGCTGACCGCGTTCCTCAAGGGAAACATCGGCACCCTGAGCGCCGCCGCCCGCGCCTCGGCCACGCTCGACCTGTCGTCGCTCGGGAAGCTGACCGGCCTGCGCCTGTGGGCCGCGGCCGTCACGCTCGACGCCGCGAGCCCGAGCGGAATCGGCGTCGTGACCCGACCGATCGTGCTGGTGTTCGAGTAGGCCGGCACCGCGCGGCCGCCGAGGCGGTCCACCGGCCCCCGTTCAGCGGATGCGCCGGAGGAAGCCGCGCGGGTTGTAGGTCAGCACGTAGCGCTCGCAGCTCTCGTCCGGCCGGAAGTCGGGCCGCTCGGCAAGAAACGCCTCGATCGCCTCGAGCGGCCCCGCGGCCAGCCGGCCGAAGGCGCCGCCGGCCGGAAACAGATCCACGATGCCGTCCTCGACGATGAGGTAGCTCCCGACGGCGACGAGGTCGGCGTAGAGCCGGAGATCCCTGAGCACCGCCTCCCGGGCGTGCTCTCCGTCGTGGACCAGGAGGACCTTGTGGCCCCGGCACAGCTCGGCGACCTTCGCGACCGTCTCGGGCGCGGCGCAGTCGCCGGTGACCTCGACGATCCGCGGATGGCGCACCACGAACGGCGCCCGATCGCGGTCGACCGAGATCACCGCGCCGTGCCCCAGGAGATCGAACAGATGCGCGAAGAACAGCGTGCTGCCGCCCTCGTAGCTGCCGATCTCGACGAGTCGATCGGGCCGGACGCGGTGGAGGAGCTCCTGGTAGATCCACAGATCGAGCGGGTTCTTCAGGACGCGCACACCCATCCAGCGGCACCGGTCGAAGACGACCTCGCGCTGGTGGTAGGCCAGCCACGCGCGCAGCGACGCGCGCCATCTCGCATCGTAGTCGGAAGCCGTGCGCCCCGCGGAGCGGCGCCCGAGACCGGCGATCCGGCGGATCCACCGCCCCATCCGCCGCCCGACGGCGCGGGCGGCGAAGGCGAGCCGGCACGGACCGGGCGTCATCCCGCCCCCCCTTCCCGGCGGCACAGGTAGACCAGGCAGCTCGCGAGGTTCACCGGAATCAGGAAGCGTCCGATCAGCGTGAGGCCCAGCGTGCGCGGGCGCACCAGCAGCCCGAGCCAGCTCCGGACGCGCTGCGGACGCACCGGGACATCAAAGCCGACGACGCGCGCGACGCGGAGCCCCTGCCGCACCAGCAGCCGCTCCCACTCCCCGCGCGTCCCGTAGCGCTGGATCGGCTGCCCGTCGTCGAAGATCTCGCCCGTCCGCAGGGCGTGCTTCACGGTCCAGAGCAGGCCGAACGTGTTGGGCACGAGCACCAGCGCCCGGCCTCCCGGCACGAGCACCCGCGCAAGCTCCCCCGCGCCCCGTTCCGGGTCGGCGTAGTGCTCGAGGCTCCCGACCGAGGTCACGACGTCGAAGCACCGATCCGGAAACGGCAGCCGTTCCCCGTCCGCCTGGACCACAGCCCGGTCACCGCCGCTCGCGCCGCCCGCGCTCTCCAGCGCCTTGCGCGCGACGTCGACGCCCCAGGCCGCGACCTGCCGCGCGCGCACCGCGCGGACGAGCGCCCCTTCGCCGCAGCCGACGTCGAGGAGCCGCTCGCCCGCGCGCAGCCCGAGCAGCCGGAGCAGCCAGAGGTAGTAGTCGAGCTCGTGCTCGGTGGTCCGCGCGGCGTAGAAGCGCTCGTAGGCAGTCTGTGGGCATGGCGCCAGGCCGTGCTTGATCTCGATCACGCAGCGCCTCCCCCCGATCCCGCCCGCCGGCCCGCCGGCACGCCGCCGCCCGCCGCGCCGGCCCCGAACCCGAAGCGCGCGCGCGGCGGCCGCCCGCCTTCCGCGGGGCCCGCAAGGTCCATGGCCACGTCAGCCTCCCTTCACGCACACGACCGTGCGCGGCGTCGTGAGCTTCGCGAGGTCGAGGAGCTTGAAGATCGGCGCCAGCGCCCAGCGCCAGGGCCGGCTGCGCGCGATCACGCTCGCCGCGCCGTAGACCGCAAGCGGTGCCCCCCTGCCGCGGAGCGTGAACCGGAGCTGGTCGGCCAGCGCGAAGTCGCTGCCGAAGAGCACGCGCGTCTCCACGATCTTGAAGCCGGTCGCGGCCAGGAGTGCGGTCAGCGTCTCCATGGAGAAGAAGTAGAGGTGCCGCGGGATCTCGTATCCGATCCAGTAGCGCCCGAAGAGGCGCGCATCCAGCGAGTTCGAGACCGGCGTGCTCAGCACGAGCAGCCCGCCCGGCTTGAGAGACGCCGCGATGCGCTCGAGGGCGCCCCTCGGGTCATGCAGGTGCTCGATCACGTCCCACAGGGTGACGAGATCGAAGTGCGCCGCGGGCAGCTCGACCTCGGCGATGCTCCCCGTGGTCACGTCGAGACCGTGGCGTTCGCGGGCCCGGCCCGCCACCGCGGCCGCGCGCTCCACGCCGCGCACGTCCCACTCTCCCCACCGGCTCAGCACGCGCAGGAAATGCCCGTCCGCGCAGCCCACATCGAGGGCGCGCCCGTGCCGCCGGTGGCGCGAGACCAGCCGGCAGCGCTTGCGCTGGCAGAAATCCTGGCGCCAGGCGGCGTAGCCGTCGCGCGTGCCGGGTGCGGGCGTCGGCCGGTGCATCTCGTACGACGGCGGGTAGTAGTAGTCGATGTCCTCGGCCGCCGGACGGGGATCGAGATAGCGCAGACCGCAGCCGCCGCACCTGACGACCCGAAACCTCCCACCGAGCCCCAGGGCGAGATCCCCCCGCCAGAAGAGCTCCTCCTTCCGGTCGGCGCCGCAGAGGTTGCACGCGACCGACTCGAGGCGGATCGGGTGCGCCCGGTCGCAAAGCGGACAGACCGCCTCGAGCTCACTGGCGAGCGGCTTCGGCCGCATGACAAGCTCCGGGAAAGGTCACGACGTAGGCGGCGAGCAGATGGCGCGCGGCCCTGAGATGCCCGCGCCAGACGAGCCGCTCGATCTCCGCCAGCGCCGTCAGGGCGTTGAGCGCGCGGGCCGCCGCCGGGCCGTAGTGCTTGCGGTGGAAGTGGCGCATGCTCCTCATCTTCTCGACCCAGCGCCATCGCTCCGAGTGGATCGCCCGGGCCCCGTCCGTGATGTCGTGCCACATGACGGCGGCGGGCACGTACCACACCTCGTAGCCCGTCGCCGCCATGCGGCGGCAGAGATCCAGGTCCTCGAAGTACATGAAGAAGCCGGGGTCGAATCCGCCGACGCGCACCAGGGCTTCGGCCCTGAGCATCATCCCGTGCCCCCACACGTAGTCCACGCGGGCCGCACCCGCCCGGCCGCCGACATCCGGCTTGCCGATGCCCGGCAGACACTGGCGCAGCGGAAGACGGCCGCGCCAGGCGCCGCCGTACAGCAGCCGCCGCTCGGCCCCCGCCGCGGGACGGCCGAAGTAAGTCTTCGGACCGGCCGCTCCGGCCCGCGGGCGGCGCCGGAACAGGCCGGCGAGGATCGCGGGAAGCTCGGGGTGGATGACCGTGTCCTGGTTGAGGATGAGGATCAGGTCGGCGCCGTCCCGGCGCGCGGCGTCGATGCCCGCGTTGCAGGCGCCCGAAAAGCCGAGGTTGCGCGGATTGCGGACCAGACAGGAGGCGGGAAAGCGCCGGGCGATCTCGCGGACCGTGCCGTCGCTCGAGGCGTTGTCGACGACGATCAGGCGGAGCGGCCGGTACGTGGCGCGCAGCACGGACGCGATGCACCTCAGGATCGCGCCGCCGCCGTTGTACGAAGGGATCACCACGTGAAGCAGGGCGCTTCCGGCGGCCGGAACGTGCTCTCCCGTCATGACGAGTCCCGCTGCCAGCACCGATCTCGAGCCCGAGACCCGGCGGTCCCCGCCCGTCCCGGGCATCCCCTCGGCCGCCGCCCCCTCTCTCCGGGATCGGCGCCGGAAGTGTTCTACCGCGGGGCGCCAGAAAAGTGAAGGACCCTCGAGTCCGGCTGGCCGCGCCGCAGCGCGGCCGGACCGACGGTTCCCGGAAAGCTCGTTCGCCCCGCGCACCGCCGCGCAGCCGCACACTGGATCCGGCTCAGCGGGCCGCGGCGCCAGGCGGCAGGTCGACCTCGACCACGGTTCCCACGCCGACCTCGCTCCGCACCCGGATCGAGCCGCCGTGGTCCTCCGCGATCTGGCGCGCGATGACCAGCCCCAGCCCGGTGCCCTTGGGCTTGGTGGTGAGATAGGGCTCGAACAGCTTGTCCATGCGGTCCGGAGGGATCCCGGGCCCCTGGTCGAAGATCATGAGGCGCACGCTCCCGGCTACGGCCGCCGTCGTCACCGTGAACGATCCGCGCCGGCCCTGCATGGCTTCGAGCCCGTTCTGGACGAGATTCGTCACGAGGCGCCACAGCCCCAGAGGGTCGCCGAGGATGGTGGGGAGATCGTCCGCCAGCCGCGCCTCCACCACGACGCCCTCTCCCACGGCCGGAGCCTGTTCCTGCAAGATCCTGCGCACCATGTCGTTGAGCTCCACCGGACGGGGCTCCGCCCGGGGCCGCCGGTAGAGCAAGGAGAAGTCGGCGAGCATGCGCTCAAGGCTATCCACGCTCGTCAGGATGTTCTGGGTGGCCCGGTCCACGATGTCGAGGAGATCCGGAGAGCGGTCCTCGTAGGCCACCCGCATCTGCTGCGCGCTCAGCCGGACCGGGGTGAGCGGGTTCTTGATGTCGTGAATGACGCGCTCGACCGCTTCCCGCCACGCGACCAGGCGCTTGGAGTAGATCAGCTCGGTCACGTCGTCGAGCACCACGACCTTGGCGCCTCCCTCGAGCGTGGTGACGGCCGCCTGGCAGACGCGCACCTTCCCGGGCGGACCGAGCTTCACCTCCGCGCGGGAGATCGGGGAGAGGTCGGTCCGCGCGAACACGAGCCGGTGCAGGGGTTCGAGTCCCGGTCCCGAGAGCACTTCGGCGGCCGGACGGCCGAGTACGCCCGCCGGGTCGAGCCCCAGCAAGTAGCCGCTCCGTTCGTTGAAGGTGACGATCCGGCCCGCCGCGTCCACGGCAAGGACTCCGGCCTGCACGTGCTCGAGCACCGCCATGAGGTGGTCCTTGAGCCCGCGGGCGCGCTCCTCGCTGCGCATCAGCTCGCGCGTGCGGTCGGCGACCCGCTGCTCCAGCGTGCGGCTGTAGTCCTCGATGGCCACCTTGGAGCGGCGCAGATCCTGGACCATCTGGTTGAACTGCTCCGCCATCAGCCCGATCTCGTCGGCGCGGTGCTTCTCGAGCCGCACGTCGAGATCCCCCGCTCCCGCCCGCCGCATGGCCGCCAGCACCTCGCGGATGGGGCGCACCACGTCGCGCGCGAGCGAGAAATTGAGCACCCCGAGGAGCACCAGGAAGAGCGCCCCGAAAAGCACGTAGAAGAGCGACCGGATGGCCGCTTCCTGCGCGTCTACGTCGGCCAGGCTGTTCTCGACGACGAGGTGTCCCACCTCCTCGAACGCCGGACGGCGCGGCGCGCCGATGTAGATCAGCGCGCAGTACCACAGCACGCGCTGGCCGGCCCGGCTGTGGATCGCGTGCGCGGACTCCACGCCGACACTCCGCACGTCGGGCGGCGGGTCGGGCAGGGTGAAGCCGCCGAGCTTGCCCCGCCAGCCCTGGCCGGAGGAGGACCGGATCCAGATGGCACCGTCCGCCGCCGCGAGGAGCGGCGCCCCCGGATCGCCGGCCGCCGCCGCCCAGGACTCGAGCTGGACGCCGGCCGCCCGGGCGGCCCGGAACGTGTCCTCGACCAGGACCGGGTCCGAAGTCACCACGAGCCTCTCGTGGTCGTCCCGGACGGCACGCTCGCCCGGCCCCGGCCGATAGTACAGCGTGGCCCGGAGCACGCCCGGGTTGCCGAGGATGGTCCGCTCGAACTGGTACCAGTGGGCATCCACCGAATCCTGCACCCACCAGTGGCTGATGTCGCCGCGCCGCGCCTCGACCAGCACGTCCAGGAACGTCCGCCGGTCGTCGATGAACCGGCGGAGCTGGCCGCGCTGGAAGGGCAGCAGACTCGCAAGGAAGAGCAGCACGATGAGCACGAAGGCGAACACGAGGCGGCGGACGATCCGCATGTTCAGCCGGCGGAGCGCCGGCAGCCGGACCGCGGCGGTGGCAAGCCCCTGGTCCGCTTGCGGCATGGATCGCCCTTTCCGGTTCACCCGGACCCGACCCCCTCCGCGCCCGGCCGGGGGCGGCCCCGTCGGATCACTCCAGAGTCGCCGCCAGCGTGCGGTTTCCCCGATACACCTCGAACACGTAGCACGGTCTCTGGCCATTGCCGTGCCGATCGAACCCGATGAGACTCGAAGCCCCCTGGGTCCGCACCGTGGCGAGCCGATCCCGCAGCTCGCGCCGGACGGCGGCAAGCCCCTCGCCGACCGGGTCCGCCTCCGGCCAGGCGCCCGCGAGCCCCCGCAAGGCCGCCGCCACCGCCTGCACCGCATCGTAGGCCAGGGCCGCCCGTCCGCACTCCGGCGTCATGCCGTGGCGAGCCTGGTACGCCGCGCAGAAGGGGCTCGCGGGGTCCGGGCTCCAGTGGTCGGTGTGGTAGGCCGGGCGGCCGGGATCGCCCCGGTTGAAGAGCTTCTTGCTCGCCCAGCTGTCCCCCCCCACCAGCGTCACCTCGAGGCCCATGGCCTTCATGTGCATGGCCACGAGCGTGGCGTCATCGAAGCTCGACGGGAGGAAGATCACGTCCGCGCGGAAGAGGCGGATCTCATCGAGGTGCGGCGTGAAGTCGGACTCCATGGTCACGTAATGCCGGACCCGGATCGCGGCGGACGGATCGTCGCTCGACCGGATCCGATCCTGGAAGTGACGGGCAAAGGCCTCGCCGAGGTCCTTGCTGTAGAGGCGCGCTACCTCCTGCAACACGACGGGCCGGCGGCCGCCGAGGTGCGTCCAGACGAACTCCACCAGCAGGCGGGCGAGCTCGTCGTTGGAGTAGCAGGTGCGAAACACGAACGGCCGCCCGACCGTGAGCTCGGTCGCGGTGGACACGTTGGACACCATCACGACACCCGCCTCCTCGGCCACCTCCGCCATCGCCTGGCTGAGCAGGCTCGAGTTGGAGCCGATGAGCGCCAGGGCGCCCTCCGCCACCGCCCGCCTGGCTGCCCCGCCGGTCGACTCCACGTCGCTCCGGGTGGGGTACTCCACCAGGAAGAGCGGCCGGCCGGCGACTCCGCCCGCCGCGTTGGTCTCCTCGACGGCGATCCGGACGCCGCGAAACGACTCCCGACCGCTGGCCTCGTAGCGCCCGGAGGTCGGGAAGATCGCCGCCAGACGCACGGAGCCCGGGGGAGTCGGCCGGGCAGCGGGGGCCTCCTCCGGGCTCGCCCGGGAACCCTCCGCCGCTCCCGGCCCGGGCGCGCCGACGTCGCAGCCCGCCGCGAGAAGCACCCAGAGGACGAGCCCGAGGACAGGGGATTCCTGACGCATGCGCTCCTTGAAGGACTTGGGTCGTGTGCGCACGGCGGCGGACCGGCCGAGCCCCATGGTAACGCCCTCCGGAAGACCTGGGAAGATCCGTCCGGAAAAGGGATTGGCAGCGCTGGCCAACCACGGTATGATCTTCGTCCAGACTCTGGATCACGGTCAACCACCGTGGCTGTTCAGGCAGTGGGCGGAACCAGTCTCAGGCGCCACGGCCGTCAGGTCGGTTCTCGGCGCGAGGGAGGGAATTGTGAGCCAGACGTACACCTGCCGCGAGGTTGCCACCATCGCGGGTGTGCCCCGGAACACGCTGCTCGAATGGGAGCGCGAGGGAAAGCTCAAGGGCATCCGGCGGGACGAGCAGAACCACCGGGTCTATCCGCAGAAGGTGCTCGAGCAGATCCTCGAGCTCGTGGGCAAGGTCGCCTTCAAGCGGATCAGTGTCGTCAACCAGAAGGGCGGCGTCGGCAAGACCACCACCTCGTTCAACCTCGCCGGCTGCTTCGCGAACATGGGCTACCGGGTGCTGTGCGTCGATCTCGATGCCCAGGCCAACCTCAGCATCTCCTTCGGTCTTAACCCCGACGAGATCGAGCTCACCAGCAACAACCTGCTCGTGGACGACGCGGTAACCGCCCGGCATGTGGTCCTGAAGACCCGCTTCCACAACATCTACCTCGTGCCGGCCGACATCCGCCTGGCCGGGGCCGACATCAAGCTCAAGGAAATGCTCATGAAGGAGCGGATCCTCGAGACGAAGCTCCGGCCCTACTTCGACTTCTTCAACATCATTCTCTTCGACTGTCCGCCGAATCTCAGCACGATCACGATCAACGCGCTGGTGGCGAGCACGGAGGCGCTGGTGCCGATCGAGACCCAGTGCTACAGCATGAAGGCCATCGACGATCTGACGAACACTTTCAACCTGCTCAAGGAGAAGATGGGGCACCGGCTGAAGACCTGGATCCTGCCCACCAAGATCGACCGCCGGGTGAAGCTCTCCAACCGGATGCTGGAGATGCTGCGCCACACCTTCGAGGGGCGGCTGCTGAGCTCGATCAAGACGGACGCCAACATCGCCAAGGCGCCGCTGATCAAGTCGCCCATGGTGTACTGCTTCCCGCAGAGCCGCAGTGCCAAGGACTACACCCGCCTGGCGATGGAGCTGCTGAACGCGCCGGCGGACCTGCCGGAAGAGACGCCGGCGCCGGCGGCGCCCTTCGACGAGGGCGGCACCACGGAGGGTTCGAGCCCGTTCGAGTTCAAGGAGATGCCCGGCAAGGTGCCGCCCGCCCCCCGCGGCGGGGCGGCGATCGGGTACAGCCCGCTGGCGCCGACGCCGGCGTCCCCGCCGCAAGGATGAGGAGGATCCGGATGTCCGCCACCGCCCGGGTCTGCCGCACCTGCCGCCGGCCGTCTCGCCCGGCGCCGAGGTGATCGCCGATGGCCAACCGGAAACTGCGCGAGACGTTCGAGGTCATCCTGGGCGCCCAGCGCGTCACCGGCCAGCCCGCGGCGGCAGCGGCGCCCGCGGTCGCCGCCCAGCCTGACGCCGCCACCCGGCCCGCGGCCGAGCCGTCCGCAGCGCCGCGCCCCCCCGTGATTCCGTCCGCCGAGCTCGATCGCTACGTGGCGCTGGCCGAGGGGGGCTTCTTCTTTCCCAACTTCATCAGCGACTTCCTGCTGCGCGATCTCAGTCTCGGCGAGCAGAGCGTTTTCAACCGGCTCCTTCGCCTCACCCAGGGCCTGGACGGCCCCGCCGGGAACCTTCGCATCCGGGACGTGGCCGACGCCTGCGGGATCACGCCGGAGTTCGCCGCACGCGCGGTGGAGAGCCTCCAGGAGAAGAAGCTCCTCAATGCCGTGCGGCTCCACCCGTTCTCGCGCTCGATCCGCTACCGCCTGGACGTGCTCAAGCAGTGGCAGGGAAAGCTCGTGCTCTGCGCCGTCTGCCACGGCCCCATCCGGCCCGGGGAGGAGAAGGCGCTGGTGGCGGTGGCCCGCTCCGCGCAGGGCACCCAGGAGGTGCCCGTCCACCGGCGCTGCCTGCGCGGCGAGCCGCTCGCCGAGGACGGCGCCGGCGGCCGCGCGGCGCGTGCGGATGGGTAGCCCACAGCCCGGAACGGCAAGCGCCGCCGCGCCCCCGCGGACCTGCCGGGAGAGCGTTCCGGCGGCGCGGGATCGAGACTCCCGCCTCCCCGCGCCGGGGCCCTCAGGACAGGAACCAGCGCTGGATGTCGTTGAAGGTCACGAACACGATCAGCGCGAGAAGCAGCACGAGGCCGATGGCCTGGCCCACGCCGACTACCCGCTCGCTCACCGGCGACCCCTTGATCTTCTCGATGGCCAGGAAGAGCAGGTGCCCGCCGTCGAGAACGGGAATGGGAAGCAGGTTGATGATCGCCAGATTGACGCTCAGGATGGCGAGGAAGTAGAGCAGATTGATGAAGCCCTTCTCCGCGAAGTCGTAGGTCACCTTGCCGATCGTGATGATCCCGCCGAGCGTCTTGGCCGAGACCCGGCCAGTCACGATCCGCTCGAGCGTCTTCAGCGTGTTGAAGGTCCAGATCTTGGTGTAGCGCAGCCCCTGCCAGATACTGGCCGGGAACGGAAACCGCACATCGGTCTGCACCGGCGCGTGGCCGAGCTGCACCTCCGCCAGGGCGTCGTTTCTCTGCCTGGGCGCCGGAGAGGCGGCAAGCGTCACCGTGCGCACCACCGGCGCACCGTCCTCGAAAACGGTCCGTTCCACCTCGAACACCAGCCCCTGGGGCTGGCGCGCGGGATCGAAGCGCTCAATGCGGTTGCGCAGCTCCGCGCCGCTCGTGACCTTCTCGCCGTCGACGGCCACGATCCGGTCTGAGACCTCGAAGCCGGCGGCGGCCGCGGCCTCTCCTTCGATGGGAACGACGACGGTCCCACCGCTGCCATCCTCGAACGCCAGGTTCTCCATCACGGCACGGCGCGTCGCCGGATCGGCCAGCGCCGCCACCTCGATCGGCTCGACTTTCTCCGGCGCCGCCCCCCGCGCCACGTGCATCGCCACGGGACCGGCCGGCGCCGCGAGCACGCTCTCGAGCACCGCGACCTCGTTGTTCACCGGCCGGCCGGCCACGGACACGATCCGGTCCCCGGCCCGGAGATCCAGGAACGGGCCGACGGCTCGCACCGCGCGCACCGTGGCGGCGCCGGGAAACTGGATGCCCAGGAACCAGCCCTCGGTCGGCACCATCCGCGCCTCAAACCGGAGCGTGGTGGCCGCACCGGCGCGCTCCACGACCAGCTCCATGTCGACCGGCTTGCGCGCCGAGACCCCGTCCACGAGCTCCCGGATGCGATCGGCGTCCGTCCCCTCAATGCCGTTCAGGCGGAGCACCTTCGCCGGCCCGTCCAGGCCGGCCACCGGGCCGCGTCCGCGCGGCGTGACCCACAGTTCCGTGGCGGGCCTGACCCCGATGCGCGGCACCCCGATGTCCCCGTCGTACTCGGCCGCCACCTCCACGGTGGTCCGCCGGCCGGCGCGCTCCACCTCCAGCCGGAGCGGGCCATCGCTCAGTGCGATCTCGAAGAGGAGGTGGTCGAAGGAGCGCACCGCCGCACCGTTGACCGCGACCACGCGGTCCCCGCTCTCCAGCCCCTGAGACCAGGCCGGCGTGCCCTTCACGACGCTACCGACATCGGGCGCGTCCATGCGCACGCCGAGGCTGAAGACCACCGGAAACGCCACGCACGCCAGCAGGAGGTTCATCACCACGCCGGCGCTGATGATCGCCGCGCGCACCCCGACGCTCTTCGCGCCGAACTCGCGCGGGTCGTCCGAGGAGGGCCCGCCCGGCGTCTCGCCGGTCATCTTCACGTAGCCGCCCAGCGGGATCGCGCACAGCTTGTAGACCGTCTCGCCGATCCGTCGCTGGAAGAGCGCCGGACCGAAGCCCAGGCTGAACGCCTCGACCTTGACGTCCGCCCACTTCGCGACCAGGTAGTGGCCGAGCTCGTGGACGAAGATGATGACGCCGATGCCGACGATCATCAGCACGATGGAATAGAGGTTGGTCCAGTCCATGATATGACGTCTTTCCTGCGCGGGGACGGCCCGCGGGCTGGCGGCTCCGGACGCCGCCCGATGCGCCCCCCCCGGGGGGCGGAGAAAGACAAGGAAGTGGGCCTGTAAGCCGGGTTCTGTCCCGCCCCGAGGGGCGGCGGCGACCATTTCTCTGGGACAGCCGTCACCGGCTGCCTCGAGCGGCCTACCCGGAAGTAGTCGGCGCCGGTTGCCCGGCGGCCGACGAGGAGGCGGGCCGCCTCGTCCTTCCCTATTCGGCCTTGCTCCGGGTGAGGTTTACCGAGCCGGAGGGATCGCTCCCCCCGCTGGTGGGCTCTTACTCCACCATTTCACCCTTACCTCGCAAGCGAGGCGGTATCCTTTCTGTTGCACTGGCTCTGGGATCACTCCCGGTGGGCATTACCCACCACCCTGCCCTTTGGAGCCCGGACTTTCCTCGACGGACGCAGCGTCCGCCGCGGTCGCCCGGCCCACTTCCATGAATCTCGAAATCGCGGACGGGCTCCGGCCGCCGGCGGCCCGGGCGGCCTCCTCCTTCCGCGCGACGTCCGGCAGCGGGGCTTCCCCGCGAAGACTCCGCCCGCCAGGATCGTCCGCAACCGCGCTCGATCCCCGCACCGACCCGGGGACGTCTCTCCCGGCAGACCCACAAATGGTGGGTGGCTTTGCGGTTGGGGTCAAGGGCCGGGATCCGGCCGGGACCTCGATCCCGCCCCGGACCGCCGCGCCGTCGCCCCGCTCACGCCCCCACGGAATCCACCACCTCCTCGAGGTAGAGGAGGCGGGAACACGTCCGGCAGCTGAGCAGCTCCTTGCACGACAGAAGCTGCGTCATCTCGTGCAGCGTGAGCTTCATCTGGCAGCCCTGGCAGTGCTGGTCCCGGACGGCGGCGAGCGCGTGGCTCTGGCGCCGGGCGAGAATCCGGTCGTAGAGCGCCAGCGTCCCGGCGTCGATCCCGGCGGCGCGCGCCCGGCGCTCGGCCGCGAGCGCCTCGATCTCGCGATCCAGACCTCCGGCCCGCTCCTTCAGTTCCGCCTGGCGCTGCTCGTGCTCGCGCCGCGCAGCGTCCACGTCCTTCCGCGCCGCGGCGAGCGTGCCGCCCAGCTCGTCGAGTCCGTAGCTCAGCTCCAGGATGGCGTCCTCGATGCGCGAGCCGTCGGCCTTGAGCCCCGCGATCTCCCGGAGCATCACCCGGTAGGACTCGTTGGTGCGCAGCGTGTTGAGCTGCACCTCCTTCTGGTAGGTCTTCTCCTCGAGCGCCCGGAGCTCCAGGGTCTTTGAGTCCAGCGTCCGACGCACGTCGCGGGCGCGCTCCTCGAGCGCCCGGAACCGGGCCTCGGCGCGCTCGAGCGCGCCGACCTGTTCCTCGATCTGACGTGGAATCTCGTCGCGGCGCAGCCGGAGCGCATGGATCCGCGCGTCGATCTCCTGCAATACAGTCAGCCTCTTGAGCGTCTTCTTCATGGCGATTCACCCAGTCGCGGGCCGCCCGACGGTCTGGATCCGCCGCCGACCCCGCGTGTGTTCAGCCGCACCCGCGCGCAGCGCGCCGCCGCGACGCCCACAAAAAAACCCCTGCCTCGTGGCAGGGGCAGAGCCCGCGGCCCGCAACGGTTCGGTCGCCGGAGGCACACGTCAGAACGTCCCGTCGAGAAAACCCTCCAGCTTCCGGCTCCGGACCGGATGCTGAAGCTTGCGGACCGCCTTGGCCTCGATCTGCCGCACCCGCTCGCGGGTGACCTTGAAGATGCGTCCTACCTCCTCGAGCGTGTAGGTGTAGCCGTCGTTGATCCCGTAGCGCAACTTGATGATCTCCCGCTCGCGGTAGGTGAGCGTGTGCAGGACCTTCTCGATCTTGTCCTTGAGCATCTCGTGCGCCGCGGCGTTCACCGGCGACTCCGCCCCCTGGTCCTCGATGAAATCCCCGAAGTAACTGTCGTCGCTCTCGCCGATGGGACGATCCAGCGAGATCGGATGCTTGGCGATCTTCATCACCCGCTTGGTCTCGTCCACGGAGATGTCGGTCGCCTGCGCCACCTCCTCGATGGTCGGCTCGCGGCCATTCTTCTGCGTGAGCTTCTTCGTCACGTTGCGCAGCTTCGACATCGTCTCGATCATGTGCACCGGGATGCGGATGGTGCGCGCCTGGTCGGCGATGCTGCGGGTGATCGCCTGGCGGATCCACCACGTGGCGTAAGTCGAGAACTTGTAGCCGCGGCGGTACTCGTACTTCTCCACCGCCTTCATCAGCCCGGTGTTGCCCTCCTGGATGAGATCGAGGAAGGAAAGACCGCGATTGCGGTACTTCTTGGCGATGCTCACGACCAGGCGGAGGTTGCCCTTGGAGAGCTCCCGCTTGGCCTCGTCGTACTCGCCGTGGCGCCGGCGGATCTCGCTGAGCCGGCGGGTCAGATGGGTGTCGTCCTCGCCGGCCTGGACCAGCAGAACCTGGAGCTCGGCGCACAGCGCGCGCTTCTTGATGAAATCGGACTTCCGGCGCCCGAGCGCCGCGATCTCCTGCTTGACCTGCCGGATCCGGTTGCGCTGCGCGCGCAGGCTCTCGATGATCGGCCGGAACTTCTTGGTCTGCACGCACAGCTCTTCGAGGAGCACGACCCACTTGCGCTGGCGGTCGGCCATCCGGCGCAGCAGGCGCGCCAGGTACGGGCGGGCGTACTTCTTCTCGCGCCGGAGGAGACCGGCATAGTCCCGCCGGTTGCGGTCGACCATCTCCCGCACGGTTCGGACGTTGACCGCGATGCGCCGGGCGAGCTCGACCTTGGCGTTCTCGCCGCCCGTCGGTACCTTGAGCGTCCGGTCGAAGGCGAGCCGCCCGTCCAGCACCTCCTGGAGGATCTCGAGAGCCGCCGCGGCCGCCAGACAGGACTCGAGCGCCTTCTTGCGGAAGCGGCGCCGGGTGAACTCGATCTTCTTGGCGAGCCGGATCTCGAGCTCCCGGCTGAGCAGCGGAATCTCGCCCATCTGGGTGAGGTACATCCGCACCGGATCGTCGATCTTCTCCGACACCGCCGCCAGACGCTCCCCGCTCGCCGCGCCCTCGGCGTCCTCCTCGGAGTCCTGCTCCTCGGCCGCGCGCTCCTCGGCCTCGGACTCATCGACCAGCTCGATGCCGGCCTCGTCCAGCTTGAGCAGCACGTCCTCCAGGGCATCGGTGGAGACCTCGCTCGGAAAGACCCGGTTCACGCGATCGATGGTCAGGTATCCGAGCTTTCGGCCCTCCTCGATGAGTCCCTGCAGCTCCGTCTCGATCTGCTGCTTCTCCATGGCGTCCTCCCTGGCACTCCCTCCGGCCGGCAGCCCCCGCGCCCCGAGCACGCTTGCCCGGGGAACCGGGCGCTCCCTCACTTCACCCCACGAGCGAATCCTCCGCCCGGCTTGGCCCCTCTCTTCCCTCGGCCTCCGCTACCCGGATCGGCGGCCCGCACGGGACCGCGCCGCTCGGGCCCCCGTCCTGAGGGCCCGTCCGATAGGCTTCCGACAGCGCCGCCAAGTTGTCGTCCACCGCGCGCGGGTCCGCCCGGGCCACGGCCTCCCGCAAGCCGGCCATCAGCCGCTCGCGGTGCGCGCGCGCCTCGCGGCGCGCGAGGTGATCGAGGAACCCCGCGAGCAGATCCGCGAACGGATCGCGGTCCCGGTCGGTCCGCCCCTCCTCGCGCATCCGCCACCTGCGGTCCGCCTCCAGGATCAGGTCCGTCGCGAGCTCGCGCGCGGCCTGGTCTTGCTCGCTCTGCAGCCGATCCAGCACCCGCGCCGGATCGACGCCGCGGCGCTCCTCCTCGAGGTCATAGAAGACGCCCACCACGGCCCGGACCCGCGGGTCGCGGAGGCGCTCCAGCGGGATCCGCGCGACGGCCTCGCCGACGAGCTCTGGCCGGCCGATCAGCGCGAGCGCGAGATCCAGCTCCGCCTTGGTGTCTCCGTCGCCATGCACCGTCTGCCCAGCCGCCGCAACGGGGCTTGCCGGCACCGGCCGTCCGGAACGGCGCTCCCGCCATACGCGCCGAAGCGCCGCTGCGTCGGTCCGGAGGTCGAACGCCGCCTGACGGATGTAGCCTTCCTCCTTCATCGGGTTCACCGTCTGGCCGAGGACATCCGCGAGATCGCCGGCCGTCGCGGCCCTGCCCTCCACGGTGTCGCCATGGCGCGCCAGCGCCCGGCCCAGCAGGAACTGATAGGCCGAAACGGTGCAGTCCACCACGCTTCTCAGGATTGCGGGCCCGTCCTCCTCGAAGATGCTGAAGGGGTCGCGCCCGGGCGTGGGGCGCGTCACGTGCACGTCCACGTCCTGGCGCACCAGCTCCGCGATGGCGCGCCGACTGGCCGCCTCTCCCGCCTCGTCTCCGTCGAACACGAGGACCACTCCGGTCCCGGCCGCTCGCAGGATCCGCGCCTGCTCCGCCGTGAGTGCCGTACCCAGCGGCGCCACGGCCGTCCGCACGCCCGCAGCATGAAGCGCCATGACGTCGAGGTAGCCCTCGGCCACGTAGTAAGGTGCCGCCCGAAAGTCCGGATCCCGGCGCGCTCGCTGGACCCGGTGCAGGCCGTAGAGAAGGCGGCTCTTCTGAAACAGCGGGCCCTCGGCCGAGTTGATGTACTTGGCCTTCTGGTCCTCCCGCACCGCCCGGCCCCCGAAGCCCGCGATCTGCTCGCGCGCATTGTGAATCGGGAACATCACCCGCTCCAGGAACCGGTCCCCGCCCGGCGCGCCCTCGCGGGCCGGATACGAGAGCCCGGCCTTCTCCAGCTCGTCCGGGGTGAATCCCTCGCGCCGCGCCCGCGAGACCAGATACCCGCGGTCATCCGGGGCATAGCCGAGGCCCCATTCCCGGGCCAGCTCGGGCAACACGCCGCGCCGCTCGAGGTACGCGCGACCCGGGGCTCCGGCCGCTTCCCTCAGCAGCGTCTTCGCGTAGAGTGCCGCCGCGAACGCCAGCGCCTCCGCGAGGCGCTCCCGGTCGAGCCGATCCCGGTCCCCGCCGGTCGCCGCCTCGAGGCGGATCCCGGCGCGCTCGGCCAGCATCCGGGCCGCTTCCGGGAAGGTCACGTTCTCCATCTGCATCACGAAGCGAAAGACGTCGCCCGCGGCCTGGCAGCCGAAGCACTTGAAGATCTGGCGCTCGGGGTTGACGTTGAAGGAAGGGGTCTTCTCGCGGTGGAAGGGACAGACCGCGACGAAGTTCCGACCGGAGGGCTTGAGCAGCAGGTAGCGCGAGACCAGTTCCACGATGTCCGTGGCCTGGCGAATGCTCTCTATCTGATCCGGCGAGATCAAGAGCGAACCGCTCCTCCCGATGCCCCTGGCGCCGCTCCCGCGCGGAGAGCCGCGCCGCCGGCGCCGGCGCCGGGCAGCAGCGCGATCGCGCACGCCGCCGCCGACCCCGAGCCCCCTCGTCCGGGCGGAACCCCTGGTCCGCCGTCTCGCACTACGCGCTCGCGCCGCCTCAGGCGCGACCATCCCACGGTCCAGCCGTCGTGCCTCCACGTTCCGGGGCGCCGCCGCTCCCGGGCGGGCCGCGATCACGCCCTGATCCCATGGAGAGGCGAACCCAAGCGCCCTCCCGCGGAGGAGCCTCCTGGGCAGATCGCTACAAAGCCCTCTCTTTCATAAACTTATGGTCGGTCATTTCGGCTGAGAATCCTCAGATTTATATCACATTCCGGCGGGTGCGGCCAAGAGATTCCCGGCGGGAAGCCCTCGGAACCCGGATGCCCCGCTACCTTGGAGACTACCGCAGGCCCCGCCCGCGCGCACCGGTCAGGCCTTCGGACCCTGCGGATCCGCAACGGGACCCTTCTCCGCGTCTCCGGCGGAGAGAGCCGCGAAGGCCTTGACGAGCTGCCCGGGATCGAGCACCTCGCCCCGCGTCGAGGCCTTGAGGCCCTGCTCCTCCAGAAAACGGACAACCGCCGGACGGTGGTCCCGGAACACGGCCGTAAGCCGCTTGCGCCGCTGGCCGAAAACCTGCTTCAAGAAGCGGCTAAACGCCGTCTCGTCGGCCGGAGCCGGCCGCATTCCCTCCGGGAAGGGCACGATGTCGACGACGCTCGACTGCACCTCGGGACGCGGCCAGAAGACCTCGGGGGGCACGTCCCGGAGCCGGGCGACCCGCGCTCTGAGCTGCACCTCGACGCCGAGCCGGCCGTAGCTCGACGTTCCCGCCGGAGAAAGCAGTCGATCGGCCACCTCCCTCTGGACGGTCACGACGAGCGCCCGCGGGCGCGCAGGGTGTCGCAACAGGTTGACCAGCAGGGCCGCGGCGATCGAGTACGGCAGGTTCGCGACCACGTGGTACCCGCCCGGACCCCACGCCTGAAGGACCGCCTCGACCTCCGCGGACAGCCGGTGCTTGGTCGCGAGGGCGTCCGCGCAGATCGCACGCACGGAGACGCCCTGTCCGAGCCGGCCCGCCACCAGGGCGTACAGCCTGGGGTCCGCCTCCACGGTCACCACCTCGGCCCCCTGGGCCGCCAGCGCCTCGGTGAGCACGCCCGTCCCGGTGCCGATCTCGAGCACGCGGTCGCCCGCCGCGAGGTGCGCCGCCCGCACCACGAACGCCACCAGGTTCGGGTCGACCATGAAGTTCTGCCCGAGGCGCCGGCGGGGTCGCACGCCGTGGGCCCGGAGGAATGCCTGGAGCTCGCGCCCCGTTCGCGGCAGGCGCCCGGCCTCAGCGTCCGAGTTCTTCACGGATCCGGCGCATGTGGTCGGCGAGATCCGCATCCGCGCCCGCCGCGACGCCTTCGAGCTCTCCCGCCACAAGATCGGCGCCCATGCGCACCAGACCCTGCGCGATGCGACCGCGTTCCTTCGGGGTCGCGCGCACCAGCGCGTCGAGGAAGATGCGAACCTCCACGGGCCCGAGGTCGCGGGCGCAGCGAAACCCCAGGTCGTCTCGCCATTCCTCCGGTTCGACGAGCTGGATCGAGCAGATGCCGCGCTCGAGCTCCTCGTAGACCAGCTCGCCCCGGACGTCGGCGAGATCGAAATTCGGGATGACCCGGTTGCGGAAACCGCCACCCACCACCAGCCTGCCGCGGCCGGCGTACGGTACGGGAACCCGGGAGTTCACGTCGAACATCTTCTCCGGGCGGCTGTCCAGTCCGGGCAACAGCCCCGGGAAGCCGATCGGATCGGCCGGATCGAGGATCACGCGCTCGCGGCGCACGGTCGTATCCAGTCCGGGAAGCAGCGCGCCGAACCACGGGTATACGAGTACTGCCTTGCGCACCAGGGGCAGATCCCGGGACCAGAGCTCGGGAACGGAGTCCGTCCATTCCCAGACGTTGCCCACCATGTCGAAGGCCCCGCTGTCGCTGCGACCGCTGGGAAAGGCTCCGACCGGCGCCGTGGAAAAAAGGCCGGAGGACTGGGAGTTGGTGTAGTACTGCTCGGGCGAGCGCGACCCCCAGGGGTACTCCGCCCGGCCCCGGCGATTGGCGGCGCGCACCCATTCCGCAAAGGTCGGCAGCCGCTTTCCGGCCCAGCGCGCCCAGGCGCGGGCATCCTCAAGGGTGACCCGAACCACCGGGTGCTCCCCCTCCGCCTGGCCTTCGCGCCTGAGCCACCGCCCGCCCGGTTCCCAGAGCCTCGGGTCGGCATGCTTCCAGTCGTAGCCGGTCGCTGCGAGGAACTCCGCGAACTGCGCGTTGGTGACCTCGAAGCGGTCGAGAAGAAACGGCGGCGCCTCTCCCTCCCGCTCGATTACGACCATGTCGAAGACGATGGCCGCCGCCGGATCGGGCGCCCGCTCCGGCACCAGCGCGCCGGTCGGCTCGCCGCAGCCCGCGAGCGCGCCCACGACCGCCAGCAGCACGAGTCCGCCGGGAACACCGGCCCGCAGGTACAAGCCGGGCGCGCGCCGCGAAAGACGACAGCATTGCCGGAAGCTCATCGCGTGCGGCTCCGCCCCAGCCCGCGGCGCAACTCAGGGCCTGGGCGACTCCTTCAGCACCTGGAGCGCGCGGATATCCACGCGGCGGTTCTTGGCCTTGTTCGCCGGCGTGTCGTTGGGTGCGATCGGGTCGTACTCGCCGCAGCCCGAAAACGAGATGTTATTCGCGTCGAGCTTGCATTCGCGGATGAGGAAGTTCGCCACCTCGAGCGCCCGCATGCCGCTGAGCTGGAGGTTCCCGTACGGATAGCGCTCCTTGGTGTGACGCACCGGGTCCGTATCGGTATGTCCCTCGACCCGGATTCTGAGCCCCTGGAGCGACGGCGCGAGCTGGCGCAGCGCTGCCTGGCCGCTCGCCTTGAGCGTGTGCTGTCCCGAATCGAACAGTGCGGCGCCCTCGGCCCGGATGCCCCACGGCTCGGGCGTGAACCCCTGGGGCAGGTCGCTGCGCGCGAAGCGGCTTTCCATCTCGGCGCGCAGCTTCTCGTTCTCCTCCTTGTAGATCTCGAGCTCCTTCTCGAGTCGCACGATTCTCTCGTCCTTCAGCGGATCGCTGCTGACCGCCCGATCATGCTTCATCTGGAGTTCGCGGTTGTAGTTCCTCAGGTTCGCGATCACGCGATCCTGTTCCTGGCGGACCTGGTCGAGCCGGTCGTAGTCCGCCTTGCTCACGCACCCGGCCAGGATGACCAGAATACACAGCGATACCCAGATCCAGAGACGATCCACTCCCATGTCGGCCGCTCCATTCCCGCCCACACCTCATGGAGGACACCCGCGGCGCGCGCCGAACCCCCGCCGCTCACCGCGAGCCGGGTCCCGCCCACGGAATCACACCGGCGTACTCCACGTCGAGAAAACAGGAAACCGCCTCGAAACCAGCGTCAGCCCTCCGGCCCTTGTCTCTCTGCGCCCGGGTCTCCGGGCACTCGGCCGCCAGAGCGGGCCGCTCGCGGTCGCGCTCCCGGACCGCCGGGTCGCTGCCCACACACCGCGTGCCCACCCGGACCTCACTCCGGCCCCCGGGCCGACCCGAGCGCTACGAGCCCGAAGCGAAGCTGTCCACCATGAATTCGGAAACGCCCTTGGTCATTCCCGTGTTGTTGTTGGTCGCGATGTTCGACAGGATCGCGACTCCGTAGAGCATCAGCAGGGCGGTCAGGATCATGAGCGCGGCAAAGACCGGGCTCGCGGCCTTGCGCGCCTCATCCGCCTCGCGCATCCGGGTGACGCGCGTGGCGCGGCGCGTGACCGTCGTGCGGCCCTTGCTGGGAGTGCGCCCCGCCGGCGGCGCCGCCTCGAGATCCGACAGATCGCTCTCGATCTCCGGCAGCTCCTCGTCGATGAGCGTGTCTTGCTCGTCGATCTTCGCGGTGGCCATCCCCTCCTCGTCGTCCAGCGAGATCTGATCCGCCTCGTCAAACACCAGCTCGTCCGTGAGCGTCTCCTCCGGCTCGCCGGCCGACCGCCGCTCGCTCCGACGGAGCTCATCGATGTCCTGCTTGCGGAACTTCATCTGGCCCTTGCTGCGGAACGCGCGGATCTCGCCAGCAGACACCAGACGCTTGAGCTCCTCTTCCTCCATGCTCAGCTCGTTCAGCGCCTTGTCAAAGTCATAGAACTCGTCGGCCATCAGCGTACCTCCTGGCGCCCGCCGCTTGCCGCTTGCCAAGGCGGGCTTCTTTTCCCTCTGACGTGACTGAATCGACTCGAAATCTCGCGGCGCGTTCCCGCCGCCGTCTCACTCGATCTTCGGGCCCTCCTTCTTCGAGCCTCCGTCCTCGGGCCGGTCGGGCAGAGGCTCGCCGCCGGGGCCCGGCGCCTGCCGCCCGGGCGGCAACGCCTGGCCCGGCGCCGGCAGACCCGCCCCGGCGCCCTGCCGTCCAGCGAACTGCCGCCAGCGACGCTCCAGCTCCTCCACCTTCATCCCGGCTTCGGTCAGGTCATTATAGCTGCGAACCTTCAAATCATAAGCGATATCACGGGCCGCCAGAAATTTCAGGTTGGACTGGCTGCCACCCCGCGCCTCGTACACCGCCAGGCTCCGCGCCCGGGTGTCCACCAGGTAGAGCACGGAGGTCCCCATCCCGAACTCCCCGGTGACCGCGATCATGTCCCGGTTGTGGTCGACGGTATCCGCCTGGAGCGGCGTGGGGGCGCTGTCCCGGCCCACGATGTAGGCCGCCGCCGCCACCAGCACCAGGGTTAGCAGGTCCCGCGACCCGCGCAGTCGCACTCGCATGGCGTAACTCCCTAGCTCCGCCCAGAGGACACCAAGATGAGAATGTCGAACGGAAGGCCTTACCCTATCGTCCGGCGCCGGCTTTGGCAAGGGGTTTCCGTCAAGGCTCGGCGCCCCGCGCCCCCTCCATCGGGAAGCGCAGATAGAAGGTCGCGCCGCGGCCCGGCTCGCTCTCCACCGCGATCTCCCCGCCCAGATCCTGGACCAGGGTGTGCACGATGCCCAGCCCGAGCCCGGTCCCTTCGCCCACCGGCTTGGTGGTATAGAAGAGATCGAACGCCTGGTCCATCTCCTCCGGGGTCATCCCGCAGCCGGTATCCTGGACCCGGATCTCGATCTCGCCCTCGTGCTCCCGGGCCGCGACGCCAAGCCGCCCGCCGCCCGGCATGGCATCGCAGGCGTTGAGGAACAGGTTGAGGAAGATCTGCTGCAGCGAGCCGCGGTCCGCGAGCACCATCAGCCGCCCGGCCCCGAGGTCCTGCTCGGCCTGGATGCCGGCCCGCACCAGGCGGTGGCGGACCAGTGCGAACGCGGCTTCCACGGCCTCGCGCAGATCCACCGGTCCGAGCTCGATGTCGCGGCGCGGCGTGGACCGCATCAGGTGCCCAAGCGTCAGTTCGATCCGGTTCAAGCTCTCCTCGATCAGCCGCAGGTACTGGTCGCGTTTTTCCGGCAGCAGGCCGCCTTCCCGCAACCGCCGGGTCATGTTGAGCATCCCGGCCAGGGGGTTGTTGATCTCGTGCGCGATGCCCGCCGCCAGCTTCCCCGTGGCCGCCAGCCGCTGGGCGATCGTGAGACTCCGTTCGGAGGCCCTGGCGCGCGCCAGGGCCCGCTCCACCCGCCCGGTCATGTCGTCCTTGTAGGCGGCGAGCTCCTGGCGGAGGTGATCGATGGCCAGGCTCAGCCGGCCCACCTCGTCGCGCCGGTCCGGCAGCGCCAGCGTGGCGGTGGCGTAGTCGCCGCGGGCGAGCCGGCGCGCGTCTTTGACCAGCACGTCCAGGGGGGCGAGCACCAAGCGGTTGAGTAGCACGTACGTCACGAGGATCAGGAGCAGGGTCCCGACCGCCAGGGTCGAGAACAGGCTCAGGAACTCGAGGCTCGGGATGTCGGGCGGCGGCGTCTCGGCCGCCAGGAGGTAGATGGCCCCCCACGGCTGGTCGGGCGTGAACTCCAGCGGGATGCAGGTGCCCCGGCCGGGCCCGGGCCGCTCCTCGCCGGCCTCCATCGTCTCGATCAGCGCGAGCTCGACCTCCTCGTCGGCCACCTCGGACGACAGCAGCCGCGCCCCCTTCGGATTGATGTAGATCTTGCTCCGCTCCCAGCGGAGGATCTTGACATAGCGCATGTCGAGCCAGCCCGACCAGCGGATGAGCGCCGGCACGCTGACGGCCGGAGACACCGCCCGCCTCAGGAAACCGAGGTAGACGTCCCGGAACTGCTGCACCTTGCGATCGACGTCCTCCCGGGCGATCTCGAGGAGCTTCTCGTTGCGCTCGTTCTCGTAGTAGAGGAACAGCGCCCACACCACCGCGATCAGGGCCAGATTGATCAGCACCACCGCCAGCAGGATCTGCCGCCGGAGCGAGCCGCGAATCAGGCTGCGGCGCAGCGTCACGCGGAAGCTCCGGGTCGGCCGCGGCAGGGGAAAAGCCGTCATGGCGCCTCCCGTCGGGCGCGCGCCAGGCATCCGTCGCCCGGCCGCGCTCAGCCCGAAGCACCCAGCTTCTTGATGATCTCGAGCAGCGGCAGGAAGACCGCGAACAGGATGAACCCCACGATGCCGCCCACCAGGATGATGAGCAGCGGCTCGAGCAGCCGCACCAGCCCGGCCACCTCGATGTCCACCTCGTACTCGTAGGTGTCCGCCACCCGGAGCAGCATCCGGTCCAGCTCGCCGGTCTCCTCGCCGACCGCCACCATGTTGACCACCATGTCATCGAACTGGCGCGTTTCCCCCATGGGCTCGGCGATCCCCTCGCCTTCGCGGACCGCCGACTTCACCTTGTCGAGCGCCTGCTCGATCACCCGGTTGCCCACCCCGTTGCGCGTGATCTCGAGCGCATCGAGCAGCGGCACGCCGCTGGCGATCAGCGTCCCCAGCGTCCGGCCGACCCGCGCGATCTTGTTCTTGCGGTTGATCCCCCCGAGCCGGGGGAGCCGGAGCGACCAGCGGTCGGTCGCGAGCTGGCCGCGGGCCGACCGGCGCACCATCTTGAAGACGAGGTAGACGAGCACCGGGATTGCCAGCACCACGTACCAGTGCTTCTGCAGGAAGTTGCTCAGGCCGAGCAGAAGCTGGGTCGCCCGCGGCAGCTCGTCGCTGCCGAGATCCCGGAAGATCTTCTCGAACTGCGGCACCACCACCGTGGTGATGAAGAAGATCACGCCCAGCGCGAACAGGATCACGAAGATCGGGTAGGTGATCGCCCCCTTGATCTGGGTGCGCAGCTTCTCGGCCTTCTCCTTGAAGTCCGCCACCCGCCGCAGCACCTTGTCCAGCATGCCGCCCGCCTCGCCCGCGCGCACCATCTGCACGTAGAGGTTGTCGAACGCCGCCGGGTGCTTGGCCATCGCCTCGCTGAGACTCGCCCCGCCCTCGACGTCTTCGGCCACCGCGCCGGCGATCATCTTCATCCGCCCGGGGCGCAGCTGGCCCTCGAGGATCTTGAGGCTCCGGACGATCGGCAGCCCGGCCTCCTGCAGCGTGGCGAGCTGGGTGCTGAAGCGGGTGACCACCTTGGCCGACACGTGCCCGCCGCGCCGGATCGCCCGCTTCTCCTCGGGCCGCCGGGCCAGGGGGTCGAAGTACTTCGCCTGGGTCTTCTTCTTCGCCATCGCTCTCGCTCTCGTTTCGCGCCCAAGAGACCGCCGGCCCGCGCCGCCGCCGGCGGCGGGAAGCCCCGGTCCGGCCGCGGCGCGTCCGGCCGTCCTCAGGGTTCGCGCAAGGATCACTTCCCGGGTTTCGCCGCGAGATTCTCGTTCAGGTTCGTGGGGCGGGAAGCCGGTTCGAATCAGAGATTCCACTGGCTTTCCGCCGCGCGGACCTGGGCGAGAAGAGCCGCGAAAACCGGAAGCTATTCTTGCGCGGGCCCTCAGGTCTCGGCCACCGTGGCCCGGATGACCTCCTCCACCGTGGTGATGCCGTCGTAGATCGCGAGCAACCCGGCGTCCCGCAGCGTCCGCATGCCCTCCTCCAGCGCCGCCTCCCGGATCCGGTCCGTGCTCAGGTTCTCGGTGATCATCTGGCGCAGCCGCTCGCTCACCAGCAGGATCTCGAAGATCGCGTGCCGGCCGCGGTAGCCGGTGTGGTGACAGGCCGCGCACCCCTTGCCGTAGCGGAACGTGCGCCCCGCGACCTCGCGCGGGGTCAACCCGAGCTCCGCGAGCACGTCCGGCGAGGGCGTGTACTCCGCGCTGCAGTCGGGGCAGATCCTGCGCACCAGGCGCTGGGCCACCACCGCCTCCAGGGTGGCCGCGAGCAGGAACGACTCCACGCCGATATCGATCATGCGGGTGATCGCGCTCGGTGCGTCGTTGGTGTGCAGCGTCGAGAAGACCACGTGGCCGGTCAGCGACGCCTCCACCGCCATCCGTCCCGTCTCCTCGTCGCGGATCTCGCCGACCAGGATCTTGTCGGGATCCTGGCGCAGGATCGCGCGCAGACATCGCGCATACGTGAGCCCGATGTCCTCGTGGATCTGCACCTGCACGATGCCCTCCAGATCGTACTCCACCGGATCCTCGGTGGTGATGATCTTGATGCCCACGTCGTTGGCCTCGTTGAGCGCGGAGTAGAGGGTCGTGGTCTTCCCGCTGCCGGTCGGCCCCGTCACGAGAATGATCCCGTGGGGCCGGTGGATCAGGCTGCGGATCGCCTCGAGCTCCGCGTCGCGCAGGCCGATCTTCTGTAGATCGAGACTCACCACGCTGCGGTCGAGCACCCGCATCACGCAGCTCTCGCCGAACAGCGTCGGCAGGGTCGAGACGCGGATGTCCACCGGCCGGCCGCTGATCACCAGCTCGATCCGGCCGTCCTGGGGCGCGCGGGTCTCCGCGATGTCGAGGTCCGCCATCACCTTGATGCGACTCGTGAGCGCCTCGGCCAGATGGCGCGGGGGCGACTCCAGCTCGTAAAGGACGCCGTCGATGCGGTAGCGCACCTTGAAGTCGTCCTCGAAGGGCTCGAGGTGGATGTCGCTGGCCTGGTCGCGAATGGCCTGGAACAGCACGTAGTTCAAGAGCTTCACCACGGGGGGCGACTTGGCCATCGCCTCCGCGTCCGCGAGATCGAGCGGGCCGGTGCGGGCGAGCGCGGCGGCGCGCTCGTCCCGCGCGGTCTCCTTCACCGCCCGGTCCAGGCCGCCAAGCGCCTCCGGGTAGTACTTCTGGAGCGCCGCCTCGACCTCGGCCGCGGGCGCCACGACGCCGCGGACCTCCTGGTTGAGCAGGAAGCGCAGATCGTCGAGAATGCCGGCGTTCATCGGGTCGGCCATGGCCACGACGAGGACGCCGTCCTGCTCGCGCACCGGCACGACGCGAAAGAGATTGCAGGTGGAGTTGTCGATCTTGGCGACCACGGCGGGAGGGATGGCCACGCCGGCCAGGCGGACCACTTCCATGCCGGCCTGCGCGCCGAGCGCGACCATCAGCTGATCGGCGGTGATCGCCCCCCGGGCGACCAGGATCTCGCCGAGCGGGCCGCCCTGGGCCCGCTGCACGTGCAGCGCCTCCTGGACCTGCCCCTCGTTGAGGAGGCCCATGCCCTTCAGGATCTGCCCGAGGAGGTTCCGGCGCGGTGCAGCCAAGGAGCGCTCTCCCTTGTATTCTCCGCCTAGCCCAGCCCCAGCTTCGTGCGCAGGTCCCGCGGACTCTGCGCCCGGAGCAACAGGTACTCCTCGTTGATCCGCCCCTGCGTGTAGAGCTCGTAGAGGTGGTCGTCGAGCATCTGCATCCCGAGGTTCTTCGAGGTCTGGATGGAGGAGATGATCTTGAAGGTCTCGTTCTTGCGGATGTGGTTCTCGATCGCCGACGTCATGACCATCAGCTCGAAGGCCGCCTGCAGTCCGGGGCGGTCCGCCCGCGGCATGATCACCTGGCTGATGACGCCGACGAGGCTCACGCTCAGCTGCACGCGGATCTGCTCCTGCTGTTCCTGCGGGAACGCGTCGATGATGCGATCCACCGTCCGCGCCGAGCCGGTGGTGTGCAGCGTGGCGAGCACCAGGTGACCCGTCTCCGCGGCGGTGATCGCGGCGCTGATCGTCTCGAGATCCCGCATCTCGCCCACCATGATGACGTCCGGGTCCTGCCGGAGCGAACGGCGCAGCCCCTCCGCGAACGAGGGCACGTCGACGTGGACCTCGCGCTGGGTGACGATGGATTTGCGGTGGTTGTGGTAGTACTCGATCGGGTCCTCGATGGTGATGATGTGATGGTCGAAGGTGCTGTTGACGTAGTCTAGCATGGTGGCGAGCGTCGTGGTCTTGCCGCTGCCGGTCGGACCGGTGACGAGCAACAGGCCGCGCGGCCGCCGGAGCAGCTCCTTCACGGTCGGCGGCAGGCAGATCTCCTCGAAGCTGAGCAGCTTGGAGGGGATGAGCCGGAGCGTGACCCCGATCGAGCCCTTCTGGTGAAACGCGCTCACGCGGAAGCGCCCCTTGTCCGCGAGCGCGTAGGCGAAATCGGTGGTGCCGACCTCCTCGAGCTCGCGCCGGCAGCGCTCCGGGATGATCTGGCTCACCAGCTGCGCGGTGTCCTCCGGGGTGAGCGGCGCGCCCTTGACGTCGATGAGCCGACCGTACCGCCGCACGGTCGGCGGCCGGCCCACCGCCAGGTGCAGGTCGCTCGCGTTCTTCTCGACCACGAGGTTCAGCAGCGGGAGGATGTCGAGCACGGGGTCAGATCTCCTTCGTTCGGCCGCCGGCGGCCCGCTGGCGGGCGTGGCGCCACCGCGCCCGCCTCACACCAGCATCTCCTCTCCGTAGGTCACACGGAGCACCTCGTCCAGGCTCGTGCTGCCGGCGAGCGCCTTGCGGACCCCGTCCCGGAGCAACGTGACCATGCCGCCAGCCAGCACGGCCGCTTCGCGCAGCCGCGACGTCGAGGCCATCCGGTGGATCAGGTTGCGCATCTCGCTGTTCATCTCCAGCAGCTCGAAGATGCCCTGGCGGCCGCGGTAGCCGGTCTGCTCGCACGCCGCGCAGCCGACCGCCCGGTAGAGGGTGACGTCCGGGACGTCCTCCGCGGCGAGTCCCACCGCCTTGAGCTCGCTCGCCGGCGGGTGGTACGGGGCCTTGCACTCCGGGCACAGGCGCCGGACCAGCCGCTGGGCCATCACGGCCTGGACGCTCGAGGACACGAGGAACGGCTTGACCCCCATGTCGATGAGCCGGGTGATCGCGCTCGGCGCGTCGTTGGTGTGCAGGGTGGAGAACACCAGGTGGCCGGTGAGCGCCGCCTGGATGGCGATCTCCGCCGTCTCGCGGTCGCGGATCTCGCCCACCAGGATGATGTTCGGGGCCTGGCGCAGCATGGCCCGGAGGATCCGCGCGAACGTCATCCCCACCCGGGTCTGCACCTCCGCCTGGTTGACCCCGGGCAGGTGATACTCGACGGGGTTTTCCGCGGTGATGATCTTCACGTCCGGCCGGTTCAGCTCCTTCAAGCCCGCATACAGGGTCGTCGTCTTGCCGCTGCCGGTGGGCCCGGTGACGAGGAAGATGCCGTTGGGCCGCTGGATGATGCGGTGGAAGCGCTTCATGTCGTCGGGATGGAAGCCGAGCCGCTCGAGGCTCACGAGCCCGGTCTCCTTGTCCAGCAGCCTCAGCACGATGCTCTCGCCGTGCGTGGACGGCAGCGCCGAGACCCGCACATCGATGTCGCGGCCGTCGATCTTCAGGTTGATCCGCCCGTCCTGGGGCTGGCGCTTCTCGGCGATGTCCATGCCCGACATGATCTTCAGGCGGCTCAGCACCGGCCCCTGCAGGTGCTTGGGATAGCTGGCTACCTCCCGGCACACGCCGTCCACCCGGTAGCGCACGCGCAGGCGCTGTTCGAAGGACTCCACGTGGATGTCGGACGCCCGCATCTTGAGCGCGTTTTCCGCCAGCTGGGTGACGAGCCGGATGATGGGAGCCTCGTCCTCGTCGACCTCCGGTGGCGCCGCCAGCGCCGCCGCCGCCGCGCGCGCCGGACTGCCCGGCCGGGCCGGGCCCGCCTCGAGGTCGTAGTGCGTCTTGAACGCCGCCCGCAGCGCCGAAGGCGCGGCGAGCGCGCAGCGCACCTCGCGCCCCAGCAGGAAGCTCAGGCTGTCGGCATTGAGCGCATCCACCGGATCGGCGATCGCCACGAACACGACGCCGCCGGAGATCTTGATGGGCAGCATCCGGTACTCCTCCGCCACCGCCCGGTCGATGGTGGCGAGCACCTCGGGACGGATCTTGCCCTTGCTCAGGTCCACGAACGGAAGATCCGCCTGGCGCGCGAGCGCCCGCGCGACGCACACCTCGTCCGCCAGCCCGAGCGCGACCAGCGCCTCGCCGAACCGGACCTTGTGCTCGTACTGGTAGCGCAGCGCCTGGTCCACGGCCACCGTGTCGATCACCCCCTCCTGGAGGAGGAGATCGCCGAGTTTCAGCCGGCCGGATTGCGACATCGCGCAGACTCGTTTCCTTGCAGGCGCACCGCGCGCGACGCGGGAGAGAGGTCGAATCCCGGCATCCGCCGGGGAACGCGGCGCCAGCCACCGCCTGGAGCCCGAGAGCCCGGCCCCGCCGTGGTCCCCGGGCCCAGGCTACGTCAGGGTAGAAAGGAAGACCCTCCGGGTCAAGGATCTCGCCGTCCCGCGACCGCGGGACGCTCCGTGCGCGGAAGGCGCCGGGAGTCGGTTTCAACCGCGGCACGGCGGTGCTATAGTTCGCCGTCGGCGAGGAGATCCTCCGACGCGCCGGCGTCCGGATCGGTCGAGCTGAGGAGGGGTCTTTTTTGCACCTCGTGCGCGGTTTCTTGCTCGCGGCAGCGGTCGCGCTCGGCGGGGGCTGCGCCTGCCTCGGGGCGCTCTTCTGCCCGGCCCCGCCCCCCCCGTTGCTCGGCGAGCTCGACTGGTCGACGCCCGCCGCCGCCGTCGAGACCTACCGCCGGGCCTTCCGGGCCGAGAACGCCCACTACGAGTACCTGTGCCTCTCGGACCAGCTCAAGCGGGAGCACCCGGTCAGCCTCGCGGAATACCACCTCGGCCGGGATCGGTTTCTGGCCGCCAACCGCGAGCTCGTCGACCTGTTCCTGGAGGCCGAGACCGGGGCGACGGCGCCCGTGCCGGGAACCACGCCTCCCCAGGTGGTCATCCGGCTCAGGAAGGGCCCCCACTTTGCCGATTTCCGGCTGGTGAACGAGCCGGTCGTGTGGGTCTGGTGGGAGGACCTGGAGACCGGCGACATCATCCCGGTCGAGGTCCCGGTGGCCGACATCGCCACACTCATCCGGGTCCGGGACCGGACGTTCACCGTTGCCTTCGAGGTGCCCCCAACGCAGGAGATGCCGCCCGCCACATCGATCCAGAAGATCACGGCGACCGATCGCTGGCGGTTGCTGAACATCGATTCCGTGAGCTCGTCGCTCCGCAAGGCGCTGGCGGAGAGCGCCGCGACCGGCGATCCACAGGAAGAGGACCAGGAACAAGCACGATGAGCCAACCCGTCTATTTCTTCGCGAAGGACAAGACCGAGGGCAACGCCTCCATGAAGGAGCTCCTCGGCGGCAAGGGCGCGAACCTGGCGGAGATGACGCGCCTCGGCATCCCGGTTCCGCCCGGATTCACCCTCTCCACCGAGCAGTGCGCTGCGTTCATCGCGAACCACAACCGGCTGCCGGCCGGCCTGTGGGAGGAGGTGGAACGCTACCTCGGGCGGCTCGAGGAGGAGATGGGCCAGCGATTCGGGGCGCCGGAGCGACCCCTGCTGCTGAGCGTCCGGAGCGGCGCCGCCGACAGCATGCCGGGCATGATGGACACGATCCTGAACCTCGGGCTCAATGACGAGTCCGTCCAGGGGCTGGTCGAGGCCGCCGGTACCGAGCGCTTTGCCTGGGATGCCTACCGCCGGCTGGTGAACATGTTCGGCAACGTCGTCATGGGCGTGGAGCATGCCGAGTTCGAGGCCGAGATGCAGGCGCTCAAGGAGGAAACGGGCAAGACCGCCGACACCGAGCTGACGACGGCGGAGCTGCGGGACCTGACCCAGCGCTACCGCGCGGTTTTCGAGCAGAAGACCGGAAAGGCCTTCCCGCAGGCGCCGCGCGAGCAGCTCCGGATGGCCGTGGAGGCGGTCTTCCGGTCCTGGTCGAACCCGCGGGCGGTGAAGTACCGCGCCCTCAACCGGATCACGGGCCTGCTGGGCACGGCGGTCAATGTGCAGGCCATGGTCTTCGGGAACATGGGCGACACGTCGGGCACGGGGGTGTGCTTCACGCGCAACCCCGCCACCGGCGAGAAGGTCTTCTACGGCGAGTACCTGATCAACGCCCAGGGCGAGGACGTGGTCGCCGGCATCCGGACGCCCGAGCCGATCGCGACGCTCGAAGCCGTGTTGCCCGACAGCTACCGGGAGCTCTGCCGCCATCAGGAGACCCTGGAGCGGCACTACCGGGACATGCAGGACATCGAGTTCACCATCCAGGAGGGCAAGCTCTACATCCTGCAGACCCGCCGCGGCAAGCGGACCCCGGTTGCGGCGGTGCGCTGCGCGGTCGAGATGGTCAAGGAGGAGCTGATCGACGAGCGGACGGCCGTGACCCGCGTGCGGCCCGAGGACCTCGACGTGCTGCTCCATCCGAGCTTCGATCCGGCGGCGCCCAGGACCGTCATCGCCCGCGGGCTGCCGGCCTCCCCCGGGGCCGCCTCCGGACACGTCTACTTCACCGCCCGGGACGTCGAGGCCCGCGCCGCCCGCGGCGAGCGGGTCCTGCTGGTGCGCCGCGAAACGAGCCCCGAGGACGTCGGCGGCATGCACGCCGCCCAGGGCATCCTCACCGCCGTCGGCGGCATGACGTCCCACGCCGCCATCGTGGCCCGCGGGATGGGCAAGTGCTGCATCGTCGGCTGCGCCCAGATCCAGATCGCGCCCGACCACCGGTCCTTCCGGACCGAAGACGGCACGGCCGTCCGCGAGGGGGACCTCCTCAGTCTCGACGGCACGAGCGGCGAGGTCTACCGGGGCGAGGTCGCCACGATCCCGCCGGAGATCTCGGGCGACTTCGAGGATCTGCTCAAGTTCGCCGATGCCATCCGCACCCTGAAGGTCCGGACCAACTGCGACACGCCTGGCGACGCGGTCAAGGCGCGCGAACTGGGCGCCGAGGGCATTGGCCTGACGCGGACCGAGCACATGTTCTTCGAGAAGGAACGGATCTGGGCGATGCGCGAGATGATCCTCGCCGAGAACACGCCCGACCGCGAGAAGGCGCTGGCGAAGCTCCTGCCCATGCAGCGCGGCGACTTCGAGGGCATCTTCCGCGCCATGGACGGGCTGCCCGTGACCATTCGCCTGCTCGATCCGCCGCTCCACGAGTTCCTGCCGGAAGATGCGCGGGCCCAGGAGGAGATGGCCCAGCGGCTCGCCGTGAGCGTGGAGGCGGTGGCGGCGAAGGTCGCCGCCCTGCGCGAGCTCAACCCGATGCTCGGCCACCGCGGCTGCCGGCTCGGCATCACGTTCCCCGAGATCTACCGGATGCAGGTCCGCGCCATCCTCGAAGCCGCCTGCAACGTGGCCGAGCAGGGCGTGGACGTGCACCCGGAGATCATGATCCCGCTGGTCGGCGTCGTCACCGAGTTCGACTGCCTTGCCCGCAACGTCATGGAGGTCTACGAAACGATCCGCCAGGAGCGGGGCCGCCCACTGCGGTTCCTGGTCGGCACCATGATCGAGGTGCCGCGGGCCGCGCTGACCGCCGGCGAGGTGGCCCGCCGCGCCCAGTTCTTCAGCTTCGGCACCAACGATCTCACCCAGATGACGTTCGGACTGAGCCGCGACGACGTGGGCTCGTTCCTGCCCTACTACATCGACAAGGGCCTGCTGGAGACCGACCCGTTCGCCTCCCTGGACACGATCGGCGTCGGCCGACTGGTCGCCCTGGCGGTGGACGAGGGCCGGCGGGCTCGACCGGATCTCAAGGTCGGCATCTGCGGCGAGCATGGCGGCGATCCGGCGAGCATC
>JAFGQW010000093.1 GCA_016935485.1 Planctomycetota bacterium | reverse complement strand
CGGATCCGGATCCCCTGGTACGTGAGCTTCCTTGGCGGTCTCGGCTGCCTGGTGGCGATGTTCCTGATCGAGCCGATCGCGGGGGCGGCGGCCGTGGTGGCCGAGATCGTCCTCTGGACCCTCCTGTCCCGCCGGGAGCAGCGGGTGCGCTGGGGAGACGCCCGGCGCGGCCTCTACGAGAGCCTCATCCGCTGGGCGCTCGTCCGCCTGGCCCGACGTCCGCTCAGTGCACGCAACTGGCGTCCCCATGTGCTCGTGTTCGTCGACGGGCCGGTGCGCGAGCTGGAGCTGGTTCGCTTCGCGAACTGGTTCGCGCAGGGACGCGGCGTGGTCACGGTGTGCGAGCTGCTCGTCGAGGACCCCTCCGCCGGCCGCGTGGATCTCGCGGCGCATCGGCGGGCGATGCAGGAGGCTCTCGACGCGGAGAACCTCGTGGTGTTCGCCGAGGTGGACGTGGTGGCCGATCTGGTGGAGGGCGTCGTCAGCGTGGCGCAGGCCAATGGCATGGCCGGCATGGCGAGCAACACCATTCTGCTCGGCTGGCCCCGGGACAGCGCACTCCAGGCCCGGTTCCTGCGGCTTCTCACGCCGCTCGAGCGACTCCACAAGTCGCTGGTGCTCGGGCGCGTCTTGCCTCGTTCCTTCCCTTCCCACGAGCGGTCCGCGCGCACCATCCACGTGTGGTGGGGCGGATTGCAGCGCAACGGAGACCTGATGCTGCTGCTGGCGTGGCTGCTCACGCGCAATCCAGCCTGGCGCGGGGCTCGGGTCGAGGTGCTGAGCCTGGCCTTGAACGAAGCGGGCAGGAAACAGACCGAGACGTTCCTGAACCAGCTCATCCCGGAGATCCGCATCGAGGCCGAGCCGCGGGTGATCCTCAAGCCTCGCGATCGCAGCGTCGCCGAGCTCATCCATGAGCATAGCGCTGGTGCCGATGCGGTCTTCATGGGGCTTGCGACGCCGGAGCCGGGCGAAGAGGCCGCCTACGCCGAACGCCTGGAGAATCTGGCCGGGGATCTTCCCACCGTGTTCTTCGTGAAGAACTCCAGCCTGTTCGTCGGGGGGCTCCTGGAGCTGACGGAGGCCGCGCGAGATCAGGCGGGTGAGACGGCATCGCCCGGGAGCGGGTCCTGAGAGGCGGAGTCCGCGCGGGCAAAGCGGACCCGGGGTCAGGGCACGGGGTCTGACCCCGGGCCCGGTGGACTGCGGCAGGACTGCGGTCAGGACTTGATGTTGAGCACGATCGGCCCGACGATGTGCGAGAAGCCGGCGGGGCTGCGCGGATCCAGAAGCAGCGCGACGGCCCAGAGGCGAACGCCCTTCAGCGCGTTGCCCGCGCCGCTGGTGTCCACGGTGACACGGGCGCGTCCCAGGGGGTCGAGAAAGCCAACGGTGCCGGTGAGGACTGCGCCGATCCCACCTTGCGCGCTCGCCATCACCAGGCCATCCGGGTTGAGCGGAACATGACGCCCGTCGCCGAGCCGGACGCCGGGCCGGGTGCCGCGCATCCCGAATGCCACGACGTAGGCCCGCCCGCGTTCCCCGGGGAAATCCAGGCGGAGACTCCGCCCGTTCGGAGGCCGATCCATGAACCACGTCAGGTGCCGGCCTCCGATCCGCAGCATTCGCGTCCCGCTGATCAGCGCGGGTGTGGAGGGGATGTGGTGCAGGGCGACCGGCAGCCCGTCACCGGTGAAGTACGCCAGGTAAAACGCCGCGGGAATCGGAGCGTTCTGCACCACGGCGACGTACTGGACCGGCAGGTTGCGCGGATTCGTCTCGACCATGTCCGAGACCTGGATGCTCGGGAATATCGCCGATACGCTGAGGGCTCCGCGTTCCGGGTGAACGTGGGCCAGGAACGACGACAGCGCCTGGCCGTCCCAGATCATGTCGACGAAGGTCCCCGGTACCCCTTCCCAGGGCGGATGCCGCGCGCCCACGGCGGCCGGCCACAGCCCCTTCTCGGGATAGGCGGCGATGGTGCTGATCGCGCCGGTCACGCGATCGATCCGGTAGTACCCCCAGAGCGTCGTTCCGTAGGCGTCCGGGCCGCGCCCGCGCACGACGATGTCCCCCGTGTCGGGATCCCAGGTGCCCGCGTACCCGGCGATGCCCCAGCCCGTGGGCATAGTGGTCACCGTGGTGCCGCTCAGCCGGTAGACCCCGGTGAGCGGACGCTGCGCCATGAGTTGCCCGACGATCAGCCAGTCCCCGTCATCCGTGCGCAGGATGACCGCCGGGATCGAGCCGGTCCAGTTCGCGACGCTGACGATGGCGCCGTTCGTCGTGACGTCCATTACCCAGATCCGGCTCGAGGCGATGTCATGGGCCAGCACGCGATAGGTGGTGTTGTCGTCCCCCATCACGATGTCCTTCGGCGCCAGTCCCACCGGCAGCGTGACCAGGGTCCTCACGACCTGGCCGCGGTGGTCCATCTCGTAGAGCGACGTCCGGCTGTTGATCGAGTAGGTGTCGTGGACCACGAAGGCATCCTGCTGCTGCGCCGCCGGCCGGCCGGCGAGTGCCGCCAGCAGCAGGGTCAGGAGGAATCGTGCATTCATTGCTCGTTCTTTCTTCGCGGTTCAGCGGATGGCGATCGTCCAGGGATTGGAGAGAATCGCGTCCCGGATGGCGACCATCGCTTCCGTGGACATCTTCACACCCCTGAGTGCCGGCGCATTCGGGATGGGAATCCCGAACGAGGCCTTGCCCCCCGGATCGAGTATTCCTGTCCACAGCACCCAGAACGGCAACCCCAGGTCGAGCGTGCCGATTCCCGGTAGCGGGGTGGGGCCGGCAGAGAGCGACACGGCGAACGCGAACACGCCACCCGGCCGCTTGGCGGCGTCCAGCGTGAACCTCACCGTCGTTCCGATTCCAGGGGTCGCGGAGCTGCCCCGGAGCTCGGCCACGTCCTCGTCGAAGAACAGCACCTCCACGTCGTCGATGCACGCGTCGGTCACCGAGTCGTTCGGATCGTCCTCCGTGCGGAACCGGACCTGCGTACTGGCGGTGTAGGCGCCCGGAAGCACGGCTTCGTCGGCCACCCATCGATTGTCGGTCCCTTGCAGCAAGTCGACGTCACGCCACGTCTTCCCGCCGTCCACAGACAGATCCGTCTCGAGCGCGTCCTCGCGGTGGTGGTACGTGAAGAACCACCGCGCATACCGCACGCGAGCGTTTCCCGCCGCGACCGCCGAGAGGTCGATGGGCGGCGACCGGATCTCGGTGTAGCCGTGATCGACGTCGTAGATGTCCGGCTCCGTGCTCTGCGAGCGAAGGCCGTTCTGGGTGACCCAGCAGCAGGTGCCCGCGCCCGGCGTGTGGTCGTCCTCCGGCTGCACCGCCAGCGTGGTCGTGCCTTGCGTCAGGCTGAACGCGATCGGATCCGCGCGTTCGAACCCGCCGGACCAGGACGTGTGCTGGGCGGTCCAGCCGCGGTCAGCCTCGAAATCGTCCTGGAAGGCGGTTTTTCGCTGACCCACGGTGAAGGTGAACTCGTCGAGCTCCGGGAGCCGGCCGAGGTGGCCCTTGTCGTCCTTGGCGAAGATCCAGTACCCCAGGTGAGACACCGCCGGCTGGGCCGGAATCGCCACGCTCCACTGCGAGCCGGTTCCCGGCACGAGAGCGAGTGACGTGCGCGGACCGGTCCCCACGCGATACACGACCCAGCCCGCGTTGACGGTGCCGCCGGTCGAGGTGAGCTTCGCGGTGACGATCGGCGGATTGACCGTGTCGCGCGTGTCCGCCAGGCGCGTGTGCTCGACGTTCACGGAATGCGGATCGGGCGGGCGTGGGAACCCGTGCAGGTCGGCCGCCATCGCCAGCTGCTTGAAGTTCGGTGTGCCATTCGTCAGGTTGGAGTCGTCGTCGTCCTGGATGAGGATCTCCCCGATGGCCTGGATCTCCGAGGCCGGAGCCCGATCGTAGGGGGCGATCGTCACGGTCTCCGCCACGTCCTTGCCCTGCACGACGCCGTACTTGGCGATGAGCGCGTCCCGGATGTCCATGGTGAAGCCGACCCAGGCCTGCGCGTAGCAGTAGTACGAGCCTGCGCACCGCGGATCCCCGTACTGCCGGTCCTTCGCCCCCGGGGGAATGGACACCGGAAGCGTGTAGTCCTCGAGGTGATTGCCCTTGCCGTGCGCGTCGCGGCCCACGATCCGCTGTTCGCTCAAGTACAGCCCCAGGTGGCTCGCGATGCCCTCCGAGAACGTCCGCGGCAGGTTGGCGGAGCCGTGGAACCACACGTGGAATGCGTGGCCGTACTCGTGTCCGATCACCTCCTCGTAGGCGTAGTTCGCACAGTTCCATCCGAGCCACTGCTTGGAGAGCGAGAAGTTGATCGTCCCGCTGTTGTACCACGCCGTGCAGGCTCCGCCGCTGCTGCTGTTCACCCGCGTGGGGAGCGACCACAGGGCGTTGAAACGGGGAATCCGCTTCGCAATGAGGTAGCGTGTCTCGGTCACCATCCGGTACGCGGTGGCCTCGGCGGTCATGAACTCGTAGGCGTACATGGGATTCATGACCACGTGGAGGGGCGTGCCGGGTGTTGCCGGCAGCGAGAAGAACGTGTCCGACCCGTACTGGTTCTCCACGCGGCACCAGGTGCCTTCGAACCGCCCCTTCACCGTCACCGGCGCCGTCCCGGAGTGGGCGATCCGGAACGATCCGGTCGCGTCCGTGGTGGCCTTGCCGCCGCCGACCACCTCGACATTCAGGTCTCGCAGGGGAACGACCTTGAAGGGACCGTACGGGCCGTCCTCGAGCGTGCCCGCCGCGACGGTTCCCACGACGTCGGTCGGAGCGAAGAGGCGCTCGTCGTGCTTTCGCAAGGTGGCTCCGGTGTTGGCATCGAGGAGTACGGACCAGGTCACGGTCCGATCCGAACGGCCGACCTGCACGTGGTGCACCAGCCGGACATCGCGCTCCGTGCCCTCCTCCCCGACCTGCGAGACCAGCACGTACGTGTGGAAGCCGTGCAGCGCGAGCTCTCCCGGCATCGTCAGCGGCACTTCCTCGAAAGCGCGCTCGATCGCGGCCTCGCGTGGGATGGGGTCGATGCGGCAATCGAGTCCGGCGATCCAGTCCGACCCCATGGCGCTCAGGCGCCCCAGCGTCGCGTCCACGCGGAGCTTCACCCGGACGGGCTCGGTCGGGGTCCAGACGTCGAAGCCGCGAAGGGTCTGCCTGAAGTCCACTCCGAGGATGGAATGGCCGACGGCGTTCGGCGTGAGCGAGACGCGATGGAGCGCCATGTCCTCGAGGCGATCGACGCCGAGCAACTCGCGGTGCCGCCGGACGAACGCCCGCAGGAGCTCGACCGACGCGTCGCTCGCGTCGAGCGGAGCCGCACCGAGATCGATGCCGGTGGTCACGATCAGGGAGGGTGTGCCGAGCCAGGGATGGCCGAGGACGTACCAGTCGGCGCCGATCCCCTCCGCGTACTGCCGCATCGCCGAATCGGCGGGCGCGTCCTGCGCCGCCTCGGCGAGCGTCCGCCATCGCCAGCCCGAAGGCTCGTCGGGCCAGGCATCGAATCCGGGAAGCGTCGTCCCCGGCTGGAAGGTCTGGGCATCCGCCGGTGCAAGGACGATCAGGCACAGGATCGCGAGTCGGATCCCGAGGCGGGTCATGGTCTTCCCTTTCGAGGCCGGGCAGTGCGTGCACCGTCGAACTGGGGAGCCGGTGCGGCGGCAAGTGAGTATCCCCGCGTCCGCTCGCGTACCCGCCCCGCTGGAGTTTCGCGGGGACCAGCGTGGTTTCGGGTCGTGGTCGAGGGTACCAGGCGAGGGCGGCAGCCGTCAAGCGCGGGGGGTCGAAAGGACCGCCCGTGTGGGGTGCGGGGGCGGGCAGGACGCGCACGAGCACGAGGACGAGCACGATAGGGGAGCGTGCGGGTGCGGGTGTCGCGCGCGGCGTGCGCGCGCTGAGGTGGCGCGGGCGGACTGCGCCCGCGGGGGGCGTGCGGGTGTCGCGCGCGAAGGGCGCGCGCTCAAGGTGGCGCGGGCGGACTGCGCCCACGGGGCTGGGGGCGGGCAGGACGCGCACGAGCACGAGGACGAGCACGAGCAGGAAGGGGCCGGTGGGGCGCAATTCGATGGTCGGTCTTCCACGCCAGGCCGGGTGGCGGTAGAATCGAGAGCGAGTTCGTTGGACAGCCCTTTGAGGAGGATTCGAGTCATGCGCTGTGTCCGTTCCCTTCTCGCGGCAGCCCTTCTTGCCGCGCTCACCGTGCCGGCCGCCGCCGGCGAGATCCACGTTCCCGACAACGTGCCGACCGCGGGCGCCTGCAATGTCTATCCCTGGGGGAGCGGCGGCGAATGGCGGTTCCAGGCCATCGTGCCCACGACGATGATGGGGAGCAGGGCCGTTCGCATCTCGGACTTGGGATTCGCGTCCTGCTACTCGGGCACCTTCACTGCGACGAACTGCGAGATCCGACTGGCTCACCTCACCCAGGCCCATACCACGTCGTTCCAGACGAACCTCGAGAAGGACGTGACGCAGGTCTTCAACGGGGCGCTCACGTTCCCCTATGTCGCGAACCAGTGGGCCAACGTCGGGCTCACCTCCTCCTTCGACTACAACGGCGTGGACACCCTGGTCGTGGAGATCCGTTTCACCGGCGGAGCCGGGGGCAATTCCTTTCACCGCGGCACCAACATCCCGCGCATCTGGGCCTCCGGGTCGGGAGCTTTCAGCGCCACGACGGCCACGGGATCCGACCTGATCGGCGCGCTCAAGATGCGCTTCACCGCGGTCGACGTCGTGCTCGTCGGCTCCGGCGCGCCGCGGCCGGGCGGCACGGTGAACCTGGATCTCTTCTCGTCCAGCGACCCCGGGCTGCCCTACCAGGTCGGCTCGTCGCTCGGCATTGGCCCGATCGTGCTCGGCACGCGGCAGATCGACCTCAGCGTCGACGACCTGCTCGTGGTTACCGTGGGAGGATGGCTGCCGGCGGTCTTCACCGGCTACTCCGGTCTGCTCGACACCTCCGGGAAGGGACGGGCGACGATCCACATCCCGAACGATGCGCGGCTGATCGGCGCGCGCATCCACTCGGCCTTCGTCACCCTGGATGCGGGCGCGCCGCTCGGGCTCCGGTCGATCTCCAACCAGTTCCCGTTCACGATCCAGTAGCGCCCGGCGG
>JAFGQW010000092.1 GCA_016935485.1 Planctomycetota bacterium | reverse complement strand
CGTCCGATCGGCCCGGTTCATCACCTCGATCCGGTCCTCGTGCTCGCCCCGCTCGTCCCGGATCCCGGTGGTGTTCTGGGCCACGAAGTCGTCGACGGGCGCGCCGGGCGGCGGGATCTTCCCGTCGACGAGGCGCTGCTCGCCGATCGCGCCCCGGCAGTCGACGGCGGTCTCCGGGGACAGGAGATTCCCGGGCACCCGGTGCTCCACGACGCCGAGCGGTGGCCCGCACGCCGCGAGCAGCCATGCGGCAGCCAGCGCAGCGGCAACCCGCACAGCCCGCCGGCGCGCGCGCCGTACCGTTCCGCCGCTCCGGCGCTCGGGATCGTCTGCTCTCATCGGTCAGTCCTCGCAACGCGCCGCGCGCGGAGGGCGCGACACGCGCGATGCTCGCCCACGCGCCGGCATGAGCCGTTCCCTGTTCCACCTCCGCCGTGTTCAGACCGACCGCTTCTCAGCGGCAGCACTCCGCGGCCGCATTCGCCCCGGGCGCTTTCCCCGGCCACTCGCACTTCTTCGCACGGCGCGCCGCCCTGCGCAAGCCCGTCCCGCGGCAACGGCGACGGGAGGACCAGGTGCGGACCGAAGGGAGTCCTTGTGCATCCGGCCGCCATCCCGTAGAGTCCACGGGCAAGCGGCCGGCAGTCACGGGAGCTCTTCTGCCGCGGCAGCACGGAGGAGTCGCCACGCGCCGGCGCGCCGCGAAACACCCCGGACCTCTCTCGTCCCGCTGTCGAGACACGACCCTCCCGGCAGCGCCGGCGGGAGGACCGGGCGATCGAGGGCAACGTCATGAGAACCGTCCTTCTTTTCCTGCCGGCCGTGCTCCTCGGGCTGGCCGCGGGCAGCGGCCTCGCCCAGACCACGGCCCTCCACAGGTTCGATGGAGCGGCGGCCGGAGACGGCCTTGGCATCTCGGTAGCCGGCGCTGGCGACGTGAACCAGGACGGCTGGGCCGATGTGATCGCCGGCGCGTACAACGCGGATCCGGGCGGCCGCACGGACGCCGGCCAGGCGACGGTCTTCTCCGGCAAGGACGGCAGCATCCTCTACCGGTTCGACGGACTGGCCGCGGGCAACTGGTTCGGCTGGTCGGTCGCCGGAGCCGGCGACGTGAACCGGGACGGCTTCCCCGACCTCGTCGTCGGGGCCTACCGTGCGGACCCGGGCGGCCGCACAGCCGCGGGCCAGGCCATGGTCCTTTCCGGGAAGGACGGCGCCGCGCTCTACCTCTTCGACGGACCGGCGGCGGGAGACCGGCTCGGCATCGCCGTGGTCGGAGCGGACGTGAACCGGGATGGCCATGCCGACCTCATCGTCGGCGCGTACAGCGCGGATCCCGGCGGCCGTTCGAACGCCGGCCAGGCGACGGTATTCTCCGGCAAGGACGGCAGCATCCTCTACCGGTTCGACGGACGAGGCGCCGGCGATGAACTCGGCTGGTCGGTGGCTGCCGCGGACGTGGACCGGGACGGGTACCCCGACGTGATCGTGGGCGCGTGCAGCGCGGATCCCGGCGGCCGCACGGATGCGGGCCAGGTCACGGTCTACTCCGGCAAGGACGGCAGCATGCTCCGCACCTTCGACGGGCTCGCCGCCGGCGACCGCTTCGGCATGGCGGTCGCCGCCGCCGCCGACGTGGACCGAGACGGCCATCCGGACGTCATCGTGGGCGCGTATCGGGCGGACCCGGGCGGGCGCACCGACGCCGGCCAGGCCACGGTCTTTTCGGGGAAGGACGGACGCATCCTGCACACGCTCGACGGCCCGGTCGCGGGGGATCACTTCGGTCGCTCGGTGGCCGGGGCCGATCTCGATCGCGACGGCTACGGAGACATTCTCGTGGGTGGCGACAATGCCTCCCCCGGCAACCGCACCGGCGCGGGCCAGGCCGCGGCCTTCTCTGGCCGCACCGGATCTCTCCTCTTCACGTGCGACGGCGTGGCGGCGGGCGACTGCCTCGGGGTCTCGGTCGCAGATGCCGGCGACGTGAACCGGGACGGCGCGCTCGACTTCGTCGTGGGAGCGGACATGGCGGATCCCGGTAGCCGCACCGACGCCGGGCAGGCCACCGTGTTCTCGGCGCGCGGCATCCCCACGATCTCCGGCACGGGCAGTCCCGCCGTGGGCGGTGTCCTGACGCTCGCCCTCGCCTCTCCCGGCGATGCGAATCTCCCCTATCAGGTGGGTTCCTCGCTGACCGCGGGCACGATTCCCATCGACCGGCGCCTGCTCTACCTCGGCATGGACGCGCTCCTGGTGGTCACTGTCCAGGGACAGCTCCCGACCGTCTTCTCCCGCTATGGCGGCTTTCTCGATGCGAGCGCCAAGGCCACGGCCGCCATCCACACGCCCCGTGCGCCCGCGCTCGTGGGTCTGCGTATTCACAGCGCATTCGTGACCGTGAAAGCTGGCGCGCCCTCGAACCTCGAGTCGATCAGCAACACCTTCTTCTTCGACGTCACCCCGTAGCCGCGCGAGCCACGGGAGGGCCGTTTCAGCGCGCGATCGAGGAGGGCGAAGCCTGTCGCACCGGTGAGCGCTCGCAGCGCGGGCTTCGCCCGCAGCCCACAGCGATCAGCCGTCAGCTTCGGAAGAAGAGAAGGGAGCATCGAATGGGGTCAGACCCCGGTTTGCGTTGCGGGACGTCGCCAAGAACGCAACTCCCGTCCTGACCACGGCTTCGGCTTTCTTCTCACCGGGCGCAGAAGTTCGCGCCTCCTGGTACAGGAAGCCGGGTCGGTTCGAGATCGGGCGCGCTTCCCGGACGTCCTCTCAGGCGTCCGCGGCAGGAGCGCGCGCCACCGACCAGAAGAACCGGCACCCGTGGGGCTCCACGGGATCGAAGCGAATCCTGCCGCCGTGCGCGGTGGCGAGCGACTGGCAGATCGCGAGCCCGAGCCCCGCCCCGCCGGTGGCGCGCGATCGAGCGCGGTCGGCGCGAAAGAACCGCTCGAAGAGCCGCGGCCGGTCCTCGCTCGCCACCCCCGGTCCATCGTCCTGGACCAGCAGCTCCGCGCCATCCGCGCTGGCCGAGACCGCAACGTCGATCCGCACGTCGGGGCCGCCGTGGCGGATGGCATTCTCGATCAGGTTGGTGGCGATGCGCCGGGCAGCAGCGCGGCTCGTCCGGAGCCGTCCGGAGGCCGGCCAGGTGTCCGGCTTCGTCAGGTGGATGACAGCCGCCGCGGGAGCCGCGCCCTGCCGGAAACCGCGGACGACCTCCTCGATCGCCAGACTCCAGTCCTCGGCATCGAGCTCCCGATCGCCCTGGCGCGCCTGGGCCGAAGCCACGAGGAGCAGCGCATCGCAGAGTTCCTCGAGGCGCACCACGTCCTCGAGCAGCGGCTCCAGCACGCGCCGCTCGCGCGGCGAGCTTGCGGGCTCGAGCAGCGCCGCCTGGATCCCGGACTTGAGCGTCGCGAGCGGCGTCCGCAGCTCGTGCGCGGCATCCGAGGAGAACCTCCGCTCGCGCTCGAACGCCGCCTCCAGCCGGCCCAGCAGGCCATTCACCGAGTCCGCGAACGCGCGGATCTCCCGCGGCAGTCCCGCGGTCTCCAGCCGCCGGTCCAGGCACTCCCCGCCGATCGTGCCGGTCTCGCGGGCGAGGCGCTGCAGCGGGCCCAGTCCGCGCCACGCGACCAGTCCCGCCAGCGCCCCGGAAAGAACGAGCCCTCCGACCGCGAGCGCGACCAGGATCTCGGCCAGTTCCCCCAGGCGCGAGTCGAGCTCCCGGGTGCTCGCTGCGAAGAAGACCCGCGCCCGGATCTCCTGACCCGGCCGCTCGCCCGAGGCGCGGACGACGTCGAGCCAGAGGCCGCGGTAGCGTTCGCCACGGTGCGCAAACGCGGTCGCGGGAGCTTCCGTGCCGCCTCCGCGCCGCGGAACGGGCGGCGTCTCCGCGAGCGATCGCGACCTCGCCACCACGGTCCCGTCGCCCCCGAACACCGCGAAGAGATCGGGGCGCTCCGGCCGCGAGAACCGGGACTGGAACTCGTCGGCGAGCTCGAACTCGAGACCCGCCTCGTGCTCGTCGTCCTCCACCAGGGAGCCCAGCGCCTCCGCGTTCGCACGCAGCCCGTCATCGAAGGACGCCAGGAAACGCGCGGCCGAGATCCAGTAGACCGTGAGCGCGAACGCCGCGAGCAGGGCCGCCTCGATCACGAAGACCAGCGCCGCCAGACGAAAGCGAAGCGAGGAACCGGGCCGGTCAGGCGCCATCTTCCGTCCCTCCTCCTTCGGCCGCGAGCAGGTACCCCTGGCCGCGCACGGTGTGGATGAGCTTGGGGGTGCACTCCCGGTCGATCTTGGCGCGCAGCGAGGAGATGTACACCTCGATGACGTTGGAGAAGCGCTCCCAGTTGTAGTCGTACAGGTGCTCGAGGAGCTCCGTCTTGGAGACCACGCTTCCGGCGCGAAATGCCAGGTACTCGAGCAGACGGTACTGCAGGGCCGGGAGCCGCAGCGTCCGGCCGGCGCGCCGGACCGCGTGCGCGCGGGTGTCGATCTCGAGGTCCGCCACCTTGAGCCGCGGATCCGGCCGGCCGTGGCTGCGGCGGATGAGCGCCTTGATCCGCGCCAGGAGCTCGCCCATGTCGAAGGGCTTTCCGAGGTAGTCGTCCGAGCCGTAGTCGAGCCCGCGAACGACGTCCTCCGGCGTGCTCCTGGCGGTGAGGATCAGCACCGGAGTGGCCTTGCCGGCCGCGCGCAACCGCCTGAGAACGGTCAGGCCGTCCACCCCGGGGAGCATCAGATCGAGGACGATCAGGTCGTAGTCGGCAACCACGGCCTGATGCGCGCCGTCCTCGCCGTCGTGGCAGAGATCGACGGCGAACGACGGGACCGACTGGATGCCTGCCTGGATGTTCCGAGCCAGCCGCACCTCGTCCTCGATCACCAGAATGCGCATCGCAGCAGCCCCATGGCCAGGCGCACCTCGCTCCACCCAGCCCAATCCTACGGAACGAGAACATCCCAGGCAATGGCGGCGCGCAGCCCGGCATCGACATCGGCCGAGCGGCTGGAGAAGCCCAGCTAGGGCCGGCCGTACAGGCGCACATCGCCCGCACCGGAGGGACGGCAAACCGGCCGTGAGATCCGCGAAGCGACCGGCCGGGGTCCGCACGCTCCGGCGTGTCGCCAATACGTTCGGATCGCCGGCTTGGCCGCCCGCGGTCGGGAATGCTGGCCGCGGGACCTCCAGCGCCGCGTGCGCGCCGACGCCCGGAGCAGCGGCTAGTCCTCCTTCTCTTCCTCCTTCTGCCGGCCTTCGTCGTCCTGGTCATCCTTGGCGCCCGTGCCCTTGTCACCGCCCGGCATCCGACCGGTGGCGCAGACGTTCACTTCGAAGGTCTTGCCGTCCTTCATGCCCTCCACCTCGTAGAAGAACACCTGCACCCGGTTGACTTCCTTGAGCGTCGCGCCCGGAAACCTCGCGTCGACAGCACTCCGCACGGCCGGCGGCAAGCTGCCGATCGGGATTCCCAGCTCGAGCTCCGTCACCTCGCCCGACGCGGCACAGGTGACCGAGTGCTCCAGTCCGTCCACCTCGTATTCCGCCTCGTACGCCATGATGCCGCCGTGCGTCTCGCAGAGCACCTCCTTGATCGGGTGTTCACCGACGACCTTGCGAATGGCGGCCTGCACCGCGGGCGGCGCCTCCTCGAGCGCGATCTTCTTCTCTCCGTCCTCGACCTCCTGCCCCTCGGCCTCCATGGCGAGGAACTTCCCGTCCGCCGCGACCTTGAGCTCGTAGGTGACGCCATCCCGCACGATCTCCGCCTCGTAGGTGACGACGCCATTCCTCGTCTCCTTCTCGATCTCCTTGAGGGTCGCCCCGGCGGCATGCTTCTCGATGGTGGCTCGAACCGCCGGTGGAAGCTGCTCGAGGGAGACTTGCTCCTCGTCATCCGCAAGCACGGTGAGCCCTACGCTTGCCAGCACCGCGGCCGCCAGCATGACGACCACCCAGAGCCCGCGCTGTCTCATGGCCATTCCTCCCTGGTTCGTACGACTTCGGGTCCGCTGCCGGCGCGCGCCCTTGCACGCCGGTGGTTCCCGACGCCGGGAACGATACACCTGCCACCTGAAGCGAAGCTGAAGTCCCGCGAATTCCTGGCGGACCGGATCGTCATCTCGGTTGCGCCGCCGGCCCGGTCTGGAGCGTCGGCGGACCCGGGCAGGATCCAGCGGGAAGCGCGAGGTACCCGGGCGAAAGACCGGCGATGCGAAATCCCCCGCCTGCGCCAGTGAGCGCCTCGCGCTCGCCGCCGATGGCCCCCGGATCCCGCCCCCACACCGCCGGCTGCCCCCGATCGAGTTCCCGCCTTGACCCCACCCGAAGCCCCCGATACTCTGCCCGGTACGCCAGAATCGCGTTTGTTTGTCCTATCCGCTTCGAGCAGCCGAGCGGAGCGACGGCCGCGAGCAGGCCAAGCAGGACGACACGGCGCATGGGTTT
>JAFGQW010000091.1 GCA_016935485.1 Planctomycetota bacterium | reverse complement strand
CGAACTTCATGGTCCAGGGCGGGGGGTTCACCGAGAACCTGGATCCCACGCCGAAGCCGACCCGCGCGCCGATTCGCCTCGAGTCGACAAACGGGCTGAAGAACGTGCGCGGCGCGATCGCCATGGCGCGCACGAACGATCCCAACTCCGCCACCGCGCAGTTCTTCATCAACGTGGTCGACAACGCCGGGCTGGACTACCCGAAGCCGGACGGACACGGCTATGCCGTGTTCGGCAAGGTGGTGAAAGGCATGGATGTGGTGGACAAGATCCGCAACCGTCCCACCGAGAACAAGGGCGGCCCGTTCATCGACGCGCCGGTCGAGACCGTGGTGATCCAGTCTGCCCGCCGCGTGGGGGGGAAGTAGCAGGGACGGCGCCGCGCGCTTCCGGGACGCTGCTCTCGGGCGCGCGGCGCACCCCGGACCGCGCGGCCCGGTCAGTCGTACAGCGCCTGCAGGGTCACCGGGACGTCCAGCCGCTGGCCGAGGCGGTCGATGGTGACGGTGACCGTCTCGCCCACCTTGTGCTTCTCGAGGATCTTGAACAGGTCGCTCGAGTTCGTGATGCGCTGACCGTTCACCGCGAGGAGGATGTCGCCCCGTAGCCGATTGCGGTCCTCGTCGGAACGGTTGCCCAGCAGCCCGGCCTTCTCGGCAGCGCTCCCCGGCTGCACCTCGTGGATCATCACGCCCTCGAGCCCGGCGCGTCTGGCGGCGGACTCGTCGGCAAGGAAGACGCCCAGGCCGGCCCGCGTGACGCGGCCGTCCCGGATGAGGTCCGGCACGATCCGGTTCACGGTGTCCACCGGGACCGCGAAGCCCACGCCCGCCGAGGCGCCCGACGGGCTGAAGATCGCCGTGTTGACGCCGATCAGCCGGCCGGCGCTGTCGAGCAGCGGGCCGCCGGAGTTCCCGGGGTTGATCGCGGCGTCGGTCTGGATCACGCCCTGGATCCGCCGGCGCGTCACCGACTCGATCTCGCGGTTGAGCCCGCTGATGATGCCCATGGACATGGAGTGATCGAGCCCGAACGGGTTGCCGATGGCGAACACTCTCTGACCGACCTTGAGATCCCGGGAGGTGCCCAGCTCGATGGGAGAGAGCCGGTCGGCGGGCGCGTCGATCTTCAGGACGGCGAGATCCTGGCTCGCCTCGTACCCGACCAGACGGGCCCGCCACGTCGTCTGGTCGGCGAGCGCGACCCGCCACTGGCGGCCGTCCTTGATCACGTGGAAATTGGTGACGATGTAGCCCTCCCGGCTCCAGATGAAGCCCGAGCCCTGGCCCTGGGGGATCTCCAGGATGTTCATCCGGAACCAGTCGCGCTGGACGGCGACGCTCGTGATGAAGACGACCGCGGGCGAGACGCGCTCGAAGAGCTGGATGGTGGCCTGCTCGTCGGCGGCGAGCTCGGCCCGCGCCGCGATCGGCAGCGGCTGGGCGGCCGGGTTGTGCACCGGTCCGGGGCGGCTGCCGAGGAAGTACCAGGCCATCAGGGCCACGAGCACGAGGAGCGCCGAGACGAACACCAGGCGCATCAGCGCGAGGATCGGATCGGAGCGGGGCATGAGGCCGGGGTGCGGCATGGGAGGCTCCTTCGGGCGCGGTCCGGGGCGCGCCGGCCGGCGGGATCGTGCTGGCCGAATTGTCATTGCAACCGGATCGCGCTGCGCTACAGTGAGGCGCGCCCGGAAACCGGGCGCGGCCCGTGCGGACGCCCGACAGTATAGAACAGATCGCGGATCTCGACGCATGGCGGCAGTCAGAATCGCCCCCTCGATCCTGGCGGCGGACTTCGCCCGGCTCGGCGCGCACGTGCTAGAGGCCGAGGCGGCGGGCGCCGACTGGGTGCACGTCGACGTCATGGACGGCCACTTCGTCCCCAACCTCACCGTCGGTCCTCTCGTGGTGCGGGCGCTCCGCCCCGTGACGCGGCTGCCCCTGGACGTGCACCTGATGATCGAGCAGCCCGAGCGCAGCATCGCGGAATTCGCGCGCGCCGGGGCCGACTATCTCACCGTCCAGGTGGAGACCTGCCCGCACCTCCACCGCACCGTGCAGCTCATCCAGGAGCAGGGGGTGAAGGCGGGGGTGACGCTGAACCCGGCCACTTCCCTCGAGACGCTCCGCGAGATCCTGCCGGAGGTCGACCTCGTGCTGGTGATGTCCGTGAACCCCGGCTTCGGCGGCCAGGCCTACATCCCGGCGAGCACGGCGCGGATCCGGCGGCTCCGGGCGCTGCTGGACGAGCTCGGGTCCACGGCGGAGCTGGAGGTCGACGGCGGCGTCGGCCCCGGCAATGCGCGCGAGATCGTCGCGGCGGGTGCCACCGTGCTGGTGGCTGGCTCGGCGGTTTTCGGCGGCTCCCGCACGGTGGCGGAGAACCTCGCGGCGCTCCGCGCGGCGATCGGGCGCTGAGCGGCGGCGCGCGGGTTTCGGAGCCGGCACGTCCGTTCCGGGACCGGGAAACCGCAGGCGCGGGGAGCGGCGTTGGCGGGTCGAGGGGTTTCTGGTAGATCTGAGCCTCGGAACCATCTCGGCACAGTACGGGTTTCTTCCCGCGCCGCGGGGAGCAGAAGAAAGGAGCCGATCATGGTCCGCTTCATGCGGGCGACGGCAGTCCTCACCGCCTTGATCTGCACCACGGGGAGCGCGCAGGAGGATCTCAAGGCGCGCGCCGCGAGGGTTGCAGCCGGATTGCTCGAGGTCGAGCAGCTCGGGGGCGACCATCTCGGCTATGCGCGCGAGGCGCTGACCATCCTGCGGGAAGGGTACGGCGTCTGGCCGGAAGGCGCGGCGGCGCCGCACCGGACGCGCGCGCTATGGCGGGGGCGCCGCCCTCCGGAGATCGATCCTCTCTCGCTCTTCTCGGGCGGCCTGGCGATTCGCGAATCGCTGCAGCTCGATCGACTCGACGCGTTCCGGGCGGGCGGGGGAGCTATCGACATCGGGACCCTCAAGCCCCCGGCCACCCCGTCGCACCCCTTCGAGAAGATGCTGGAAGGGCGCGCGTGGAAGGCCTCGGAGCTGGCGCGTGCGGTCCCGGTCGACTTCTACTACGCGATCTTCCACTCGATGGGCGGCTGCCTCGATTTCGCCGACTGGCTGGACGAGGTGGGGGGGCTCGTGCTGCGCCGCTATGCCCCCATGGCCGTGGACTTCCGCGTCAAGGACAAGCTGCTGACCCAGCTCGCGCTCCAGGTGACGCCGGAAGCCCGGAAGTTCTACGACGCGGTGATCGACGAGCTGGTGCTCACGGGCTCGGATCCGTTTCTCCGCGAGGGCAGCGACCTCACCCTGGTCTACAAGCTGAAGAGCTCGGGGATCTTCCGGGCGAGCGTCGGTCTCTACCGGAAGTACTTCGAGGTAGCCCATGGCGCCGCACCCGCCCGGTCCGTGATCGGCGGACTCGAGGCGAGCGGGCTCCTCACGCCCGACCGCACGGTTCACTCGTGGATGCTCGAGCTTGCCGACGACGTGGTCGCGATCTCCAGCTCCGAGACGGCGCTCGCGCGGGTGGTGGCAGCCTGGGAGGGCGATGCGCCGTCGCTCCACGCGGCCGCCGACTTCCGGTACATGCGCTCCCTCTATGCTGCCGACCCGGAGGTCGAGGACGGTTTCCTGTATCTCTCGGACGCCTTCATTCGCCGGATGGTGGGTCCGGAGCTGCGCATCGGGGAGGCGCGTCGTCTGGCGGAGGCCGCGCGCATCGCCGCACTCGAGCGGCGCGTGCTGCTCTACCACCAGCTGCACGGCCGCCTGCCCGAGACCGTGGAGGCCATTCTCGCCGACTGTGAGCGCGCCGAGCCTGCGGCGGCGCTTCCCCCGGCGGTGGAGCGGCTCCGGAGCCACCGGATCTCGCAGAGACTGACGGAGATCAGTCCGGAGCGCGACTGGGAGGGCGCACTCTTCGATGACTGGACGATGTTCGAGGCAGAGCTCGTCTACATGCTGGCCCGCCGCGAGCCCGACCTCGACGACGTGGAGCGCTGGAAGCGAAGCCGGGACGAACTCCGCAAGTTCGTCGTCGAACTCAAGCGGGTGTACGAGACCGTGCACGGCCGCCCTCCGGGCAACCCGCGCGAGGCGCTCCGTCTCTTCCAGGATGAAGACCGTCGCAATGCCGCCGCTCGCTACGGTCTCGATGCCGCCGCGCACTTCGCCGGCCTCGAGCTCATCGCCGACCGGTTCTCGGTCCGGAGCGCGAGGTACGGGCGCATGGGCTTGTTCCGGCCCAATCTGGAGACGCCGGTCGAGACCGTGAGCGAGGCGGAGGCGGACGGCTACCGCGGCTTCGTGCGGGAGTACGAGCGCTACTGGCGCACGTACTTCGACCCGATCGGAATCCGCCTGAGACGCGGGGACGGACGGCGCATCGAGGTGTGCATCCTGCCGCTGATCCAGAACTCCATCTACGACTCCATCCGGACCCTGTTCGGCGGGCAACCGGTGCCGATCACCGTGCAGCCGCTCGCCGACGAGGTCTTCTCGCTGGGACTCAAGCTCGGCAAGGACGCGCCCCCGCTCGGCGATCTGCCGTTCCTCGAAGAGATGCAGCGGAACCTGGCGGAGAAGCTCGGCATGCCCGATCTGGATCTCGCGGGTCTGCTCGGGGACTCGCTCGAGATCCACGCGCGCGACGCCGAACCGCTCATGGATTTCGACGCGCGCGGATTGCTGCCGCAGCTCCTGCCGATGGCCGGACGCACCGATGAGCTGCTGGGGGTCGCCGGGGGGGTGTTCCTTGCCTACGCGGCCTTCCATCCGCTGCGGGTGGCCGTGGGGCTCCGTGACGAGGCCGGGTTCGAGGCCCTGCTCGCCCGGCTCGACGAGGTGCTCGCGGCGGAGAGGGCGGAGCGGGAGGCGGGTGGGGAGACCGGGTTTCTGGAGTTCGGCTTCGACCACTACCGGTTCGAGCACCGGGGCATCCCGGTGCGGGCGATCAAGTGGTCCTTTGCCGCCGCCCTGCATTTCCGGCTCTTCTACGCCGTGCTCGAGGGTCGGCTGCATGTCACTACCACCGAGAGCACCATGAAGGCCCTGATCGAGGCCGGCGGCACGGAGGAGCCGGCGGAGACGGTAGAGGGCAACGTCTTCCTGACGCTGCGCCCGGAGCGCCTGCACCGCGAGCGCCCGACCTTCGAGCGCACGGCGATGGAGGCCGCGCTCGCCGCCTCGCTCAGGAACTTCGGCACGATCCGCTTGATGGCCGCGCTCTTTCCGGGCGACAACGACCTGGCCGGATGCTGCTACCGCGCGTTCGGGTTCGAGCCGGTGTCGCCCGGCGGCGGGCGCTATGCCTTCGAGCCGGCGACGGGGGAGGTGACGGACTCCGCATTCGGATCGCGCGTCTCCCCGCGGCTCGAGGCCGAAGCGCTGCGCACGGCCACCGGCATGAGCCGGTTCTTTTCGACCCGGCAGATCCGCATCGTGCTCAAGTTCACGCCCGAGGGAATCATGACGTCGGTGGAGATTCTGTAGCCGCCCCGGGCGCGGGCGGCGGCGCGCCGTCCGCGTCTCCGGCCGTCGCCGCGCATTGCCGTCCTCGGGCGCGGTGAATACACTGGCGTGAAGGGGAGGCAACCTGCCCATGCGTGTCCGTTGCCTTCGAGCCGCTCTCGCTCGGGCCCTGCTCGCTTTCGGCAATCCGGCGTTCTCCCAGGCCGCGGCGGACACCAAGTCGGAGGAAGCCGGCGCCGACGGAAGTATCGCCGACCACGAGCTGAGCACCTTCGGTGGCACAGCGCGGGACGACAGCGTCGTCCTCCGCCTGCAGGTTGACTTCTGATCGCGGCGCCGCTACAGGGTCCGCGAGCCCGAGCAACCGAGGACCGCCTGCCCCATGTCCAGTGCTGCGCCGACCGCCGTCCGCGAAACCCTCCGCTTCGAGACCTTGGCGGACAAGCTTCTCCTCAGGAACGGCAACTACCTCTACAGGATTCCCTACCGTGATCGGCAAGCGGTTCTCAAGGTCTACTACGGCAGCCGTTCCTTCTGGCGCTACGTGACCGGCACCTGCGGCAACCTGCTGTTCGCGGGCCAGACGTCCTTCATGCCGAAAGCCCGCCGGCGGACCGAGCTCGATTGCATCGCGCTCTGGCGCGCCCACGGCTTCCGGGTCTTCGATGTGTACGATGTGGAGGTGATCGCGCCCGGCGTGCCGCTTGGCGGCTACGCGGTCTACGAGTACGTGCCGGGCCGTCGCTTCGCCGACCTGCTGCCCGATCCGGCGGTTCCGGAGGAGGAGAAACGGGCGCTCTATCGCCGCTTCCTCGGCGAGTGGCACCGGCGCCACGAGCTCGCCCTGCGCACCTGCGACCCGCGGCTCATCCACGAGAACGGCGACCTGAAGCACGTGATGCTCTGGCAGGACGAGCTGGTGTGGTTCGACTTCGAGATGTGCTTTCGGTCGCGGCGGCGCATGATGGAGTTTGTAGCCCGCGAGATCCTCGCCTACCTGAAGTCCCTCGGCAAGGTGCTGGGCCCGGAACGGTTCGCGTCTTACCTCGAGGAGACGGTCCGGCACTACCCTGCCCGCGAGCTCCTCGAGTACACCCACACCTACATCGCGCGCAATCCCAATCCCCTGCGCCGCGCCGGCCGGTGGCTCGACTACCGCGTGAAGTCCCGACCGAAGAAGCCGTTCTCCAAGCACAATGTGGCGCGAAGGCTGCGCCAGCTGCTGGACCGGTAGCCGGCCAGAACAGGGTTGTCTCGCTGCGTCCTACGGGCACCCGGAAGAGGAAGAGGCAACCACGAAGAGCACGCAGAAGAGCAGAGATGAAGAGTGCGGGGGAGCGTGTCGCGCGCGGGATGCGCGCGCTCGGGTGGCGCGGGCGGATGGCGCCCGCGGTCACTCGCCTGTCCCCGCGCCGGGCCAGCACCGGAACAATACGTATCCTTTCTGTCCCTCGAGGACCTCGACTCGTCCCGGTCCGCGCAGGAGATCCGTGTAGGCGGTGACCGTGATGCCGACCTCGGGCTCAGGCCCCGCGAACAGCTGGGCGATCTCATCGAGCCGCTTCGGGCTCACGTAGCGCGTGGAACGTTCCCCGTAGAAGATCACGCTCGGGGCGTGCCGGATGCCCAGCAGCACGATCGGGCGGTGCGGCTGCGCTGCGGCGGCCGCCTTGCGTGCGAGCGTGTGCAGCGGTGCCGCGAACTGGGCGTCGTAGCGCGGCACGACCAGAAGCACGACCACCAGGAAGAGGCACAGCATGCCCCCCGCCAGCGCGGCCGCAACGAGGGCGAGCTCCCGGCGAGCGAAACCCACCACCGCTCCCGCCGCCGTTCCAAGCAGCACGCCGGCCGCGAGGTAGGGCGCCGCGCCGAGGGCCCAGGGCTCGGCCAGGCCGGGACGCTTCGCCGCCTTCTCGCCGAGCCACTCGGGCAGCGCCTCGAGCAGCCACGGGGCCATGAGAAACGCGAGCGCCAGGAGCGACAGGATCCCCACCGTGAACCCCACGGCAACCCGCCAGAGCCGGCCCGGTGGCCGGGTGGGCTGCCGCCGCCGCAGCTCGAACGCCTGGCCGACGAGCATCGCCGCCGCCGGCAGCACCGGAGCGATGTAGTTCGGGAGCTTGGTCGCGGCGAGCGAGAAGAACACCAGCGTGACGGCGGCGAACAGCCCCATCAGCAGCAGGTAGCGCCGGGCTTCTCCGTCCGCCCGCGCGAGCCCTTCCCCGGCCAGCGCCACGAGCAGGAACGGACTCCAGGGAAGAAACCCGCCGATCAGCACTGGCAGGTAGAACAGAATCGACCCGCCATGTCCCTGCATCGGCGTGGTGAATCGCCCCACGTGGTGCGCCCAGAGCAGCTCCTGCAGGAAGCCGAAGCCTCCGGCGTGCGTGAGGCCCAGGAGCACGTACCAGGACAGGCCGACCGCGGCCAGGATCGCCAGCCCCGTGGCGAGCCGGACGGGCTGGAGCAGCGCGCCGATCCGGCGCTGCCCGAGCGCGAACAGCAGGATCGTCGCGCCGGGCAGGATCGCCCCCACGGCGCCCTTGGTGAGCATGGCCAGGCCCGCCAGGCTGCAGGCCGCGAGGAACCAGCCGGTTCCCGCGGCCGGCGCGGTGCGCCAGGTTTCCGCGGCCCGATGGAAGCAGCCCAGGCAGAGCGTGAACCACAGCGCGAGGAACATGTCGGTGAACGCCGTGCGGGCCAGCGCGAAGAACTCGAGCGAGGTGCCGAGAAAGACCGCGGCGAGTAGCGCGCCGCGCGTGCCGAGCGGGCGGCGCGAGAAACCGTACACCGCCAGCACGAGGCCCACGGCGGCCAGCGCGTTGAAGAAGCGGGCGCCGAAGGGGCCGACGCCGAAGAGGCGGTACCCCAGGATCTGCGACCAGTAGAGCAGCGGCGGTTTCTCGAAGAAGGGCTCGCCGTTGAGGGTCGTCTCGAGCCACTCTCCCCGCGCGTGCATGGCCCGCGCCACCTCCGCGTAGCACGCCTCGTCGTAGTCGAAGAGCCCCGGCGTGCCGAGTCCCAGCAAGTACGCCACGCCGAAGATTGCCGTCAGGAGCAGCGGCCGTCTCATTGCTCGAACGTCACCTCATCCGTCCGGACCGGATCGCGTCCGGAGGGTCGCCCCACACGGGCCGGATCTGCCCGACGAAGCCGCCCCCGCGCGGCGCCCGGTCCGGTGGAGCCGCGGATGCGGGCACCGGGTCTCTCCCTTGCAGCGCCCGGCGGGTCAGACTAAACCAGGCGAGGGCTTCTTGCTGGTTCCTTTTCGCGAAATCCCGGCAGCCGCCCATTGTGCCTTCCCCCCTTCGAACTGACAGGATGGGCATGGCCAGACGGCAAGGCCGGATCTCGAAGACCCTCCTCGGGCTCGCTGGCCTGGTCCTCCTCGCGGCCGTCCTGTTCCATTTCGCGTATCCCCCGGTGTACGAATTCCCGCCGGCCCACCCGTTCTCCGGCGCGCAGTGGTACAACCCCTACGACCGCGCCGGCAGCGACTGGCTCGTGGCCAACTTCCACGCGCACTCGCGCACCTGGCTGGGGTTCGACCGGGGAGGCGGCGCCCATGCGCTGGAGACCGTCTGGAACCAGTATCGCGCGATCGGCTACGACGTGATCGGCATCTCGAATTACCAGTCGATTCGCCCGCCGATGCCCGGCGAAACGATGTACGTCACCGCCTACGAGCACGGCTACGGGATCTTCCAGCAGCACCAGACGGTCCTCGGGGCACCCGCGGTGAGCTGGTTCGACTTTCCCCTCTACCAGGGCACGAGGCACAAGCAGTGCGTGATCGACCGGCTGCGTGCGGACGCGGCGGTCGTGGTGATCAACCATCCCAACAAGTCCGGCAGCTACACGCTGGACGACTTCCGCCGGCTGGCCAGGTACACCGGCGTGGAGCTGGCTTCCCTGTACGCCCGCGGCCTCGCCCACTGGGACGCCGCGCTTTCCGCCGGACGCCCCGTGTGGGGCTTCTGCAGCGACGACTACCACGAGGTGGAGAAGCTCCAGCAGGACGGCGTCGGCTGGCTCATGGTTGCCGCCGCGTCGCGCACGCCGGCGGCGCTGCTCGCGGCGATCCGGGAAGGCCGGTTTTACAGCGTCTGGGCGCGCCAGGACCGGCACCCGAACGAGCTCGAGACCTGCCGGATCCGGGCCGGCCGGCTCGAGGTCGAGCTCCGCGAGCCGGCTAGTTGCGTGCGCTTCATCGGACAGGAAGGTACGGTTCGCGCGGAGTTTCACCACCGCGCGGCGGCCGGATACCCGCTCGCCGCGACGGACACGTACCTCCGGGTGGAGGCCGTCACGCGCGCGACGACGCTTTTTCTCAATCCGGTGTTCCGGCACGACGGCGAGCCGCTGGCCCATCCGGCCCCGCGCGTGGCCGTCTTGCCGACGCTGGCGCTGCGGCTGGTGTCGGGAGTCAGCGCGGCGCTCGGGCTCCTCGGTCTCGTGCTTTTCCTGCGCGCGGTCTCGGGCCGCGGTCCGGACCCTCGCGCCCCTCGGCCAGCAGCAGCTCCTGCTGATACCGGTTCATGAGATCCGTCCGCGTGATGATGCCGAGGAAGTGGCGGCGGTCGTCGCCCCGCACGACCGGGAGCAGATCGGCATTGTGCCCGGAGAACAGCGCCAGCGCCTGCTCCAGGCTGTCCTCGGGGCGGAGCGTGCCCGCGATCTCGCGCATGAGGTCGGCGGCGATCAGCACCCGGTCGAGAAGCTCGTTCTTCAGCACCGGTTTGACGTCGCGGAAATAGACGATTCCCTTGACCCTGCCCTCCCGATCCACCACCGGCAGATCGTTATGGCGGCCGGCCTGGATGAGCCGGACGATCGCGTCCTTGGAGGTCTCCTCCCGGAGCACTTCGACGTCGGTCTCCAGGATCTCCGCCACCGGGATCTTCTCGAGAATCGCGAGGTCCGCTCCGTACCGGATCCGCTCGCCACGCCGGGCCAGCTTCATCGTGTAGATGCTCTCCGGCTCGAGTAGCTTCGCGGTCACGGTGGCCAGCACGGACGCGAGCATCAGCGGCAGGATGATGGAATAGTCGCCGGTCATCTCGAACAGGATGATCATCGCGCTCAGCGGCGCGTGCGTGGTGGCCGCCACGACCGCGGCCATGCCCACCAGGGCGTAGGCGCCCGGGCCGGAGAACCCGGCCTGGGGAAACAGCGCCTGGACCAGGAAGCCGATCGCCCCGCCGAAGGTGGCGCCCATGAACAGCGAGGGGGCGAAGATCCCGCCCGAGCCCCCGAAGCCGAGCGTCAGGGAGGTGGCGAGGATCTTCGCGCCGAGCAGCCCCAGCAGCGCGAGACCGGTCAGAGCGCCGAGGTTCGCCGCCGACAGGCGCGCGGCGCTGTCGGGGTCGAGTGCCGCGCTCACCGTGGCGTAGCCCACGCCCATCACCTGCGGCGCCAGGAGAGCGAGCCCCCCGACCGCGACGCCGCCCAGGCCGGGCTGGAGCCATCCCGGCAACCGGATCCGGTCGCTCAAGTCCTCGGTCGCGTAGAGTGCCTTGGTGAAGAGCCATCCGACCAGTCCCGCGCCGATCCCGAGGCCCGCGTAGAAGAGGAGCTCGACGGGGTGGTTGTGCTGGTAGGGCGGAATGGTGAAGATCACGTGGTCGGGCAGCAGCGTGTGGGAAACCGTCACCGCCGTTACCCCCGACACGATGATGGGGGTCAGGTTCCGGAGGCTGAAATCGCGGAGAATCACCTCGAGTGCGAAGATCACGCCCGCCACCGGCGCGTTGAAGGTGGCCGAGATGCCGGCCGCGGCGCCGGCGCCCACCAGCTCCCGGATTCGCCCGCGTTGCCACGGCAGCCACTGTCCCACCGTCGATCCCCATGCCGCACCGATCTGGGCGATGGGGCCCTCGCGCCCGCAGCTTCCCCCCGAGCCGATGCACACCGCCGACGCCAGGGCCTTCGCAAGCACCACCCGCGGCCGGATGAAGCCCCGCTTGCGCACGACGGCACTGATCACCTCCGGGACCCCGTGCCCCCGCGCTTCGCGCGCGAAGAACCAGGTAAGGAGCCCCACCAGGAGTCCTCCGACCGTGGGAATCAGCACGATCGCCAGGGAAGATGCTCCGCGCGTGATGGACGGAAAATCGCCGGATTGCCGCCACGCCGCCCAGTGGGTGAGATCGAGAAGCCGCTTGAATCCGACCGCGCCCAGACCGCCGCCGACGCCCACGAACGCGCCGACCAGGATCGGGGAGAACTCGCGGACGACAGCCCGGAGAAAGGCGGGACGAGACGCAGGGCGGAACATGGCGAAAGGTAGGGAAACCGTCCGCGAGGATCAAGGATCCCCTGGCGCGCTGCCCGCCGAACCGTCGCTCGGGCTCGGCGGCGCCGGCGCGGACAGCCCGGCGTAGCGGGCCTTGCGGCGCTCCCAGAGATCGAGCGCGAGCTTGCGCATGTCCTCGACCGAATCGAGCTCGTCGACGATCTCCACGCCGAGCAGCGTCTCGATGGCGTCCTCCAGCGTGACGATGCCCTCCGTGCCCCCGTATTCGTCCACCACCAGCATGAGATGCTGCTGGCGGCGGATGAACTCGTCCAGCGCGCTCGCCACCGAAGCGGTCTCCGGGATCGCCCGGATGGGAACCTTGAGCTCGTCCAGCCGCAAGTCGGTCCGCCCGCGCGCCGAGGCCTCGAGGACCCGGTGGCGAAAGACGATCCCCACCACGTCGTCGACATCCCGGCCGTAGACCGGTATGCGCGAGAACGGCAGGGGCGAGGCCTGCTTCATCACCTCGCCGACGGTCATGTCGCACGGGTACGCCTGGACCACCTTGCGCGGCGTCATGATGTCGTGGACCTGGATGTCGCGCAGGCGCATCAGGTTCTTGATGACCCGGCTCTCTCCGCGGCGCAGCACGCCGGCGTCCTTGCCCATCTCGGCATGCACGATCATCTCCTCGCGCGTCACGGTCTTCAAGTGTCCGCCCTTGGACAGCAGCCGCGAGATCCGCTCGAGCAACCACACGAGGGGCCACAGGACGACAATCATGCTTGCGGTCAGATGGGCCGAGGAGGGAGCGAGTGCCTTCCAGTAGGTCGCGCCGAGCGTCTTCGGAATCACCTCGGTGAAGACCAGGATCGCGAGCGTGAGCAACGCGGAGCCGAGCGCGACCCACTGGTTGCCGTAGAGCACTTGAACCTGGGCGCCGACCCCGGCCGCCCCCACCGTGTGCGCGACCGTGTTCAGCGTCAGGATGGCGATGATCGGCCGGTCGATCCGGCCCTTGAGACGCCGGAGCAGCCGGCCGCTTCGCCGTCCGGCCTGGGCCAGCAGCTCGATGTGGGCCGGGGTCGCCGACAGGATCGTCGCCTCCAGCAGCGAGCAGCAAAACGAGACGACCAGCGCGAGCGCGAGGTAGAGGACGAGGAGGGTCATGCGAAGTCGTTCGATTCACGCTCCGGAGGCCGCGCGCCGGCCGCCGCCACGACACGGGCTGCCCCGCGCGGAGGCGACCGCATCCCGCCCTGGCGCGCCGGTTCCGCGCGCACCTGCCGGATCTCCGAACGGGCTGCACCCATGATACGGCAAGTCGTTCGTGAAAGCCATCGCTCGACAGCAGCGGCGACCGCCTCGGCTCCAGACCGTCAGAGCGACTCGGGCTCCGGCACGAGCGGCAGCAGCAGCTCGGCGATCTTCTCCTCGCGGACCTGCGCGGTGTTGAACGTCACCGAGAAGAGGTCCTCCAGCGGCACCTGGGCCGAGCCGTAGCGCCGGAAGAACTCCTCCCGATTGCGGGTGATCTCCGCCACCCGCTTCTCGGCGGCCTCACGGTCGAGGCGGTATTGCGTCATCGAGTTCCGGATGCGGGTCTCGAGCGGTGCCACCAGCCGCACGTGGATCCCGCCCGGCAGGTGGCGGGTGACGAACACGCCGCCGCGGCCCACGATGACGGCGTGGCCCACCTGGGCGATCGCGCGGATCGTCTGCGCGACGCGCTTGAAGACGGCCGCCTCCGAGGGCTGCACCGACAGCGCGCCGAGGATGTCTTTGAGCCAGTTGTGGCTGGTGTCCTCGAGCGATTCGATGAGCGCCTCCGAGATCCGGTGGTCCCCCGCCACCCGCCCGACCAGTTCCTTGTCGAAGGACTGCCACGGCGGCGCGCTGTGATCGCGGCGATTCAGCCGGTCCACGAGGCTGGTGGCGAGCGCGTAGCCGCCCGCGCCCGCCTGCCGGCTGATGGTGACGAACGGAAGCGTGGGGCGTCGGACGTGCCGCCGGGCCGCCTCTGCCTTGCCGGCCGCGGTGATCGCGGCGAGAATGGGCCTCATGGTGGACTCGATCGGCGGCGTCGGAGACATGCGTCGCGTGCTCCCGGCTTCGGGCTTCGCGGAACCTTGCGGTGCGCGCCGATCCGGATGCGCACGGCGCCGGTTCCAGCGGGGGCGGTGCCATTATTCCCGACGGCGCCGCAGCGGGCAAGGCTCTCGCGTGGAGGCGCCGGGATGAAGCTCGAGATCGAAGCGAGCGCCGCGGTCCGGTCGCTCGCGCGGCTCGGCGTGCTGGCGCTCGACGGCTACCGCGCCGGCCCGGCGCCGCCCGCCCTCGCGGAGCGCATGGCGGCGCGCGCTGCGGAGATCCGCGCGCTCTGGGGCGGCCGCACCGCCGGCGAGATCCCCGAGCTCGCGCCGGCGCGCCGCCTCTACCGGGCCGCCGGTCTCGACCCCACCCGGACCCGGCCGTCCAGCGAGGCGCTCGTCCGCCGGATGCTGCGCGGCGCGGCGCTGCCGCAGATCAACGCGGCCGTCGACCTCTGCAACCTGTGTGCCGTCACCTACTTCCTGCCGATCGGCCTGTACGACGCCACCAAGCTCACCGCGCCGCTCGTCGCCCGGCTCGGCCGGCCCGGCGAGCACTACGCGGGGCTCGGCAAGCCGCGCGTCAACCTCGAGGACCGCTACTGCCTCGCCGATGCCGCAGGACCGTTCGGCAATCCGTCCTCGGACAGCCGCCGGACGTCGGTCGACGAGCGCACGACCGCGCTGCTGTGGGTGATCTTCGCGCCGCGCGACTACGACGCCGGCCGGCTGCGCGACCACCTGGAGCTGAGCGGCCGGCTCGCCGCCGGGTTCGAGATCTGCCGGGGCGGCGGGCCGCCCTGCCTCGTGGCGACGGACTGACTCCGGCCCGCGCTCTCGCGCCCCCCCGCGGCCGGCGCCTGTCTTGACCGGTCAGACGCGCCCCGGGATACTCCAGGCACGATGTGCGGTCGCTTCACCCTGATCCACACCGCCGACGAGCTCGCCCGGATCTTCCAGGTGCGCTCGCACGACCTGGCGCTCGCGCCGAGCTACAACGTCGCGCCGCGGCACAGCAGCGCCGTCGTGCTCGGCGGCCCGGGCCAGCACGAGCTCCGGCTCATGCACTGGGGGCTCATTCCGTCGTGGGCCACGGACGCGCGCATCGGCGATCGCATGATCAACGCGCGCGCGGAAACCGCCGCCGAGAAGCCGGCTTTCCGCCAGCCGTTTCGGCGGCGGCGGTGCGTGGTGCCGGCAAGCGGCTTCTACGAGTGGAAGCGGACCGCGGACGGCAAGACGCCGCACTACATCACCTCGGCCCGCGGTCAGGTGCTGCCGCTCGCGGGCCTCTGGGACCGCTGGAACGTCGACCGCGACACGGTGGTCGAGACCTTCACCATCGTGACGACGGTTGCCGGGGCCGCGCTCGCGCCGATCCACCACCGCATGCCCGTGATCCTGGCCGGGGACCGGTGGCTCCGGTGGCTGCACACGCCCGAGCGCCAGCTCGAGAAGCTGGCCTCCCTGCTGGTTCCCTGCGCGGACGACCTGCTCGCGATCCACCCGGTCTCGCGCCGGGTGAACAGCCCCCAGGCAAACGACGCCGGCCTCATCCGGCCCCTCGAGGACTCCGGAGCCGGCGAGCCCGCGCCCGGCGAGACCCGGTCGCTCTTCTGAGCGGGATTGCCGGACGGGGCCCCTGTCCGCCTCTGGGCGCATTCTCTTGAGGCGATTGACTCGATCTTCGCCGCCGTGCGAATCTCAGCCTCGCCAACGGGGCAGGAGTGCCCGGCGCAACCGACCGGCGCCCGCCTTCTCCTGTTCTCCCGCCCCTCGTGCTGGTCCGGAGAACCACCAGCCGCTTCTTTTTTCGCCTCCCGCCGATGAGCTGTAACTGCATGGGGCGCAGAGAGTTCGCGATCTTGGTCGCGGCGGTGCACCGCCCTCCTGCTCGGTTCGAGACAGCGGTCCCTGGTCGAATCGGGCGCCAGTCCGTATAGTGGCGGGCCGGCCCCGGGGCAGGAAGCTCAGCTTCTCGCAAGTCGCACGCACATTCAGGGTCTGCGGCCCGCAGCGGCCTGGCCGGGTGGATGGCCCGGCCGGCCGGACGGGACGCTCCTCTCCGAGCCGATCCCGGCGGGAGAGGAGGGCGCTGCCGCCCAGGTAACGATCAGCTGTCCGCAGTCGATCCTGGCCGGAGGGAGGATGCTCGCTTTGACCAGCGAAACCGCGATCCAGACCGGGCCCCTGCAAGTCGTGGCCATGCTCGGGAGCTGGCCGGAGATCGGCCGCTCCAAGACGCGTCTGGCCGCCGCCATCGGCGGCGCCGGCGCCAATCAGGTCTACCGCCGGCTGCTGCGCCACTGTGCCGACGCCGCACGCCGCGCCTGCTCGCTCCCCAACCGCAAGCCCCTGTTCTTCGTCGACCCGCCGGAACGGGTCAAGGTGATGCAGGAGTGGCTGGGCGGCGACCAGGTGGTGCTGCCGCAGGACGGTGGCGATCCCGGCCGGCGCATGCGTGCGGCCGCCGACCGTGCCTTCGACCTCGGCGCCCAGGCGGTGGTCATCATGGGCAGCGACTGCCCGCGGCTCACCCCCGAGCGCATCGAGCGGGCATTCGAAGCGCTCGCTTCGCAGAAGGTGGTGATCGGGCCGGCGCACGACGGCGGCTTCTACCTGCTCGGGCTCACGGAGCGCATCCCCGCGCTGTTCCGGCCGATGCAGTGGCACTCCGATCGGGTCGTGGAGCGGACGCGCACGCGCTGTCGGCGCCTCGGCATCGAACCGGCCGAGCTGGAGACCTTGCACGCCGTCGACGGCGTCGAGGATCTCACCGACGAGGTCCTGGAGAGGATCGGACTGACCCGCGCGGAGCTCGCGCAGGAACCGGTGATCTGACCTGCGCGCGGGAAACGGATGCTTGACACGCCGGCGGTTCTTGTCGATTAATGGTGCGGCCCGCGGTCGCCGCGCTTTTCTCGGCTCCAACGTGCACGGATTCCGAGTCCCACAGCGATCGCGGGTTGTCTTATCCGGACCGCCGCCTGCGCCCGCCGCCGCCGGCCGCACCGCCGACGCGCGCGGCGGCGCGGCGATTGCTCGAGGTCTTGCGTCCCGCGCATGCGCGTTTCCCTCTTTCTGCCCTGCCTGGTCGACCAGTTCTCGCCGACTACCGCGCGGTCCGTGGTGCGGGTGCTCCGGCACGTCGGGGTGGAGGTCGACTGGCCGCGCGAGCAGACCTGCTGCGGCCAGCCGGCGTTCAACGCCGGGTATCGCCGCGCGGCCGCCCGGCTCGCGGAGCGGTTTCTCGCCCTGTTCGCCGCCGCCGATGCGGTGGTCGCGCCGTCGGGGTCGTGCGTCGCCATGGTGCGCCACCACTTCCGGGAGCTGGACCTTTCTGCCGCGGCTCGCGCGCAGCTCCGGCGCCTCGACGGCCGCGTGTACGAGTTCACGGAGTTCCTCACGGAGGTGCTGGGCAAGAGCACGCTCGGCGGGCGCTGGCGGGCGCGCGTGGCCTACCACCCGGCGTGCCACCTGCTCCGGGGGCTCGGCGTCGACGAGGGGCCGCGCCGGCTCCTCCGGGGGATCGCCGAGCTCGAGCTGGTGGAACTTCCCGAGGCGGACACCTGCTGCGGTTTCGGCGGCGCGTTCGCGGTGAAGTTCCCCGAGCTGTCAGCCGCCATGGCCGAGCGGAAATGCCGCGCGCTCGAGCGCCTCGGCGTCGAGCACGTCGTGTCCGCGGATTCCTCGTGCCTGATGCAGCTCGGCGGCTATCTGAGCCGCCACGGCATGGCGGCGACGCCGCTCCACATCGCGGACCTGCTGGCCCGGAGCCTGGGGCTGGCCTAAAAGAGCTCCCGGCGAGGTCCCCGGCCGTGCGGCGGGCAAGACGGTGCCAATACTCCCCCCGCCGATGCGTATTCCGGGCCTCGACTACGACCGGCGGCTTCCGGGCTGCCGGCGGTGCTTTCCGGAAGATTGCCATGACCACGGCGGCCCTCGTGCTCGACGGCGTCACCAAGAACTACGGCAGCTTCCGCGCGGTGGACGAGCTCAGCCTCGAGGTGCCGACGGGCTCGATCTACGGCTTTCTCGGGCCCAACGGCTCCGGGAAGACCACCACGCTGCGCATCGTGCTGGAGATCCTCAAACCCACCCGCGGCACGGTCGCCGTGCTGGGGCGCCCGTCGGCGCTGGAGGTGCGCCACCGGATCGGCTACCTGCCCGAGGAGAAGGGCCTCTACAAGAAGATGAAGGCCTGGGCGATCATCGCCTACTTCGCGTCCCTCAAGGGGCTGGATCGGCGCACCGCCCGCGCGCGGGCCTACGAGCTTCTGGATCGCTACGGGCTCGAGGCGTTTCGCGAGGCGCGCACCGAAGCGCTCTCCAAGGGCATGCAGCAGAAGGTGCAGGTGCTCGCCTCGATCGCCCATGACCCGGAGCTGGTCATCCTGGACGAGCCCTTCTCCGGGCTGGACCCGGTCAACCAGGAGGTGATGGAGGAGGTCATCCGCGACCTGGCGCGCCGCCACCGCACCGTGCTCTTCTCCACCCACGTCATGCAGCACGCCGAGAGGATCTGCGACCGGATCCTGCTCATCTCCAAGGGGCGCAAGATCTTCGACGGCACCGTTCCCGAGGCGCGCCGCCGCATCCCGCGGCGCGTGCGCATCGAGACCGCCGACGACATCGCGCCGCTCACGGCCCGGCCGGACGTCAGCTCCGCGGTGCTGTTGCCTCCGGACGACGGCGCGGAGGCGGCCGCGCAGGACGGCCCGGGAGCGCACCGCTGGGAGCTCGAGGTGGCCGAGGACGCCGACACCCAGGCGATCCTCGAGGCGTGCTTCCAGAACCGGATTCGCTTGAAGCAGTTCGACCACTCGGAGCCGTCGCTCCACGACGTCTTCGTCAAGCTGGTCGGCGCCGATGCCAGGGAGGCCGGCCGGCGATGAGAACACCTGTGCTCGTGGCGATCCGGGAGTACCTCGAGAACATCCGGACCAAGGGCTTCTGGATCGGGGTCATGCTCTTTCCCGTGCTGATCCTGATCGCGGTCCAGGCGCCGCGCTTCCTCGAGAAGGCCACCCCCGTGCGCGCGTTGGTGCTGGTCGACCAGTCGGGCCTTTTCGAGGAGGCGATCGAGCAGGTGCTCGCCCGCGACTTCACCAAGCGGCGCAGCATCGCGTTCGCGCGCTACTTCGAGAAGCACCTGGCTCCGGGGAGCACCTACGCGAGGAAGCGGGACCGGCACAAGGAACGGAGCCTCGAGGAGGTGCCCGCCTCGGCGCTGAACCCCGCGCGCGCCGAGGAGCTGATGGACACGCTCGAGGACTTCTCGCCGCAGATGCTCGATCTGCTCGGCACCGAGGCGGCGTGGCGCCAGCAGCTTGCGGCGGCGGATCGCTTCCTGGCTCCGCACCGGCCCGCCTTCGTGAATCCCGAGCCGCGCTTTCGCCGCGTGCCCCTGCCCTCCGGGCTCGACCCCGGCGCGCCGGCCGCGGAGCTGGTCCAGGGGCTCAGACCCTACCTGCTCGGCGAGCACAAGCTCGCCGGCTCCGGCAAGGACCGCGAGCTCTTCGCGGCGGTGATCATCCCGCCGAGAGTTCGCGAGCCCAAGCTCCTGGCGGTGCTCGGCGGCGGCGCGGGCCCGGCCGCCGGCGGCATCGAGTACTGGTCGACGAACCTCGCCGACAGCGATCTTTCGAGCCTGATCGAGCGCGCCGTGAACGAGGAGTACCGGCGGCTCGAGTACGAGAAGCAGGGCCTCGATGCCGCGACGGTGCGGAAGGTCCAGAAGGCGCACCTCCCCTTCCAGACCATGAGCCCCCGGAAGGCCGCGGGCAAGGAGGAGGTGAGCGCCGCCGATGTCATCCGGCAGTACGCGCCCATCGCGTTCGTCTACCTGCTGTTCATCGGCATCTTCACCATCTCGCAGATGCTGCTCAACAACACCATCGAGGAGAAGTCCAACCGGATCATCGAGGTGCTGCTGTCGTCGGTGACGGCCGGCGAGCTGATGATGGGCAAGCTGCTCGGCATCGCCGCCATCGGGCTCACCATGATCGGGGCCTGGATCGCGGCGCTGTTCGCGGTGCTGGCGCTGCACCGCGGCCCCGAGGCCGAGTTCGTCGATCAGGCCCTGGGTGTGCTGGTCACCTCCAATCTACTGCCGCTCTTCGCCGTCTACTTCCTGCTCGGCTACCTCTTCTACGCCGGCATCTTCCTCGCCATCGGCAGCATCTGCAACACGCTCAAGGAGGCCCAGAACTTCATGGGGCCGATGCTGATGCTGATGATGGTGCCGCTGGTGACCATGTTCTTCATCCCCAAGGACCCCAACGGCACGCTCGCCACCGTGCTCTCCTGGATCCCCTTCTACACGCCGTTCGTGATGATGAACCGCGCCGCGGCCGATCCCCCGCTCTTCGACCAGGTGGGCACGATCGTGCTCATGGTGCTGTCGACGGCCCTGGTGCTGTGGCTGGCGGGCAAGGTCTTTCGCACCGGGATCCTGAGGACCGGCCAGCCGCCGCGGCTCCTGGAGGTCGTGCGCTGGCTGAAGGGCCCCGCCTGACCGGCCGGCGACGCGGGCGGGGCGGGCATGGGCAGCGCGGCCGGGCGGGCCGTCAGGACCGGCGGAGCCGGTTCAGCGCGGAGCCGGCCCGGAGCCACTCGATCTGCTCGGCGCTGAGCGTGTGGCGGAGCGCGATCTCCTCGGTCGCGCCGTCGGTATGCTGCAGCACGGCGGTGACCGGCCGGCCCGGCGCGATGGCTTTCACCCGCAGGGTGACGCGGTCGTCGGACCGCACCCGGTCGTAATCCGCCGGATCCGAGAACGTGAGCGCGAGCACGCCCTGCTTCTTCAGGTTCGTCTCGTGGATGCGCGCGAACGAGCGTGCGACGATGGCGACACCGCCGAGATGCCGCGGCTCCATGGCCGCGTGCTCGCGCGAGGAACCCTCGCCGTAGTTCTCGTCGCCCACCACGATCCACGGCTGCCCCAGCGCCTGGTAGGCGCGGGCGATCGCCGCGAGCGGGCCGGTTTCCCCGGTGAACACGTTGACGCCGGTGCCCGGCTCCGCGGTGGCGGCGTTGGTCGCCCCGAGGAAGAGGTTGTCGGAGATGTGGTCCAGGTGGCCGCGGAACCGGAGCCACGGCCCCGCCATGGAGATGTGGTCGGTGGTGCACTTGCCGACCGCCTTGAGGAGCACGGGGAGATCCACGAAGTCCGCGCCGTTCCAGGCTGCAAACGGCTCGAGCCGCGCCAGCCGCTCCGAGCGCGGGTCGATCTTCACGGCGAGGCGGCCGCGGTCCGCAGGCGGGGCACGGTAGCCTTCTGCCCGGAACACGAATCCGTGCGGTGGCACTTCCGGCGCAGGGCCGGGCGCCTCGAGCACGAAGGGGCCGTTCGTCCCGGCGAGCTCGGCGGCGAGGGGGTCGCGGTCCAGGCGGCCGCTCAGCGCGTAGGCGAGCACCACCTCGGGGCTGCCGATGAAGGCGTGCGTGTGCGGGTTGCCGTCGTTGCGGCGGGGGAAGTTCCGGTTGAAGGTGGTGACGATGGTGTTGGGCCCGGCGCGCTCGCGCTGCCACTGCCCGATGCAGGGGCCGCACGCGTTGGCCAGCACCTGCGCGCCGAGCTTGCGCAGCACGGCCAGCTGCCCGTCGCGCTCGATGGTGGCGTGGATCTGCTCGCTGCCCGGCGTGATCAGCAGCGGGGCCTTGAGCGTCGCGCCGCGCGCGAGCGCCTGCGCGGCGGCGGCGGCGGCGCGCGTGAGGTCCTCGTAGGAGGAGTTCGTGCAGGAGCCGATGAGCGCCGCAGAGATCTCCAGCGGGTAGCCGCGCTGGCCGGCCGCGGCGGCGAGATCGGGCAGGCGCCAGGCCAGGTCCGGCGTGTGCGGCCCGACCAGGCGGGGCTCGAGGCGGTCGAGATCGATCTCGACGACCTGGTGGTAGTGATCCTCGGGACGGGTCGCCGTTTCCGGGTCGGCCGCGAGCAGCTCCCGGTGCTCCCGGGCCAGCGCCGCCAGAGCGCCGCGCGCGGTCGCCTCGAGGTAGGTCGCCATGCGGTCGTCGAACGGGAAGAGCGACGTCGTGGCGCCGATCTCGGCGCCCATGTTGGTGATGGTGGCCTTGCCGGTGCAGGAGATCGACGCCGTGCCCGGGCCGAAGTACTCCACGATGTGGTTGGTCGCGCCCTGGACGGTCAGGATCTCGCAGAGTTTCAGGATCACGTCCTTGGGCGCGGTCCAGCCGCGGAGCGCGCCGGTGAGCCGGACGCCGATCAGGCGCGGATGGAGCACCTCCCAGGGAAAGCCCGCCATGACGTCCACGGCGTCGGCTCCCCCGACCCCGCAGGCGATCATGCCGAGGCCGCCCGCGTTGGGCGTGTGCGAGTCGGTGCCGATCATCAGGCCGCCCGGAAAGGCGTAGTTCTCGAGCACCACCTGGTGGATGATGCCGGACCCCGGCCGCCAGAAGCCCATGCCGTAGCGCGCGGCGCCGCTCTCCAGGAACTCGTAGACTTCCCGGTTCTCGACGACCGCGTGCTCGACGTCGGCCGCGGCTCCCGAGTGCGCCCGGATCAAGTGGTCGCAGTGGACCGTGGTGGGGACGGCGGTGTCGTCCAGTCCGGCGGTCATGAACTGGAGGAGCGCCATCTGGGCGGTGGCGTCCTGCATCGCCACGCGGTCGGGGCGGAGCGCGACGTAGGCCTGCCCGGGGTCGAGTCGCTCCTGCTCGGGCTGGGCCAGGTGTCCGTAGAGCACCTTCTCCGCGAGCGTGAGGGGACGGTTGAGCCGCCGGCGGACGACCGCGAGATGGCGGCGCGCCGTCTCGTAGACCCGGCGGACCGCATCGGGGGTGGTTTCGATCTGGGGCATGGCGGGGATCCTCGTCCGGTGGACTGGATTGCGCGGCGGACGGCGCCGCCTATAATAGGGCGATCCGGAACGGACCGGAGGGAATGCTAGCGGCGCGACCAGGTCGCTTCAAAGCCTTTCTCCCCCGGACCGTGGAAAGGCGGTGACCTCCATGAGACTCTGTGTGCGGCCGAGCGCACGGCGGCTGGCGGCCGTGCTGGCGAGCGTCTGCCTGACGGCATGTTACCACCTGCCTCCCGTCGAGTCGGTGACAAGTCCCGATGAGCACGCGATCGCGCACGAGGTGGGCCAGTGTCCGCTCTGCGATCGCTACCACCGGTGCCGCGACCAGGTTGTGCGGGTGGTGACGACCGGCGCGGATACGGGGCCGGGAGTGGTGGTGAGCGCGAGCGGTGCCGTGGTCGCGAGCGCGCGCTTCGTGGCCGCGGTCGACGAGCTGTGGGTCGAAGGCCGCGGCGCGGCGCGCTTCCCGGTGCGGGTCGTCCACCGCAATCCCGAGCTCGGCCTGGCGTTGCTCCTGTGCTCGGGCCGGCCGCTCGGGGTGCCGCCCATCCCGTTCGAGCCCGGCGAGGAGCCGGCGCGCGTCGGTACGGATGTCTTCCTGATCAGCCATGTCCCGGGCCTCGGCTGGACCATCACGCCCGGCTCCGTGGTGGGCCGCCGCGAAGCGAACGAGGTCGGCCCCCTGCCGATGATCGAGGCGGACATTGCGCGGTCGCCCGGAAACCCGGGCGGTCCGCTGCTCGACGGGGAGGGCCGGCTGGTCGGGCTGGTCACCGAGCGCGCGGCCGCGCCGGGCGCGGAGCGGATGGTGCAGGCGATTCCGGTCGGTGTGCTGAAGGCGTACCTGGACGAGGTGCTCGCCGCGTTCGAGCATGCGGCGGGGCCGGCTCCGGCCGAACCGGAGGGGGCGGCGCCCCCGGACGTCGTCGTGCCCCGGGCGGGTGAGGCGCCTCCGGCGGGCGAGACGCCCCCGGAAGCCGAGGGTGGCGAGGGCGCAACTTCTGGCGCCTGACCCCAGGAGATTGCAGAAATGGGGTCAGACGCCGTTCCCGGAGCACGTCCTGCGGGCACAGTTCGCACTGAAACGGGAACGGCGTCAGACCCCCGTCGTCACCCCGCGGGCGCCGTCCGCGCGCGCCACGCGCACCCGCACGGTCGTGCTCGTGCTCGAACTCCTCCTCTTCTTCCTCTTCTTCGTGTTCTTCTCTTCTCTTCGTGGCCTTCGTGGTTCTCTTCTTCTTCCGCTGCCGCTCAGGCGAGCGCGACCGTCTCCCGGTACTCGGGCACATGCACCGGGCACCCGACGCGCTCGGCGAGGAGCCGCCGGAGCACGTCGCACGCGACCGGCTCGCCGTGCACCAGGAAGATCGCGCGCGGCGGCCGCGGCGCGGCGCTCACCCAGGCCAGGAGCTCGGCCTGATCGGCATGGGCGGAGAACGCCTCGAGTTTGACGACCTTGGCGCGGATCGGCACGTAGTCGCCGTGGATCTTGACGGCCTTGGCTCCGGCCTCGATGTCCGCTCCGCGGGTGCCGGGCGCCTGGAAGCCGGTGAGCCCGATCACGTTGCGCGGATCGCCGGCGTGCGCCTTCAAGTGGTGCAGGATCCGTCCGCCCTCGATCATGCCGCTCGAGGAGATGATGATCCGCGGTCCGCGGGCGCGGTTTAGCTCCTTGGAGGCCTCGACGGAGTTGACGAAGTCCGCCATGCGGCAAAACCGCGCCACGTCGTCCCGTTCCAGCCGGTGGTAGGCCGGATAGCGGTGGTAGAGCTCGGTCACATCCGTGGCCATCGGGCTGTCGAGGTGAACGGGCACGCGCAGGCGCTCGTTGCGGGCGAAGATCCGGTCCAGACCGTAGAGGAGCGCCTGGGAACGGCCGACCGCGAACGCCGGCAGTAGCAGCACGCTCGAACTTGCCACGGCCGTCCGGACCACGGCCTCCAGCTCGTCGAGCGGATTGCGGTCGGAATGGAGCCGGTCGCCGTAGGTCGACTCCAGCACCAGCCAGTCCGCCCCGGGGAACGGCAGCGGAGCGCTCATGATCACCATCTCGCGCCGGCCGACGTCGCCCGAGATGCACAGCGTCCCGCCCGGCGTCTCGAGCATCACGGCTGCGGCGCCGAGGATGTGCCCTACCTCGCGGAAGTGGACGCGGAACGGGCCCACCCCGAGCGGCTCCGTGAAGGGGTGCACCTCGAACTGCTTCAGCGCCCGCTGCGCGTCCTTCTCCGTGTAGAGCGGCAGTGCGGGCTTGTGCCGCGACAGCCCCTTCTTGTTCAGGTAACGCGCGTCCTCCTCCTGGAGGCGCCCGCTGTCGGGCAGCATGATCTCCGCGAGCTCCCGCGTGGGCGGCGTGCAGTAGATCGGCCCGCGGAACCCCTCGAGGCAGAGCCGGGGCAGCCACCCGCTGTGATCGGTGTGGGCGTGCGTGAGGATCACCGCCTCGAGGCTCGCCGCATCCACCGGCAGCGGCTGACGGTTGCGAAGGCGCACCTGCTTGACGCCCTGGTAGAGGCCGCAGTCGATCAGAATGCGGGTTTCCCCTGCGGTGACCAGGGTCTTGGATCCGGTGACGGTGCCCGTGGCCCCGAGGAAGGTGACTTCCATGCCTTCGCTCCTTCTTGCGGCAGCGTGCGCATCCGGCTCAGTACAGGCCCACGATCTGGCGGTCCACGAGATCGAGGGACTCGGCCAGCGGTTTCTTCGGCAGCCCCGGCATCCGCATGATGTCGCCGGTGAGCACCACGAGGAAGCCGGCGCCCGCGTTGATCTGGAGGTGGCGGACCGTCACCACGAAGTCGCGCGGCCGGCCGGGGAGATTCGGGTCGTCGGACAGCGAGCTCTGGGTCTTGGCGATGCAGACCGGGAGCCCGGCGTAGCCCAGCCGCTGGATTTCCCGGAGGTCTGCCTGCGCGGTCTTCGTGTAGGTCACATCGCGCGCTCCGTACATCTTGCGCGCCACCGTGAGGATCTTCTCCTCCACGGGCGCGCTCCAGTCGTAGAGTGGGTGGAAGGGCGCCGGCTCGCCGTCGGCATGCGCCATCACCACCCGCGCGAGTTCCTCCGCGCCCGCGCCGCCGCGGGCGAAGTGGTCGGTCACCGCGAACGGCACTCCCAGGCCTTCCACGCTGCGCTCGACGACGGCGATCTCGTCGGCGGTGTCGGTCTTAAACCGGTTCAGGGCCACGATCGGCGCCTCGCCGAAGTGGCGGATGTTCTCGACGTGCTTGTGGAGGTTGCCGAGCCCGCGCTGGACCGCCGCGGGGTCGGGCCGCCCGAGGTCCGCGAGCCCGACGCCGCCGTGCATCTTCAGCGCGCGCACCGTGGCGACCAGCACGACCGCGGCCGTATCCAGTCCCGCCTGCACGCACTTGATGTCGAAGAACTTCTCCGCGCCGAGATCGAACCCGAACCCCGCTTCGGTGACGACCCAGTCCGCGAGCCGGAGCGCCGTGCGGGTGGCCACGACGCTGTTGCAGCCGTGCGCGATGTTGGCGAAGGGCCCGCCGTGCACGAGCGCCGGCACGCCCTCGCACGTCTGCACGAGATTCGGCTGGAACGCCTCGCGCAGCAGGACCAGCATCGCTCCCGAGGCCTTGAGCTGCTTGGCGGTGACGGGATCCCCGCCGTGGGTGAAGCCGACGAGCGTCCGATCCAGGCGCGCGCGCAGGTCCTCGAGGTCGCCGGCCAGACACAGGGTGGCCATCACCTCGGAGGCGGCGGTGATGTCGAACCCGGTCTCGCGCGGGATCCCCTCGAGCACGCCGCCCAGCCCGATCACCACGGCGCGCAGCGACCGGTCGTTCAGGTCGATCACGCGCCGCCAGAGCACGCGGCGCGGGTCGAGGTGGAGCGCGTTGCCGTGGTAGAGGTGGTTGTCGATCATGGCCGCCAGCAGGTTGTGCGCGGCGGTCACCGCGTGCAGGTCGCCAGTGAAGTGGAGGTTGATCCGGTTCGGGGGCAGGAGCTGGCTCCTCCCGGCGCCCGTCCCGCCGCCCTTCTTGCCCATGCACGGGCCGAGCGACGGCTCGCGGAGGGTGACGCATACCTTCTGGCCGAGCCGGCGGAGCGCCTGGCCGAGCCCGATGACCGTGGTAGTCTTGCCCTCTCCCGCGGGCGTGGGCGTGATGGCGGAGACCAGGATCAGGCGGCCGCGCCGGGCGCCCTCCCAGGGCCGGTCCAGCACCGGGAAGTCGAGCTTGGCGATGTCGCGCCCGTAGGGCACGATCTCCTGCTCGCCGAGACCGAGCTCGGCGGCCACGTCGGCGATCGGCCGCGGGGTGAAGGCGGGGGAAACGGCGGTCATGAGCGGGCTCACTCCGGCTCGGGGAAACCGCGAACGAAAAGACTGATGATAGCGCGCGCGCGCCGCCGTGCAACCCCGGCGACGCGCGCCCCCGGTCCCCGGGCTGCCGGGCCGGCAGCCTTCGCGCCCTTGCGCTGGCGGCGACCTACAGGATCGTGAAGGTGGCGGTGTTCGAGAGGTTGCCGAGCCCGAAGGGCGCGGCGGGATCGAGCGTGACGAAGGCCGAGTGGATGCGGACGCCCTTGAGCCTCAAGTCGCCAGGGATCTTGATCTGTCCCCTGGCCTGGCCGCTCGCATCGAGGAGACCCGCATAGTCCACGAAGACCGCCGGCAGGTGGCCGCCGACGGTGACCACCAGCAGGTCGTCCGGGCTCAGCTCGATCTTGCGGGTGCCCAGCACGATCGGTCCCGTGCCCAGCGACGAGGCGGCCTGGTAGGGACGGCCGGCATCGCTGGCGGAGTAGAGGTGGAGATCCACGGTGCCCCCGGGGCCGGGGTTGCCCGTGAGCGTGAGCACTGTTTCAACGTACGTCAGCCGCACGCGGATGCCGCCGCTGCTGCTCGGGGTCCAGCCCACGGGCGTGGAGTACGGGTCAGCCGGACCGGGCGACGGATAGGTGTTGTTCGCCCACACCCGGTTGGAGTTCGTGCTGCTCGTGTACGAGCGGATGCTCGTCGTGCCCTGATTCAGCGTCCCGAAGCCGCGGTAGCGCACCTCGATCACCAGGTGCTGG
>JAFGQW010000090.1 GCA_016935485.1 Planctomycetota bacterium | reverse complement strand
CCGCGCCACGCGCACGCGCACCCCCGCGGGCGCAACTCGCCCGCGCCACGCGCACGCGCACCCCCGCGGGCGCAGCTCGGCCGCGCCACGCGCACCCGCACGGGCGTCCGCACTCGTGCTCGTGCTCGTGCTCGTGCTCGCTCTCTTCTTCCGGAGCGGGGGTCAGACCCCGTTCCGAAGCGGAACGGCGTCAGACCCCAGTCGGCCTCACTCCACGCCCCGCGGCGGAACGGCGTCAGACCCCGGTCGGCACCTTCCCCGCGGGTGCAACTCGCCCGCGCCACGCCGCGCGCGCATTTCGCGCGCGACACCCGCCCCCGACGCGATCCCTGTTGATTCCCGCCCCGTTTCGGGGATACTCGGGGCTTCTTGCGGCCAGGACCTCGACGGCCGGGACACACACGGCAGGAAAGGACCATGGAGACCCTGACGGCGCTGCTCAAGGACGTCCGCGACTTCATCGGCGGCACACCGCTCATCGTGGCGCTGCTGGGGACCGGGCTCTGGCTCACCCTGAGCCTGCGCGGCCTCCAGTTCCGGCGGCTCGGCCACGCGCTCGCGCTCGCGTTCTTCCGTCGCGTGGACCGCAGCCAGCCGGGCGACATCTCCCACTTCCAGGCGCTCATGACCGCGCTCTCGGCGACCGTCGGCACCGGCAACATCGCCGGAGTCGCCGCCGCGATCGCGGTCGGCGGGCCGGGGGCGCTCTTCTGGATGTGGGTGACGGGGCTCCTCGGCATGGCCACCAAGTACTCCGAGGCCGTGCTCGCGGTGAAGTACCGGATCGTCGACACGAACGGCAACATGGCGGGCGGGCCGATGTACTACATCGCCCGGGGACTCGGCTGGCGCTGGCTCGGCGTCGTGTTCGCGCTGTTTGCCGCGATCGCCGCCTTCGGCATCGGCAACCTCGTCCAGTCCAACCAGATCGCCCAGTCCGTCGAGGACGCCTTCGGCGTGCCGCGGTGGGCGACCGCCGTGACGCTCATGGCGCTGACCGCGATGGTCATCCTGGGCGGCATCAAGAGCATCGGGCGGGTGACGGCCTTCCTCGTGCCGATCATGATCGTCTTCTACACGGTCACGGCCCTGGTCATCCTCGCGCTGTACGTCGACCGGATCCCGGAGGCGTTCGCGCTCATCTTCCGGGAGGCATTCACGGCCACGGCCGGCGTGGGCGGATTCCTCGGGGCCACCCTGATGGTCACCGTGCGGGAAGGAGTCGCGCGCGGGCTCTTCTCCAACGAGTCGGGACTCGGCAGCTCCCCCATCGCCGCCGCCGCCGCGCGTACCAAGGATCCGACCACGCAGGCCCTCGTGTCGATGACGCAGACCTTCATCGACACCATCTGCGTCTGCACGCTCACCGGGCTGGTGATCGTGGTCACCGGGGTATGGGGATCCGGCCTGAGGGACGCGCCGCTCACCCAGGAGGCCTTCGCGACCGGCATCGGCTCGGAGCTGGGCCGGAGCGTCGTGTCGATCGGGCTGGTGCTGTTCGCCTACTCCACCGTGATCGGCTGGAGCTACTACGGCGAGCGGTCGGTCCTCTATCTCGCGGGCGAACGAGCCATCCGACCCTACCGCTACGCCTGGGTTGGGGTGGCGGGGTTCGCCGCGGTGATCTACAAGGTCGATTCCGTGTGGCACTTTGCGGACATCGCCAACTCGTTCATGGCCTTTCCGAACCTGCTCGGGCTCCTGCTGCTCACTCCGGTGATCGTCCGCGAGACGCGCACCTACTTCGAGGCGCGGGCGTCGGGCCCGGACTCCGCATGACCAGGCTTGCCCCGACCTCCCGCGCACCGCTCTCCCGAGGACCCCGCCCATGCTGAGATGGCTCAAGCTCTACGTGCGCACCCCGCTGATCCTGCGCATCTTCCTCGGCTTTCTCCTCGGCTCGGCGATCGGAATCGCGCTGTGGGCCGTCTCCACCGGGGCCGAGAAGCCGTTTGCCGTCGAGCTGGCCCGCTACGTCTCGCCGTTCGGCACCATCTTCGTGAACATGCTGAAGATGATCGTCATCCCGGTGGTGTTCTTCTCGCTGGTGGTGGGGGCCGCGAGCCTGCCGGTCCGGAAGTTCGGCCGCGTCGGGACGAAGGTCATCGGCTGGTACCTGCTCACCTCGCTGCTTGCCGCCCTGGTCGGCGTGGCGCTCGCGCTGGTGGTCAACCCAGGGGCGGGCGCGGGGCTCGACAACTGGCAGGACATGGCGGGCGCGCTCGGCGGCGAGGCCGCCCAGATCGCGGGCCAGAGCGCCGCGGGCCAGAGCCTGGTGGGCGTGTTTCTCAACTTGTTCAAGAACCCGTTCGAGGCGCTGGCCACCGGCAACTTCCTGCCCATGATCGTGTTCGCGATCCTGTTCGGCCTGGCGGTGCGGGTCTCCATCGAGGCCACCGCGGACGAGCGCGTCACGCGGCGCATGGAAGCCGTGATCGAGTTCTTCCTTGCCATGCGCGACGCCATGTTCCGGATGGTGGACTGGATCCTCGAGTACGCCCCGATCGGTGTGCTGGCGCTCTCGATCGTCAACTTCGGCCTCTACGGGCCGAAGATCGTCGGGCCCTACGTGAGCGTCGCGCTTGGCGTGGTGGGCGGCATCCTGCTGATGGTCTTCGTCGTCTACTCGGCGATGATCTGGCTGGTGACCCGGCAGAATCCGCTCCGCGTGCTGCGCCGCATCCGCGAGGCGATGGTCACCGCGTTCGTCACCCGGAGCAGCGCCGCGACGCTCCCCGTCTCCATGAAGGTCGCCGCCGAGGAGCTTCGGGTGCGCGACGAGCTGGCCGGCTTCTCGCTGCCGCTCGGCGCGACGATCAACATGGACGGCGTGTGCGTCCACCTGCCCATGTTCGCGCTGCTGGCCGCCAACCTGTTCGGCCTGCATCTGACGGCGGCGGACCTGTTCGTGCTCGTGGTGACCACGGTGCTGGCGGCGGTGGGCGCGGGCGGCGTGCCCGGCGGCAGCCTGATGCTGATGTTCATCATCCTCGAGGCGCTCGGGCTGGGGAGCCAGCAGATCGCCGTCGTGGTCGCGCTCGCCCTCGGCGTCAACCCGATCCTCGACATGTTCGAAACCATGAACAACGTGACGGGCGATCTGGTGTGCACGCACGTGGTGGCGCAGACCGAGGGGCTCGTGCAGCCGCCCGGCGGCGGGGCCGGCGCCGCCTGAAAAACGCCCCAGGGGAGTTTTTTCCAGTTACCCCACCCTATCTGAAAAAAACGCCCCTGGGGCGTTTTTTTCAGATAGCCGGCTGACGCTCCAGACGGCGAGCGCCGCCAGCACGAACGACACGAAGCGCACCGTCATGACGTCGTTGAGCGGTGTGCCGCCGATCGCGATCTCGCTCCAGAGCACGGTCGTGATCGAGCCGGTCAGCATGCCGGCGACGACCCCCGCCCCGGTCGTGCGCCGCCAGTAGAGCGACAGCACGAGGGCCGGCCCGAACGAGGCGCCGAGCCCCGCCCACGCATAGGACACCATGTCGTAGATCAGCCGGTCGGAGGTGCGGGCGAGCAGGAACGCGCTCACCCCCACGGCGAGCGCCGTCAGCCGGGAGATGCGCACCATCTTGCGGTGGTCGAGCCCCGGCTTGAGCCCGCGGTGAAGCAGGTCCTCGGCCACCGCCGACGTGGTCACCAGGAGCTGGGAGTCGGCGGTCGACATCATCGCCGCCACCGCGCCGGAGATGAAGATGCCCGCGAGCAGCGCCGGCAGCAGGTGCGTGGCCATGAAAGGCATCAGGCGCTCCGGATCCAGCACCTGGGCCGCGATCAGCTTCTCGAGCACGTCCCGCGGAATCTCGGCCGCCGTCATCTCCGACCAGCGTGCTGCGAGTTCCGGGAACTGGGTGGCGAGCTGCCGCGCGTCGACGAGGTCCTTCCAGTCGACGAGCGCGGCACCGAACAGCCCGATGAAGAACGCCCCGGAAAACCCGAGCAGCGCCCAGCCGAACGCGATCACCCGGCCCTGGCGCACCGCCTCCGGGCTCCGGATGGCCATGTAGCGGATCAGCACATGCGGCTGGCCGAGGTAGCCGAGCCCCCAGCTCAGCCCTCCGACCACCAGCGCCACCGCCGCCCAGCCCGTCTCGCCGTGCACCAGCGAGTTCACGCCGGGGCGGACGAGCGCGATCCGGTCCAGCGCCGCGCCGACGTCCGCGCCCACCGCCGCCACCTCGGCCCAGGCCACCAGCGGGAGCACCACCAGCGTGCCGAGCATGAGGATGCCCTGGATCAGATCGGTCCAGGCCACCGCGAAGAAGCCGCCCATCACGGTGTAGGCGACGATGATCACCGTCCCGAGCACCATGCCCCACAGGTGGGGGATGCCGAAGGTGACGTCCAGGATCTTGCCGGCGCCGTTGAGCTGCGCGGACAGGTAGCAGGCGAAGAAGAAGATGACGATGGCGGTCGCGACGAGCCGGATGAGCTGCCCGGCGGCGCCGAACCGGCGCACGAAGTACTCCGGGAGCGTGAGCACCCCGAGGCGCTCGGTCTCGCGCCGGAGCCGCCCCGCCACCACCCACCAGCTGAGCCCGATGCCCAGCACGCAACCGATGGCGGTCCAGGCCTCCACGAGCCCCGTCAGCAGCACCGCCCCGGGGAAACCAAGTAGCAGCCAGGCCGACTCTCCGCTCGCGCGCTCGGAGAAGGTCGCCACCCAGGTCGGCAGCCGCCGGCCGGCGAGCAGGTAGTCCGCGCCGGTGCGGTTGAGCCGGTAGGTGGCCAGCCCGACCACCACGACCAGCGCGAGGTAGGCGATGAAGCCGAGCAGGATGAGGTTCATGGTCCGGCTCTCGGTCGGTGTGCCGGCATGCCGGCGGCCGCGGGCGAGCGGGTTGTTCCGCGCCGGCCCAGGTCCACGGTCCGCAGCACGAGGGCGCGATTCTATCGAGAGACCGCCGGCTCTCGCAACCCTCCGGTGCCCGGCCGCAACCGCCCGGCGCGCCGCCGGTCCGCCCGGCCCGGCGCCGCCGCCTGCTCCTCTCCTGCCTTCACGGCCCCCCACGTCAATGGCCCTGCCGATCCTCTCGGGGCCGGCCCGCCCGCACCTCTCGCTCCTCGCTCCTCTTGCCTCGCTCCTCGGCTCGTTTCCCGCCAGCCGCCGCTTCCGCCTTGACACCGGGGGCGGCGCGGCGTTTGATACTCGCCTCCGCGCGCGCCCGGCGGCGCCGGCCGGCGGAAGGAACGGACCGCGATCCGACCGGGAGCGATCATGCCGGAAGGCCGAGGCAGCTGGGGCAGCAAGCTCGGCTTCCTCCTGGCCGCCTCCGGCAGCGCCATCGGGCTCGGCAACATCGTCTTCTTTCCCGCCAATGCCTACACCTACGGCGGCGGCGCTTTCTACCTGCCCTACCTGATCGCGCTCTTCGTGATCGGCATCCCGCTGATGATCCTCGAGCTCGGCATCGGCCGCATGACGCGCCGCTCGATGCCCACCGCGCTGAAGCTCATCGGCGGCACCCGGGCAGAGCTCGCCGGCTGGTTCGGCGTGCTCAACGCCGGGATCATCACCATGTACTACATCACCCTGCTCGGCTGGGTGGTGGGCATGCTGGTCGGCGCCGCCCGGAGCCTGTGGCAGCACGCCGAGCTGGCCGCATTCACCCCCGCTCCCGGCGCGTTGACCGAGGTGGGGACCTTCTTCTTCGACATGATCAGCGGCTGGTGCCCCGTTCTCTTCGTCGTCATCGTCTGGCTGCTGAACCTGCTGGTCGTGGTGAAGGGCGCGCGCAGCATCGAGGCCGTGGTCAAGATCTTCGTGCCGCTGATGTGGCTGATCATGATCGTGCTGATCGTCCGCGGCGTCACCATGCCGAACGGCGTGCAGGGGATCTTCTTCCTCTTCACGCCCGATGTGGCGGCGATGACCCAGCCGGCCGTCTGGAAGGGCGCCTTCTCGCAGATGTTCTTCACCCTGAGCCTCGGGTTCGGCATCATGACCGCCTACGCGAGCTACCTGCCGAAGAAGACCGACGACGTGCAGAGCGCCACCACGATCAGTCTCATGAACTGCAGCTTCGAGTTCATCGCCGGACTGGCGATCTTCTCGCTGCTGTTTGCCTGCGCGATCGTGCCCAAGGCGAGCACGCTGTCGATGATGTTCTGGGTCGTGCCCGAGGGCATCACGCGCATCCCCGTGATGGCGCAGGCCTTCGGCGTGCTGTTCTTCGCACTGCTGCTGGTGGCCGGGCTCACGAGCTCGGTCTCGCTGGTGGAGGCGGTGGTGATCTCGCTGATGGACAAGTTCGCCCTCCAGCGCCGGCACGTCCTGATCGGCGTGTTCGGGGTGGGGCTCACGGGCTCCATTGCGTTCGCGCTACCGACGGTGGTCGACACCGGGCTCGACCACTGCGGCACCTTCGGGCTGTCGCTGCTGGATCTCGTCGACCACTGGGCCTTCGGCTACGGGCTGCTGGTCTGCGGCCTGCTCGAGGTCGTGATCCTCGGGTGGCTGTTCGATCTCCGCAGGCTCGTCGCATTCATCAACGAGTCGGCGCGGTTCAAGCTGGGGCGGAGCTTCGTGGTGCTGGTCCGCTACGTGCTGCCGCTGCTCATCCTGACCATCGTGGTGCTCAGCATCGTCGAGGAGACCGGTGGGCTCTACGGCCACCGGATGGCCACCGGCAGCATCCGCGGGCTCCACATCATCGCGTTTGGCGGCTGGCTGGTGCTCGGCATCGGCGGCGCGATCCTCCTCACCCTGCTCCGGCGCCGCACGCCCCTGGAGGAGGCGCCATGAAGCGACTGGCGGTCCTGTTCGCGGCCGTCCTCGGCCTCGCCTCAAGCGCCGGGGCCGACCCGGTGCTCACCCTCGCGGCGGCGTTTCCGGTCGTGGGCAGCCAGCAGGTCGTGCGGCTGGAGGGGGCCGCGGAGCCGGGCGCGCTCCGCCTCAAGGTCGTCTACCGGCCCAACAGCGCGACGGTCCGGGAGGTCGTCGTGGGCGGCTTCGACGCGGCCGGCACGATCCGCTGGCACCCGGAGGCGCCCGGCATCACGCTGCTGATCGCCGAGACCGCCGGCGGCGAGAGCGTCTGCCAGAAGCGTGTCGCCGTCTGCTTCGCCTCGACTCCCGTCTCGGGGATCATCGTGATGGTGCTGGCCGGGCTCCTGCTGTTCGGCGGCGCCTCGATCTCGCTGGTGCTGGCGCTCCGCGGCAAGCGGGAGCCGGCGGGGTCCTGACGCAGGCCGCCGCTTCGCGCTGGCTCCGCTCCCCTCCCCGCCCTATAATCGGCCGCCATGCTCGACCGTCCCTCTCGTCTGCTTTGTTTCCCGCCGCCCGTGCGCGCCGCGTTCCGGGGCCACCGGGAGGCGCGCTGATGGGCCGCTACACCGGACTGCTCGGGCTCGCGGCGCTGCTTGCGCTCGCGTGGTTGCTGAGCAACAACCGGCGCCGCTTCCCGTGGCGAATCGTCGGCTGGGGCCTCTGCCTGCAGCTGGGCTTCGGGCTCATCGTGCTGCGCACGGGCGTGGGTTACCGCGCGTTCCGCTGGCTGGACGGCGCGTTCCACAAGCTGCTCGGGTTCGCGAACGAGGGCGCCGATTTCGTGTGGAAGTGCTTCGCTACCGGCCAGGTCGAGGGGCCGCTGGAGTGCTTCGTGGTGCGCGTGCTGCCCACGATCATCTTCTTTTCCGCGCTCATGGCGGTGCTCTACCACCTCGGGCTCATGCAGCTCGTGGTGCGGTCCATCGCCTGGCTCATGCGCTTCACCATGGGCACCAGCGGCGCCGAGACGCTGAGCTGCTCGGCGAACATCTTCGTCGGCCAGACCGAGGCGCCGCTCATGGTGCGCCCCTTCATCGCCGCCATGACCCGGAGCGAGCTGATGTGCGTGATGACCGGCGGGTTCGCGACGGTCGCCGGCGGCGTGATGGCGCTCTACGTGAGCTGGCTCCAGGACCAGGTGCCGAACATCGCCGGCCACCTGATGGCCGCCAGCATCATGAGCGCGCCCGCCGCGATCGTCGTCGCGAAGATCCTGAGTCCCGAGACCGAGCAGTCGGCGACGGCGGGAGGCGGCCGCATCGCCGTCGAGAAGGTCGATGCCAACGTGATCGAGGCGCTCGCCCGCGGCGCCACCGACGGCATGAAGCTCGCGATCAACGTCGCCGCGATGCTGATCGCGTTCGTCGCCATGCTCGGGCTGGTGAACTACCTGCTCGGTGCCGCGGGCGACCACGTCGGCCACCGCCTGCTGGGGTTGCCGACGCAGGCGCTGAGCCTCCAGGACCTCCTGGGCTGGCTCTTCCAACCGCTCGCCTTCCTGATGGGCGCGCCGTGGGCGGAAACGAAGGACCTCGGCCGGCTGCTCGGCGAGAAGATCGTGCTCACGGAACTGATCGCCTACAAGAACCTCGCCGACCCCGAGACCTCCGGGATCGTGCTCTCCGAGCGGACGCGACTCATCGCGAGCTACGCGCTGTGCGGGTTTGCGAACTTCGCCTCGATCGGCATCCAGCTCGGCGGCATCGGCGGCATGGCGCCCGAGCGGCGCCGGGACCTGGCGCGGCTCAGCCTCAAGGCGATGGCCGGCGGCGCGCTCGCCTCCTGGATGACCGCCTGCATCGCCGGCGTCCTCCTCTGACCGCCCGCGTGTGCGTTTTGCGCCCGCGCTACGCGCACGCGCACCCGCACGCCCCCTCCAGAAGAAAAGGCCCCGCTTCTTGCGAAGCGGGGCCGTTCCAGGGAAAAGAAGTGCTGCTTGAGGATTCGTCTCGCCGAAAGCGCTGTGCTCCTGAGGACTCGCCGGCCGCGGTCCTCCCGGCTCTTGCGCCGCTGTCATGCGCCGCAGCGGCTCGATTCGCTTGCCGGGAGATCCGGGCCGGCCGACGCCGGACAATACGGTTCCCGGCCGTCGGACCGTGACGGAAATCTCCGGAAAACGGGAACTTTCTCGCGCCGCCTTCCCGGACGGCCACGCCGCAGTAGAATCACGGGACCGATGTCCGCACCTTATCCGACGGAGGACCCCGCCATGATCTTCGAACAGCTCCCCGCCGGCGGCGACCGGAACTTCGCGTACCTGCTGGCCGACGCGTCCGGCCGCGAGGCAGCGCTGGTGGACCCGGCCGGCAACACCGAGGCGCTGCTCGCGCGGGTTCGCGACCAGCGCCTCGATCTTCTCTACGTGGTCAACACCCACGGCCACTTCGACCACAGCGCGGGAAACGCCGCGGTCCAGGCCGCGACCGGCGCCAAGCTCGTGCGCTTCGATCCCCGGGCCCGGAGGACCGCCACCGAGATCGGCGTCCGGGACGGCGACGAGCTTCCGCTCGGCCGCCGGACGCTCCGCTTTCTCCACACGCCCGGCCACTCGCCCGACAGCCTGTGCATCCTCTGCGGAAACAAGCTGCTCACCGGCGACACGCTCTTCGTCGGCAAGGTGGGCGGCACCGGCTACGGCGAGGATGCGCGTGAGGAGTACGAGAGCCTGCACCGAAAGCTCCTGGTGCTTCCTGACGAGATCGAGGTCTACCCGGGGCACGACGTTGGCCTGACCCCCTCGTCGACCATCGGGCACGAGCGCCGCACCAATCCGTTTCTCCTCCGCAAGACCTTCGCCGCATTCCTCGAGCTCAAGCGGAACTGGCTCGAGTACAAGCGCGAGCACGGCATCGCCTGAGCGCGCCCGGCCCCCGCGGCCGGCGCCCGGAAGGACCGCGCCGATGGAAGCCGTCGAGCAGGAGTGGATCGCGCGCGTGCGCGCGGCCGCCGGCGGGCGCCGCATCCTCGGCATCATGGGCGGCGGCGCGGCCGGTGCGGCCGATCTCGACGCGGCGGCCGCGCTCGGGCGCCTCGCCGCCGCGGCGGGTCTCGCGGTGCTGACAGGAGGCGGTCCCGGCATCATGGAGGCCGCGAGCCGTGGCGCGCGCGCGGCGGGCGGGCTGACGCTCGGGGTGCTGCCGGTGGCCGCCCCGTCCAGCCGCTATCCCAACCCCTTCGTCGCCGTCCCGTTCTTCACCGGGCTCGGCATCTTCGACCGGGCCACCGGCGCGCCCGGCCGCAACCGCATCAACGTGCTTGCGGCGTGCGTGATCGCCGCCCTGCCCGGCGCCGCCGGCACGCACTCCGAGATCCGGCTGGCCGCCGCCCACTCGCGACCGCTCGTCCTGGTCGGCTGGCGCACCGCGGATCTCGAGCCCGCCACGCGCGCCTGGCTCGACCACCACGGCGTTCGTCCTGCCGCAGCCCCGACACCGGTCGCCGCCATCCGCTGGATCCAGGCGTCGCTTCGCGCCACCGGTCCGCGCGCCACCGCCCGCCGCCGGCGACGCCCCGGTTGACGGGCCGGCTCCCAGCGCACTACCCTTCCCCACATGTCCACCGACGCCTCGAAGGACCTTCTTCCCGCCCGGGCGCGCACCGGAGGCGGCCTTCTCGGGGCCGCTCTCGTGATGGGTCTGGCCGCCGTGGGGTGGTTTGTCTACCGCAAGCTCGTCGAGTCGCGGTCGGCCGCCGAGGCACCCGTCCGCAGCGCCGTGGCCGTGGTGGTCGAACCCGTGCGCCGCGCGGCGATCCGCGATCTGCGCACCTTCCCCGGCACGCTGCAGGCGCGGTCCAGCTTCGTGGTCGCACCGAAGATCGCGGGGCGGCTGGAGCGGCTGGCCGTCAACGTCGGCGATCGCCTCGAGAACGGCCAGACGGTGGCGTGGCTCGACGATGACGAGGCGATCCAGCAGGTCGAGCAGGCCCGCGCGGAGCTGGATGTGGCACGCGCCGCGGTGGAGGCCGAGCGCAGCGCCGCCATCCGCGCCGGGCGGGAACACGAGCGCGTGCGCTCGCTGGGCGACCGCGGCGTCGCCTCGGTCGCGGATCGCGACGAGGCCTGGGCCCGGCTCGAGGCCGCCACGGCCCAGCTCAAGCTGGCGGAGGCCCAGGTGCAGCAGCGGACCGCGGCGCTCAAGGCCGCCGAGGTGCGCCTGTCCTACACGCAGGTCGCCGTCTCGTGGCATGACGGCGGCGGCGCGCGGGTGGTGGCCGAACGCTTTGTGGACGAGGGCGCCATGCTCGCCGCGAACACGCCGATCCTGTCCGTGCTCGAGGTGGAGCCGCTCGTCGCGGTCGTTCACGTGCCCGAGCGCGACTACCCGCGGCTCTCGCCGGGCCAGGATGCGGTCGTCGTGTCTGACGCGCACGCCGGACGCGAGTTCCCGGCCCGCATCGCGCGGCTCGCGCCCTTCTTCCGGGAAAGCTCGCGGCAGGCCCGGATCGAGCTCGAGGTGCCCGATCCCGAGGCGGCGCTCAAGCCCGGCATGTTCATCCGGGCGCGCGTGCTGCTGGCGCAGCACGAGGACGCAGTGGTCATCCCGGTAGACTCCGTGGTCCGCCGCGACGGCAAGGAGGGCGTGTTCCTCGCCGACGAGGCGGAGTCCTGTGCCCGGTTCGTGCCGGTGCGCGTGGGCATCGTCGACGGGCTGCGCGCCGAGGTGCTCGAGCCGGCGCTCGCGGGCCGCGTGGTCACCCTCGGCCAGCACCTGCTGGAGAACGGCACCCCGCTGCTGGTCTCGGAGGCGGGGTCCGGGCCGGGCCGATGAAGGCGGCACGCTTCAGCGTCGCCCGGCCGGTGTTCACCAGCATGGCCACGCTCGTGGTGGTGCTGGTCGGCGCGGTGTCGCTCGCGCGCCTGCCCATCGATCTCCTGCCCGATGTGACCGACCCCACGCTCAGCGTGCGCACGGAGTACGAGAATGCCTCGCCCGAGGAGGTCGAGCTGCTGGTCACGCGGACCGTCGAGCAGGCCGTCGCCGCCGTGCCCGGCGTGCTCGAGCTCACCTCCGTGTCGGCCGAGGGGCAGAGCGACATCCGGGTCACGTTCGCCTGGGGGAGCGACCTGGATGTCGCCGCCAACGACATCCGCGATCGCCTCGACCGCATCCTGGACGACCTGCCGGAGGGGACCGAGCGGCCGCAGCTCCGCAAGTTCGATATGGCCTCCTTCCCGGTCGTCATCCTCGGCGTGGCGAGCCACCTCGACCCGATCGCGCTGCGGACGTTCATCGAGGACCAGGTGGCCTACCGCCTGGAGCGCCTGCCCGGGGTGGCCACCGTCGACATCTTCGGCGGCCTGGAGCGCGAGATCCGCGTGGAGCTGGACGCCGAGAAGCTGCGGGCCCTCGAGCTCCCGCTCGATCGGGTCCTGGCGGCGCTCCGCGCGGCCAATGTGAACGCGCCCGCCGGCGAGATCGAGCGGGGGCGCTTCGACGTCATGGTGCGCGCGCCCGGCCAGTTCCTGAACCTCGAGGAGCTCGGCGATACGATCGTGGAGATCCGCGACGGGGCGCCGATCCGGCTCCGCCAGATCGCGTCCGTGCACGACACGCACCGCAAGCTCCAGCGGCTGGCCCGCATCAATGGCGAGCCCGGGATCCGGCTAGGCGTGCGCAAACAGTCCGGCACCAACACGGTGGAGGTCGCCCGCGCGGTCGT
>JAFGQW010000089.1 GCA_016935485.1 Planctomycetota bacterium | reverse complement strand
GCTCCGGATCTCGCCGCGGCGCTCACGCTGCTGGACTCGCTGGAGTTCTTCCTGGTGCTGGCCGACGCGCCGGTCGACTCCGGCGAGACCCGCGCCTTCTGCGAGGCGGCGGCCCGCATCGACCGCGCGCTCCAGGTTTTTCTGTTCACGGGCGCCGACGGCGAGGTCGATCGCGTGCCGCTGCCGGCAAACGCGCAGCTGATCCGCCGGCCGTTTCTCCTCAGCGAACTTCACGTGCTCGCAGACCGGGCGCGCGAGGACTACGGCTCGAACCCGGCGGCGAGAGAGGTCGGACCGGCCTTTGGCTCGGGATGAGCGGGCGGCGGCGCCGGCGCGCCGCCGGCACGGACGGTCGGCCGGACGGTGCGAACGATAGGGAGAGGGGCGGACCTGGACGAGAAGATCCGCGAGAACGGGAAGTTGTTCCTGCGCCGGCCTTCAGATCTTGCGGCGCTCCTTGGCCCGGCGGCGGCGCTTCTCCTTGCGGCGCATCACGCTGGGCTTCTCGTAGAACGTTCGCCGGCGCATCTCCTTGAAGAGCGAGTTCTTGAGGCAGATGCGCTTGAACCGCTTGAGCAAGCCCTCCAGTTTCTCGTCGCCGAGGCGGGTTACCCTGAACAAGAGACCTCACCAGTCCTTTCGAGTGCAGCAGACGCAGTGCCGGGTGCTCGACCGCCGCGTTGCGGAGCGTCGAGGCCGGCGGGATCCGAGGTCGGAATCCGGGTCGGCCGCTCCGGCAGCGACCCGTGGCCGGCATGAGCGACAACTTACTAACCCATCCCACCGGGCCGAGCAAGCCGGTGGGCGGCGAAAACGAGCCGCTCCGGCGCCCACCCGCCGGCGGGGATCGGGGTGGGGCGCCGCCGCCGCGGCGTCTCCCCGGCATTCCGTCCGGCAGCGCGCGGGTTGCAGCGCGCTTCGTGCCTGGTAGACTCGCTCGGCCGCCGTGGTTTCCGGCGGGAGGAGCGGGCGGGGGCGTGACGGCAGGAGCCGACGACGGAGGGGCTGCTGTGCAGTGGTGCTGGACGTAACGTGGTCCGCCTTGCCTGCGGTCATGCGGCGCAAGCGAACGGCGGATTGCGGATCGCTGTGGGCCGCGGGCAGTGCCCGCGCTATGAAGACAACCTGAAGGAGCCGAGCGATCTGTTCGGAGGACACGGCGCGGGCTTCACCCGCAACGCGGCAGTCTGGCCGCGGTGCGCGGCGCCCGGCGCCCGGAGGAACCAACCATGTCCCGATTCGTGCGCGCCCTCGAGGCACGGGAGCTCTTGAGCGGCCAGAGCAGGGCCGTGGAGCTCGAGGGCCTGAGGGTCGTCCTCTTCAACGTGGACGGCGAGTTCGCCGCGGTCGACAGCCGCTGTCCTCACCTGGGCGGGCCGCTGGAGGAGGGGACCCTCAAGGACGGGATCGTGCGCTGCCCGTGGCACGGCTGGAAGTTCGATCCGCGGACCGGCAGCAGCCCGCTGAATCCGGAGGCGAGTCTGCGCTGCTATCCGGTGCGGCTCGACGGCGGAGACATCTACGTGGATGTGGAGCGGGAAGGGGTGGATGGCGGACATTGACGGCGTCGCCGCGCGCGCGGCCGGGCGATTTCGGGCGCGGGAGTGGGCCGCGGTGGCGGCGGCACTGGCGGTGCTGTTCGTGCTCACCTTCCCCGCCGCCACGCTGACTTCCGCGCGGCTGTTCACGCAGCCCTGGCTCGACGGCCACTCCTCCGAGTTCGCGTTCTACCCGTGGGACCGCTTCATCGCCGCCCGGCTCGCCGCCGGCGAGATTCCCCTCTGGAACCCGCTCGAGGCGGGCGGCAACCCGCTCGTGGCCAACTACCAGTCGAGCGTCTTCTACCCGCTGAAGGTGCTCGTCTACGCGTTCGGCGCGCTCGACACCTACCTGCTCCTCCGGCTGGCGGTGGCCGGGTTGTTCATGTACCGGTTCCTCCGGTTCATCCGCCTGTCGCGGCCGGGCGCGGCGGTCGGCACGCTGGCCTTCACGCTGTCGAGCCACTTCCTGCTCTTCCTCAACCTCGTCCACGTCAACGCCGAGGTGCTGATCCCGCTGATGCTGTGGACCACCGCGGCCTACCTGCGCTTTGGCGGGGCCGGCCGGTTTCTCGCCGCCGCGGTCGCGGTCGCGCTGATCTTCCTCGGCGGCCATCCCGAGGCGACGTTCTACGCGCTGCTCTTCGGCGGCGGCTTCGCCGTCTTCGAGGGATGGGTGGCGGGGCGCGGCTACCGGTCGATTCCCCCGCGGCGGCGCTGGTTCGGGGGCGCGCTCGTGTTCCTCGCCGGCACGCTCCTCGGCGCTTGCCAGTGGCTTCCCTTCGTCGAGTACCTCCCGCACGCCTGGCACATCCACGCCCCGGGAGTCGGCGGCATCCACCGCGATGCGCTGGGTCTGGTGGAGTTCGTCGCGCCCCGCGCGCGCGCCGGCACGTACGATTTTCCGATGGGCGTCGGCAGTGTCGCGCTGCTGCTGGCGCTCCATGCGGTGGCGGGCATCCGGCGCGCCCGGGCCCGGGCCGTCTACTTCGCGGCGGTCCCTGCGGTCTTCGGCGGGATCTACCTCGGGCTGTGGCCCTTCACCGAGCTCGGCCGCCTGCCGCTCATCGGCGAGGCCGGCAACATCAAGTACCCCGCGCCCATCGTGACCGTGTCGCTGGCGGCGCTGGCCGCGATCGGC
>JAFGQW010000088.1 GCA_016935485.1 Planctomycetota bacterium | reverse complement strand
CGCCCGACGAGGACGACATCCGCGAGTTCCGGCAGCGGCGGCGGCGGGAGGTGACGCGGCGCGGGTTCATCGTAGCCGGGGTCGCGGCGGCGCTGGGGGCGCTGGCGCTGCCGTTCCTGCCGGGAAAGAAGCGCGCGCTCGATCCCAAGATGCTCTTCGAGCTGGATCCGGCGAGCGCGGACAAGCGGCTGCTGAAGGACCTCTGCATCACGTTCTTCCGGCACCCCAACCCGGAGATCCGCTTCCAGTGCGCCCGCGTGATGGCGGCGTTGCCCGGCGACCAGCAGATCAAGGACGGGCTCTGGCTCTACATCCGGAGCGACCCGGAGACGCGGGTCCGGGACAAGGCCGTCGAGTCACTGATCCGTCACTTCGACAGCGCCGACCTGTCCCAGCTCGCGGCCGAGTACCATGCCAATCCGGCGCTGCGCGAGGTGATCGATCGGACGGTCGAGCGGATGGACTACGAGCCCCTGCGAACGGCCATCAACCACGGGTACAGGCATTAGGATGGCGATCAGCGTTTCGCCGCAGCCGAGCGACGGGCCGTTGCGCGCGAGCGGCCCGAACGTCACCCTGTCCGTGAGCACGCCGAACGGCGCCATCCTCACGGCGGCGATCAAGACCACGTCTGGGACCTTCATCCCGATCGAGCACTGCATCCTCAACGACGGCACGACGGTTCTCGTGCTCAATCTGCCTCCGGGCGGTGTGCCTTCCGGCTCCACGCTGATCCTTGCGTTCGACGAGCACCCCGACAGTCTTACCGTGGTGAAGTACCAGCTTCTGTAGTCGGCCCGGCAGTCGTTTCGTGATTGCCCGCAGCTCGTGTGCGGGCGTGGTCGCCGGTTCTCGGCTCCGCTCGTCCAAGCGCTTAGCGGGCCGCACCGCGCAAGGAACGCCGGTGCGCGGGGCCATCACGCACCCGTCAGGCCCTGGTTGCTCCAGAGGACCGGGAAGCCGCCGGAGAGTCACTTGAGGTAGCCGAGAGTCCGGAGCTGCGCCTCGGTCATCTTCGAGATGGGCGGCGTGTCGCGCTCGCCCGGAGTGGGCAGCCGGCGCGCGGCCTCCTGGAGTTTCACGGCCGTGCCCCGATAGAGCCCGTGCAGCTCGGCGAGGTTGAAGGGACTCGTGTTCTCATCCAGGGGCGTACGTTCCGCCGGATCCCGGGCGAGGTCGAAGACGCGGAAGTCCCGCCGGCTGAAGTCGTAGATCACCTTCCAGGAAGGGGTGCGGAGCGCGAACAGGTGGACGCCGCTTGCCGGGACCGTCAGCTCGCACACAGCGGGCTCGTCCGGCGCGCCGCCGGCTGAGCCCTCGAGCACCGGGACCAGGCTGCGGCCCAGGGCATGCGGCAGCGGCGGCGCTCCCGCCAGCTCCAGCAGCGTCGGCGCGATGTCGATGATGCACGCCTGCCCGCCGACGCGCGTGCCGGCGGGAATCGCCGGCGGATAGCGCAGGATCAGGGGAATGCGCACCTCCTCGTCGTGCAGCGTCAGGCGGTGCCCGTGGAGCCCGTGCTCGTAGAACGCCTCGCCGTGGTCGGCCGTGATGGCGAGGAGGATGCCATCCTCGAGCCCCTCGGCCTCGAGGGCCTCCAGGATCCGCGCGATCGTGTCGTCGGTAGAGCGAATCTCCCCGTCGTAGAGGGCCTCGAGGTGCGCGACGTCCGCCGCGGTCCAGTGCGGCGGCTTCCGGCAGGCCCCGAGCAGGTTCCTCCCGTCCACCGGGCCCCGGTAGTCCGGATCGAACAGCGTGTCGTACGGGGGCGGCGCCACGTAGTCGTAGTGGACGTCCCAGAGATGGATGAAGAGAAAGAACGGACCCTCGGGACGCTGCGCGAGCCAGGATGTCACCTCCCGCAGCACCGTGGGGTTCGTGATGTCGTCGTGGGAGAGCTTCATCAGATCGAAGCTCATCCGCTGCCCCGGGCCGAGCGGGTCGAGGAAGCGCTTCTCCTGGATGAGCTCGATGGATTTCCGGGAATACGAGGTGCAGTCATGGTAGCGGTCGAAGCCCTGCGAGAAGCCGAAGCACGGGTGAAGGTAGGGGCCGGAGAAGAAACCCGCGGTCTTGTAGCCGACGGCCCGGAGCGCTTCGGCCAGGGTGAGTCGGCTGCCGTCGAGCCACTGCAGATCGTCGACGCAGCCGTGAACCCGGTCGGGAAGGGACGTGAAGAGGGCGGCGTGAGCCGGAAGCGTCCACGAGGTGGAGCTCATGGCTGTCTCGAAGAGGGCGCCTTCGCGGGCGATCCGGTCGATGGTCGGGCTCGTGTTCCGGTGGTAGCCGTAGCAGCCGAGGTGGTCCGGCCGGAGCGAGTCCACGGAGATCAGGATGAGGCTGGGCGCGCCTTCGCGGGGGACGGGGCGCGCGGTTACCGGCTGGCGGACCACGAGGTAGCCCGCGCCGACGGCACCCGCCGCGACCGCCACGACGAGGGCCGCCTTCCAGGAGATTCGCCCCGAGCGAAGAACATGCGGTTGCATGCGACAACGGTCCCTGGGCTGGGTCTTTCGCGAGGCGCGGCGATCTCCCCCGACGTTTCCGCCGGATCCGGCCCTGCCGATGGCGGATGGCTCGCGTGACGGCGCCGGCGGCCGTCAAGGCAGGGTACCGGCCGGGCGTGCGGTGGTCAAGAGAGGGCGCCCGGCGGTTGGCCCATCGCCCGCCTGCGGGCGGTGGGGCGGCTTTCGCTCGCGCGGGCGCGGAGCGCCCGCCCTCACTCTTCGCCGGGGAGCTCCGGCGCGGGCTCGTCGGCGGCGCCCGCGGGCGCGCCGGTCTCCGCCGCGCCGGCTTCCGGAAGGGCGTCCGTCCCGCCCCGCTGCCGGCGGGCTTCCTCGTCCTGGGCGCGCGCCTCGTCGATCGTCCGCGAGATGCGCAGCACCCCCTCGATGCTCTCGTCGAACCGGAAGCGGATCTGCGGGGTGACGCGGGTCTTCAGCACCGCGGCGATCTGCTTCTGGATGTAGCCGCGGGCGTCTTCGAGCGCATGGCCCGTGCGGCTCCGCTCGGCGTCCGCGCCGATGACGGAGTAGTAGATCGTCGCGTGGCGGATATCCTGGGTGAGCTCCACCTTGCTCAGCGTCACGAAGCCCAGCCGCGGGTCGTGGAGCTCGTAGAGGATCACGTCGGAGGCGCGGCGCAGGATGACCTTCTTCAAGCGCTCGATTCTGCGCGTCGCCATGGTCAAAGGATCTCGATGGACTGGTCGATGAGCTCCAGGTCGCGAACGTAAGCGACCTGGTTCGCCACCCGCTGCAGCACGCTCTGCACGAACGCGACGTCCGTGCCCACGCACGCCACGGCGAGGCCCGCACGCTGGTAGAGCTCGTGGTCGCTCACCTCGGCGATGGACACGTTGAACCGGGCGCGGATGCGGTCCTTGTAGCTCTTGACCGCGCGCCGCTTGTCCTTGAGGCTGCGCGCGCCGCGGATCATCAGGTCGAGTTCGAGGAGGCCGAGCACCATGCGGCTGGACATCCGGCGTCGCGCGCTCCCGGGGGCGGTCCGACGCAACACAGCACGATCGCGACGCCCGTGGCGCCGGCGCGCGGCCGCGGCGCAATCCGCGCCGCGACGCTTCGCCCCGCTACGAACCGAGCGTCCGCTTCACCTTCACGATCTCGTAGGCCTCGAGGGTGTCGCCCTCCTTGATGTCGTCGTAGCCTTCGAGCTTGATGCCGCACTCGAGCCCCGCGCGCACCTCGCGGGCGTCGTTCTTCTCGCGCTTCAAGCTCTCGAGCCGGCCCTGGTGGACGACGATGCCGCCGCGGGCGAGCCGGATCCGGCTGTTGCGCTTGACGAGGCCGCTGGTGACGTAGCAGCCGGCGATGTTGCCCACCCGCGAGATGCGGAAGACCTTGCGGATCTCCACGTGGCCGGTGACCTCCTCCTTCTCCTCGGGATCGAGCAGTCCTTCCATGGCCGCCTTGAGGTCCTCGGTGATCTTGTAGATCACGTTGTAGAACGCCAGCGACACGCCGTGGGACTCGGCGGCGGCCCGGGCACGCTCGTCGGCGATCACGCTGAAACCGATCACCAGCGCGCCCGACGCGCTGGCCAGCAGCACGTCCGATTCGTTCACCCCGCCCACCTGCGCGTGCACCACGTTGACCTTCACCTCGTCGGTGCCGAGCTCCTCGAGCTCCTTCTTGAGCACCTCGACCGACCCCTGGACGTCGGCCTTGAGGACCACGCGGATTTCCTTGAGCTTCTTCTCGCTGATCCCCTTCATGATCTCTTCGATGCTGGCGGGCGCCCGCGCCGCCACCAGCGTGCCGCGGCGGCGCTGCTGGCGCTCCGCGGCGACCTCGCGGGCTTGCTTCTCGTCGGTGACCACGACGAAGGAATCGCCGGCCTCGGGCGCGGCGCTCAGCCCCAGCACCTCCACCGGCGTGGAGGGCGGGGCCTCGAGGATCTTCTTGCCGCGGTCGTCCAGCATGGCGCGGACGCGCCCGGCGGCGCGGCCGGCGATGAGGTAGTCGCCCGTGCGCAGCGTGCCGTTCTTGACCAGCAGTGTGGTCTGCACGCCCTTGCCGCCCGAAACGCTCGCCTCGAGGACGTGGCCCTGGGCGGCGCGGTTGGGGTTGGCCTTGAGTTCAAGGAGCTCGGACTCGAGCGCGAGGATCTCCAGGAGATCGTCGATGCCCTGCTTGGTGACCGCGCTGCACGGCACCACCTCGGTGGTGCCGCCCCAGTCCTGGGGCTGCAGTCCCTTCGTGGCGAGCTCGGACTTGACCCGGTCGGGGTTGGCGCCGGGCAGATCGATCTTGTTGAGCGCCACGACGATCTTCACGTCGGCGGCGCGGGCGTGGCTGATCGCCTCCTCGGTCTGGGGCATCACGCCGTCGTCGGCGGCCACCACGAGCACGACCACATCGGTGACGTCGGCACCCCGCGCCCGCATCTTGGTGAAGGCCTCGTGGCCCGGCGTGTCGAGGAAGACCACCTGCTTGCCGTCCTTGGTCCGGACCTTGAAGGCGCTGATGTGCTGCGTGATCCCGCCCACCTCGGAGGCCTGCACGTTGGAGCCGCGGATGGCGTCGAGCAACGAGGTCTTGCCGTGGTCGACGTGGCCGAGAAACGTGATGATGGCGGGGCGGTGGGTCAGGTCCTCCTCGCGGTCCTTCACGTCCAGCTCGGCGAGCAGCCGGTCCTCGGCCTTCTCCTCCGCCTTGATCACGAGCTTGTCCTCGAACTTGAACTCCAGCGCGAGCAGCTCCACCGTCTCCTGGTTCAGAGCGGAATTGATGTTGGCCATGAGGCCCATGTTCATCAGCTTGCTCAGGAGGACGGCGACGCGAATGCCGGTCTCGGCGCTGAACTCGCGCACCGTCGTCGGCACGTGGATCTCGACGGACGCACGGCTGGACAGATCGACGCTCGTGGCCGTGAGCTCCCGCCGGTGGATCTTCGGGCGGGCCTGGACGCCGCCCTCCTGGCGGCTGCGGCGGTCGCGCTCGGCGGTGACCCGCGCGCCGCGGCCGGCCGGCCCGCGCGTGGCGCGGCTCGGCTTCTGGAACTCCGAGGGCGGCGCGGCGGTGCCGCCGCCGCCGTCGCCATGGTCGAAGCCTCCGCGACCGCCAGGGCCGGGTCGGCCGGGTCGCACGGGGCCCGCGGCTCCGCGGGACGGCCCCCGCAGCGGCGGCGACGGCCGCGAAGGCGGCGCCGGCCGCACCGGCAGGGTGCGTCCGGGGCGGACGGGCGGAGTGGTGCCGCCGGGCACGATCTTGCGCCCGACGGTCGGCGGCGGCGGCGGCTGCGTGGGACGCGGGGCCAGGGTGGTCGGCGGCCGGTGCGGACGCGGTGCCGGCGGCGGCGGAGCGGCCGGGCGGACCCGCGGCATCAGGTGCGCCCGGGCTCGCATGACCTGGTCTTCCGTCAAGGTGCTCATGTGGTTCTTGACGTCGATGCCCAGCTCGGCAAGGACCTTGATCAGGTCCTTGCTGGTTCGCTTGAGCTCCTTTGCCAGCTCGTAAACCCGCGCTTTCAAAGTCGCCTCTTCTGCTTGCCTCAAAACCCCGGCGCCCGCCTCGCGCGCCCGCTACGTCGTTTCGGCTCCCGGTGCCACATCCTCCTCCGGCGGGACCGCGGCACCCGTGCCTGGATCATCCGGTGCAATCTCTTCGTCCGGAACTACTTCCGCTTCAACCGCTTCCTCTTTCACCGCGTCCTCTTCCCCGGCCTCCGGCTCGGTTTCCACCTGGTACTCGAGCTGCTCCTCCTGCGTGGCGGTGTCGGTGGTCACGATGTTGATCGAGAGCCCGCACAGCCGGGCGGCCAGCCGCACGTTGAGCCCCTTGCGTCCGATGGCGAGGCTCAGGAAGTCCTCGTCGACGTGCACGCGGGCGCGGTTGAGCGCGAAGTCGATCTCCACGCGCCGCACCTCGGCGGGCTTCAAGGCCTCCACCACGAGCCGCTCCAGGTCGTCGGTGAACGGGATGATATCGACCTTCTCGCCGCCGATCTCGTCGCGAATGCTATTGATCCGCGAGCCGCGCACACCGAGACACGCCCCGATGCTGTCCACCTTCGGGTCGTGACTGCGCACCAGCATCTTGGTCCGGTAGCCCGGCTCGCGCACCAGGTTGACGATCTCGATCACCCCTTCGGCTACCTCAGGCACCTCCAGCTCGAACAGGCAGTAGACGAGGTTGGGGTGGGTCCGACTCATCGAGATGCGGAGCTTCGGCCCGAGTTTCTCCACGTTGCTCACGTAGGCCCGGATGCGGTCGCCCGGATGGTAGTGCTCGCTGCGGACCTGTTCGGACCGCGGGATGTACCCCTCGGCCTTGCCGAGGTCGACGATCATCGCTCCGGCCTCGAAGCGCTTGACGGTTCCGAACAGGATGTGTTCTCTCTTGGTGATGAACTCCCGGTACAGGATGTCGCTCTCGGCCTCTCGCATCCTCTGGATGAAGACCTGCTTGGCCGTCTGGGCCGCGATCCGGCCCAGATCGCTGGCGTCGATCGGTTGGTTGTCGTCGGCGGCGGTCAGCTCGCCGGTCTGGCGGTCGATGGTGACCACGAGCGTCTCGGAGTCGCCGAACTTCCTGCGTGCGGCGGTCAGAATGGCGTTCTCGAGGCCCTGAAAGAGGATCTCCTTGTCGATCTCCTTCTCCCGGTGGATCATCTCGATGATCCCCAGGAGCTCGGCACCGGAGGGCGCGCGGTTGGAAGCCATTTGAACCTTCTGCCAAATCCTGTGCGGGCTCGGCGGCTGCGAGCCGAATCCGCGACTGCCTGCCGCTCCATTCGGCGGCCCGGGCGCTCGCTGCCCGGCGGCCGCAGGGGCGCGGGGTCCGTCTGCGGCCCGGGAAACCGGTCTCAAAAAAAGCCCGCGAGGATTGACCCACCCCTGGGGTCAATCCCACCGGGCCGCGCTTCTTGTTGGTTCGGCCGTCCTCGCAACGGCCACAACCGGAGACTGTTCGCCACACGCTTCGCGGACGGAGCCGCCGGAAAACCGCTGCGCGCCCAGAGCCACTCGCGCGGGAGCATGCCCGCGCAGCGCAGGTCGCGACCCGGGTCGGTCTCCGGCACGATCTCCGCCATGGAGAGCGAGCAAGACCTCTCTGCGTTGCTGATGTCAGACCAACGAATCGCTTAGTTTTACTACCCGAGGGCTGTTTGTCAAGAATGGGTCGGTTTCCCGCCAGCGCCCGGCGTGGCCGGGCAAGCGCCGCGGCTGTTCAGCCAGCCGCACGCAGCCGTCTACAGACAAAGGACTTATCGCGTATCGCTCGATCGGGGCCACGGCGGGCAGCCGGCGGGACGTGCGTGCTGCCCGCGGTTGTCGCCATCGTTGCCGGCGGGCTGGCGGCGGCTTGGGGCGCGCAGGCTGCCGCCGGCGCGGCGCAGACCGAGGCGGCGGCAGTGCTGGAGGCCGGGGCCGATGCGGCACGGCGCGCGGAGATCGAAGCGCAGCTCACGGAAGGGGTCGAGACGCTGCTGCTCCGGGTCTGGGTGCCGGCGATGGCGATCTGCCTGGCGGCGACCGTCGGCCTGGCCGCGGCGGTGCGGCGCCGTCTGGCCGCCGCCACGGCGTTCGCGGTCGGGATCTACCCGCTGCTCGGGTCCGTGCTGCTCGCGGTCTTCTGCATGATGGCGTTCTATGCGAGCGGCGGGTTTCTCGCGGTCGGCCTCGAGCGGAGCTGGCCGGAGATGCGCCGACCGCTCATCGCGCTCCTCGCTCCCGGTATCTCGCTGTGCCTCGCGATGTGGATCTGCCGCCGGGCGCTGCATTGCCCCCTGTTGGCTCTTGGACTCCACCGGCGACGGGCGGTCGCCGCCATCGCCTGGTCTCTGCTCCTGTTCGCGGCGCAGCTGCCGGTCTGCTACGCCCTCATCGCACTCAGCAGCGTGATCGTCGCGCCGCGGCTCCAGGAGGAGGTGGTGGAGATCGCCACGCACTCCGGCTGGCTCTACCGCGGGCTGTTCCTGCTCGCCGTGGTGGGCGCGGTGCCGCTGTTCGAGGAGGTCGTGTTTCGCGGGCTGCTGTTCGAGGCGCTGCGCCGCCGGCTGGGCGTCGGCGTGGGCGTCGTCGTCAGCGCGCTCCTCTTCACGGCGGTCCATCCCGTCGAGACCTACCTGCCGATCTTCTGGCTGGGGGTGATGCTCGCGCTGGCCTACCACTACACGGGCACGCTGCTGGCGCCGATCGCGCTCCACGCGGTCCACAACGGCGTGCAGTTCGTCCTGATCCTCTGGGCGTCTTCCGGCGGCGGCGGCTGAGATGCGGGGCCGCGCGCCGGCTGGCGTGCCGCCGGCGGCGGGCGGCCGCCTCGGCCAGCCTCGCCCCGGCGGTGCGTGCCGCGACCGGATCTGCCCAGTTGTCGTCCGCGGCAGGCGGGGTCAGAATACACATGCATCGAGGAAGCGTGGATCGGGGACCGGCGGGGACCGGCTGGGAGGCCGTGGCCATGACGGCCAGGATGCCATCGGCAGAATCCGGCGCGCGGGCGGACGAGTTCGCCTCCGGCGCCGCGCTCCGCCGCAAGCTCGCGGACCTCGAGGCGCACCTTGGCCGGTGCGGGCGCGTCGCCGTCGCCTTCAGCGGCGGCGTCGATTCGGCGGTCCTGCTGGCCGTGGCGCGCCGGGTCCTCGGCCCGGAGGTCATCGCGCTCACGGCGGTGTCGCCCTCGCTGGCCGCCGAGGAGCTGGCCGGGGCGCGCGGGCTGGCGCGGACGCTCGAGGTCGAACTGGTGGAGGTTCCGACCGGCGAGATGGAGGATCCGCGCTACCGCGCGAACGGCCCGGATCGCTGCTTTCACTGCAAGTCGCACGTGTTTCGCGCGCTCGGCGAACGGGCGCGCCAGCGCGGCATCGACGTGGTGGTCGAGGGCAGCAACGGCGACGATGCGCACGACCACCGGCCGGGAATGGCGGCGGCGCGCGCACTCGGCGTGCGCTCGCCCCTGCTGGAGGCCGGGCTGACCAAGGCGGAGGTCCGGGCGCTCGCTTGCGACCTGGACCTGCCCGTGTGGGACAAGCCGGCCGCTCCCTGCCTGGCCAGTCGCGTTCCCTACTTCGACGAGGTCACCGCGGCGAAGCTCGACCAGATCGAGCGCGCGGAGCGGTTCTTGCGCGAGCAGGGCTTCGGGGTCGTGCGCGTCCGGCATCACGGCGCGGTCGCGCGGATCGAGGTGGAGCCGGAGCGGATCGCCGAGCTGACGCGACCCGAGATGCGCGCGCGCGTGGAGACGGCGCTGGGGCAGCTCGGCTTCGGGTTCGTGGCCGTGGATCTGGGCGGATTTCGCTCCGGGAAGCTGGACCGGCTCCTGGATGGCCGGGTTCCCGGGGAGCCTGGCGCCTCGTCCTGCTGTGCGGTGGACCCGCGGACGGAGGCGGCAGCCGGCCCGCCGCGAGCGAGTGAGTGAGCGAACGACCCGGGGGGCGGAGCGGCGCGGGTGTCTTCCGTTCGCCGGGGCGCTGCCGTCGGCGTGACGCCCGGCCGGCGGGGCGCTGGACGAACGTGGGTCGCAGGGGCGCAACATGGCCAGGGTCTACGTGCAGAAGGGCAAGGCGAGACCCTTCTGGTTTCGCCACCCCTGGGTCTTCTCCGGGGCGGTCGAGCGCGTGGAGGGACACGCGCGGGACGGCGACATCGTCACGGTGCTGGACTGTGCCGGCGGGTTCATCGGCGCGGGTCTCTACAACTCGCGCTCCCAGATCCGCGTCCGCATCCTGAGCCACCGGGAGGGCGAGGTCATCGATGCTGCCTTCTTCCGGACGCGCCTGGAGCGGGCGGTGGCGCTGCGCGAGGACGTGCTGCGGCTGCCCGCGGCGGGGACCACCGGCTACCGCCTGGTGCACGGCGAGGGCGACGGGCTGAGCGGCCTGGTCGTGGAGCGCTACGGCGACCACGTCGTCATCCAGCTCTCGGCCGCCGGCATGAAGCAGCGCGAGGGGGTGTTCCTGGACTTCCTCGAGGAGCGGCTCCGCCCGCGCTCGATCTACGAGAACGCCTCCTTTCCGTACCGGGAGGTGGAGGGGTTCACGGAGGGCAGCGGCGTGCGCCGCGGCGAGCTGCCGGAGGGCGAGGTGACGTTCACGGAGCACGACCTCGAGCTGGGGGTCGATCTGCGCCGGGGGCAGAAGACGGGCTACTACTTCGACCAGCGCGACAACCGCATGACGGTCGCGCGCCATGCCGCCGGCGCCCGCGTGCTGGATGCGTTCTGCTACTGCGGCGGGTTCGCGCTGCAGGCGGCGCGAGCAGGGGCGCGGGAGGTCGTGGCGGTGGATTCCTCGGCCGCCGCGCTCGAGGCCGGCCGGCGCAACGCCGCGCGCAGCGGGCTGGCCGGCCGGATCACCTTCGAGGAGGCCGACGTCAACGTCTTCCTCGCTCAGACCGGTGCCGGCGGCCGCCGCTTCGACCTGGTGGTTCTCGACCCGCCGAAGTTCGCCGTGGCCAGGAAGGACCGTGACGGCGCGCTCTACCGCTACCACGCACTGAACGCGGAAGCCCTGCGGGTGGTCGAGCCGGGGGGCTTGATCGCCACCGCTTCGTGCTCTTTTCACGTGAGCGAGGCGGACTTCGACGACATGCTGAACGCGGCCGCCAAGAAGGCGAATCGATTCCTGCAGATCCTGCACCGGGCCGGCCAGGCGCCGGACCATCCGGTGAGCAGCGCCTGCCTCGAAGGGCGGTACCTCAAGTTCGTGCTCGCGCGGGTGTGGTGAGGGGCGG
>JAFGQW010000087.1 GCA_016935485.1 Planctomycetota bacterium | reverse complement strand
CGCGAGGGCATGGACGGCATCTCGCCGCGCTACATCCAGGACAAGATCTCCAACGCGCTCGTGCGCGACGACGGCGAGGACTCGATCAATCCCTTCATGGTCCTGAACGAGCTCGAGCGGGGACTCGTCAACCACAGCCTCATCTCGAGCGAGGACATGCGCAAGCGCTACCGCGAGCTGCTCGCGGTGGTCCGCGAGGAGCTCGAGGAGGTGCTGAAGAACGAGGTGCAGCGGGCCATTTCCGCCGACGAGGAGGCGATCGCGCGGCTGTGCGGCAACTACGTCGACCACGTCAAGGCGTACACGCAGCGCGAGAAGGTGCGCAACAAGTACACCGGCCAGTACGAGGAGCCCGACGAGCGCCTGATGCGGTCGGTGGAGGAGAAGATCGACATTCCCGAAAGCCGCAAGGATGATTTCCGCCGCGAGATCATGAACTACATCGGCGCGCTCGCGGTGGACGGAAAGACGTTTGACTACAAGACCAACGAGCGCTTGCAGCGCGCGCTCGAGCTGAAGCTGTTCGAGGACCAGAAGGACTCGATCAAGCTCACGAGTCTGGTCTCGGCGGTCGTCGACAAGGAGACCCAGGAGAAGATCGACGTGGTGAAGGCCCGCCTGATCAAGTACTACGGCTACACGGACAGCAGCGCCACGGATGTCCTCAACTTCGTGGCGAGCATCTTCGCGCGCGGCGACGTGAAGAACGCGGACTGAGGACCCGCGCCACCGGGACGCTGCCGGGTGCGCGGATCTTCGCGGCGCGGTCCGCGCGGCAGGACGCCGGTGGGAGCGCCGACCGCTACCGGCGTGCCGCCCCGCCGCCCGGAACCCAAACGGCGCGGCGAGCGCCGGGAAGGGACTTCTGCGCGGACCCGCGGCGCCGGCCGGCCGCGGGGACGGGCGCGGCCGCTGAACGGAGCACCCGGCCATGGTACAGCGCATCGACATGGACCATGCGCGGTTCCGCCAGATCGTGCGGGGCCGGATCAAGAAGGACCTCAAGCGCTACATCACCCAGGGCGAGCTGATCGGCCGGCGCGGGCGCGACGCGGTCCGCATCCCGCTGCCGCAGATCCACCTGCCGCGGTTCCGCTTCGGGACGAACGAGCCCGGCGGGGTCGGGCAGGGCGAGGGGGCGGACGGCACGCCCGTTGCGGCCGATCCGGGCGCGGGCGCCGGCCGCGCGGGGGAGCTCGAGGGCGAGCACGTCCTCGAGGTGGAGGTGACGCTCGCCGAGCTCGCGCAGATCCTCGGCGAGGAGCTCGCGCTGCCCCGCATCGAGAAGAAGGGAAAGCGCGAGCTGCGCACGGCGGCCGAGCGCTACGCGGGGATCGCCCGCGTCGGTCCCGAGGGGCTGCGGCACTTCAAGCGCACCTACCGCCGCGCGCTCCGCCGCCAGCTCGCCATGGGCACCTACGACCCCGACAACCCCGTGGTGGTGCCTTACCGCGACGACAAGCGCTACAAGAGCTGGACCCGGAAGGAGGCGCCCGAGTCCAGCGCCGCCATCCTCTACATGATGGACGTGAGCGGCTCGATGGGCAGCGAGCAGAAGGAGATCGTGCGCCTCGAGGCGTTCTGGATCGACACCTGGCTGCGGTCCCAGTACCGCAACCTGGACGTGCGCTACATCGTCCACGACGCCGCCGCCAAGGAGGTCGATCCGGAGACCTTCTACCATCTGCGCGAGAGCGGCGGCACGAAGATCTCGAGCGCCTACGCGCTGTGCGCCCGGATGATCGACGAGCACTATCCCCCCTCGGAATGGAACATCTACCCGTTTCACTTCTCCGACGGCGACAACTGGAGCGGCAAGGATACCGAGCGCTGCGTGGAGCTGCTCCGCGACCGGATCCTGCCGCGCGTGAACCAGTTCGGCTACGGTCAGGTCAAGAGTGCGTACGGCACCGGTCAGTTCAAGGGCGACCTCGACGCGGCGCTCGGTCAGGAGCCGAAGGTGGTCACGTCCGACATTCCGGACCGCGACGCTATCCTCGAGTCCATCCGCACCTTCCTGGGCAAGGGGCGCTAGCATGACGCTCACCCCCGAACTGCGCGCCCTGAAGGAAGAGATCGAGACGCACGCCCGCGCGTACGGTCTCGATTTCTTCGAGACGCACTTCGAGATGATCGACTTCGAGGACATGAACGAGATCGCGGCCTACGGCGGGTTTCCGATCCGCTACCCGCACTGGCGCCACGGGATGGTGTTCGAGCAGCACGCCAAGGGCTACGCCTACGGGCTGCAGAAGATCTTCGAGCTGGTGATCAACAACGACCCCTGCTACGCCTACCTGATGCGCGCCAACTCGACGCTGGATCAGAAGATGGTCATGGCGCACGTCTACGGTCATTCCGACTTCTTCAAGACGAACCTGTGGTTCGGCACGACCAACCGCCGCATGATCGACCAGATGGCCAACCACGGCGTCCGGGTGCGCCGGCACATCGAGCGGGTGGGCCTGGAGACGGTGGAGACGTTCATCGACCGGTGCCTGAGCGTGGAGAACCTGATCGATCTTCACCACCCGTACGTCGTCGCGCGCGCCGCGCCGCACGCGACCGACCCCGCGCGCGCGGCGGTGGACCCGCCGCCGGTGCCCCGGCCCGGCGCCAAGGACTACATGGACCGCTACCTCAATCCGCCGGAGCTCCTCGCGAAGGAGCGCGCGCGGCGGCGGGCGGAGACGACCCGGGAGCCGCGCTGCCCGGCCGCGCCCACCCGCGACGTGCTGGGGTTCTTGCTCGAGCACGCGCCGCTCAAGGACTGGCAGCGCGATCTCCTGGGCATCGTCCGGGCCGAGGCGCTCTACTTCGCTCCGCAGGCCATGACCCGGATCATGAACGAGGGCTGGGCGAGCTACTGGCACTCCACGCTCATGACCGAGAAGATGCTGCGCGATGACGAGCTGATCGACTACGCCGAGACCCATGCGGCCACGATGGGCGTGCAGCCCGGCCAGCTCAACCCCTACAAGCTGGGGCTGGAGCTGTGGCGCGACATCGAGGACCGCTGGGACCGGGGGCGCCACGGGCCCGACTACGAGCGGTGCGACGACATGGAGCGCAAGCGGAGCTGGGACACCGGGGCCCGTCAGGGGCGCACCAAGATCTTCGAGGTGCGCAAGGTGATGCACGACGTGAGCTTCGTCGACGCGTTTGTCACCGAGGAGTTCGCCCAGAAGCACCACCTGTTCGTCTACCAGAAGAACCCCCGCTCCGGACGGGTCGAGATCACGAGCCGGGACTTTCGCCGGATCAAGGAGGAGCTGCTCTTCCGCATGACGAACCTCGGCAACCCGATCGTCGAGGTCATGGACATGAACCACATGAACCGCGGTGAGCTCTACCTGGTGCATCGCTGGGAGGGCCGCGACCTTAAGTTCGACGAGGCGCTCGAGACGCTCCTGAACCTGCGCGCGCTCTGGAAGCGGCCGGTGCATCTGGAGACCAAGGAGGACGGTCGCGGCAAGCTCCTGTCGTGCGACGCCGAGCGGGTCGAGGTGCAGGACATCCTGCCGACGCTGAGCGACTGAGGGCGTGCGGGTGCGGGTGGCGCGCGCGGAGGGCGCGCGCTCCCGTGGCGCGGGCGGACGGCGCCCGCGGCTACAGGGGCATCGCGTAGAGCCGGAGCCGCTTGACCGGCCGGCCGCCGGCGTGCTGGATGGTGTGGAGCATCACCGCGTTGGTCTCCAGCACCCAGCCCAGCTCGCAGTCGCGGCGAAAGCCGTGCCGCCGGCCCGCCGCGAGGAGCTCGCGGTAGAGGAGCGCATCGACGCCGCGCCCGCGGAACTCGGGCAGCACGCCCAGGGTGAGCAGGCGCACGGCGCCCACCTTGCGCCGCCAGCCGAGCAGATGGCGAAACGCGAGCGGGAACAGCCGGCCGTTCATGCGCTTCAGCAGCGGGTTGAGATCGGGCACGCAGACCACGGCGGCCACGGTCTCGCCGGCGGACTCGGCGAACAGGATGAAGTCGGGCCAGGCGATCGGGCGGAGCTCCGCGGCCAGGAAGGCGAACTCGGCGGTCGATACCGGGACGAATCCCCAGTTGTCGGCCCACGCGCCGTTGTAGATGCGGCGCAGCGTCTCGAGGTCCGCCGCGAAGGCGCCGGGATCGAGCCGGCGCAGCCGGATGCCGTGGCGCCGCGCCGCGGCCTCGGCCACGCGCGCGAACTTCGGGGGGAAATCGTCCTCGGGGCGGATGGCGAAGGAAAGGAGATCCATGGCCTTGTGCAGCCCGAAGCCCTCGAGCGCCGCCGGATAGTGGGGCGGCGTGTAGGGCATCATCACGAAGGGGTCCCGGTCGAAGCCCTCCACCAGCACGCCGCATTCGTGGTTGGTGCTCGGACTGCAGGGTCCGCGGAGCACCGTCGCGCCCTTCCGGCGGAGCCAGTCGGCCGCGGTCTCGAGCAGCGCGCGGGCGGCGGCGCCGTCGTCGACGCACTCGAAGAAGCCGAAGAACCCGGCCGCCTCCGCCCAGCGCTCGTCGTGCGCGGCGTTCAGGATCGCCGCGATCCGGCCCACCGGCTCGCCGCCGCGGCGCGCCAGCCAGAAGCGGGCCCGGGCGTGGCGCCAGAAGGGGTTCCTGGCCGGGTGGAGCAGCCGGCGGACAGAGTGCCGCAGCGGCTCGACCCAGCGGGGATCTCCGCGGTGAACGATCCACGGCACCCGGAGGAAGGGCCGGCTGCGGTGCGGGACGTCGACTGTGGCGACCTCGAGCCGGTGCGCCGTCATGCCTGCGACTTAGGCGCCGGCTGCTTGCGGATGCCGAGCTGCGTGGCGAAGTGGGCGAAGAGATCGAGCGCGCGGTCGATCTGCTCGTGCGTGTGGGTGGCCATGGTGCTGGTGCGGATCAGGTCCTTGCCCGGAGGCGCGGCCGGCGAGATCACCGGGTTGACGTACACGCCGGCGTCGTAGAGGCGCTTCCAGTAGACGAAGGTCTTCATCTGGTCGCCCACGATGATGGGCTGGATGGGGGTGCGGCTCTCGCCGCTGTCGAGCTCGCGCTCCGCCAGGCCGCGCCGCATGTAGTCGACGTTGTCCCAGAGCGCCGCGCGCACGGCGGGCTCGGTCTCGACCACCTCGAGCGCGGCGAGCACCGTGGCGGCGCACGACGGCGAGATCGAGGCGGAGAAGATCAGCGGCCGGCTGTGGTGCTTGATGTAGTGGATGACGGCCTCGGGGCCGGCGACAAAACCGCCCATGGAGGCCAGCGACTTGCTGAAGGTGCCGAGAATGAGGTCCACCTCGTCGGTCAAGCCGAAGTGCTCGGCCGAGCCCGCGCCGCGCGGGCCCATCACCCCGACCGCATGCGCCTCGTCGACCAGCACGCGCGCCCCGTACTTGCGGGCCAGCTCCACGAGGGTGGGCAGATCCGCGAGATCGCCCAGCATGCTGAAGAGCCCGTCCACCACGATGAGCTTGGCGCCTGCGGAGGGCTCGCGCGCGAGCAGCCGCTCGAGATCCTCCATGTCGTTGTGGCGGAACTTCCGCACCTCGCCGAAGCTCAGCCGGCAGCCGTCGAAGATGCTGGCGTGGTTCTCGCGGTCGCAGAAGATCACCTCGTCGCGGCCGACGAGCGTCGCGATCGACCCGAGGTTGGCCTGAAAGCCCGTGGAGAAGGTGAGACACGCCTCCTTGCCCACGAAGCGCGCCAGCCGCTCCTCGAGCTCCTCGTGAAGATCGAGGGTTCCGTTGAGGAAGCGCGACCCGGTGCATCCGGTGCCATAGCGCTCGATCGCTCTCGCCGCCGCTTCCTGCACCGCGGGGTGGTGGGTCAGACCCAGGTAGTTGTTGGAGCCGAACATGATGAGCGTGCGGCCGTTGACGACGGCCTCGGTGCCGCCGCGCGACTCCGAGATGGGCCGGAAGTACGGATAGTAACCCTGCTGGATCAGTTCCTTGGCACGCTGGAACTTGCGGCACTTGTCGAACAGGTCCAAGGCTCGATTCCCCTTGCCCGGGATCTTGGCCACCCGCCGGTTCGCCGCCGCATCCTGCGCGGGGCGACCGGCCGAGGCGCTCGCTGCGCTCTTGATCGCTGCGCCCGCCGAAGTCAACGGATTTACAGGGGCGCCAGAAACATACGCAGGTCGATCGGTCCTGTCAACGGGCCAGCATCGCGTCGGCCATGGCGTCGGGGGGGGCGCTCGCGCGCGGAAGCGGGGTGCCTCCCGGGCGGACCCAAGCGCGGCAGCGCTTGACGCTTCCCCGGCGCGCCGCTACGATAAGCAGCAGTCCGTCTCCTGGACCGAAGCGAACCGGTAGTTCAAGGCCCCTGCCGGAGAGACCTCCCACGGGGCGCACTCCGGAGGGGGCGCAGGGAAACAAGGGGGCATCCGGCCCGCCCGGCGCGGGCGGCCATCCGCAAAGAAAGGACATACCATGCGAGTCACCGTCACCGTCGCCGCCGTGCTGACGTGCCTGGCGAGCCTGTGTTGCGCGCAGACCGTCGACTTCTCGCCGGTGAACCTGGACGCGGTCCAGCCCGTTCCCGGCCGCACGTTCACGATCACCGTCAGCTATCCGCCCGGTCCGGGTTCGGTCTACGTGCTCGCCCTCGACCTGGTGGCGCGGGCCACCCCCGCGAAGCTCCCGGGAATCGGCGAGCTGGGCCTCATGGGCTCGCCGTTCTTGCTGTTGATGAAGTCGGCGGCCTTGGATGCCCAGGGGCGGGGCAGCTACTCCCTCGCTCTGCCCAACGTGGGCTCGCTCATCGGCACGCGGTTCTACTTCCAGGCGCTGGTCTACGCGAAGGCGTCTCCGGGCGGCGCCTATCTCTCCAATCTCTACGTCGGCGACGTCACCGGAGCGGCCACGCACACCGTGGTGCCGGGCCGCGCGAGGCTCGCGCGCGCGCTGCACACCGCCACGGTGCTCCAGGACGGCCGGGTGCTGATCGTCGGCGGTGGCGGTGGCTCGCTCACCGCTCCTCAGGGCACCCAGGTCACCGAGGTCTACTATCCCTGGACGAAGCGCTTCGACTACACGCGCACGCCGCAAGGATCCATCACCCAGCTCGGCGCGATTCGCGTGCTGCACACCGCCACGCGGCTCGACGACGGGCGGGTGCTGATCGCCGGCGGGGTCGACTCGCAGGGCAACGTGCTCGGCACCGCGGAGGTGTTCGATCCCGCGACCGGTCTCTTCACGCCCGTGGGGAACCTCGTGACGGCGCGCGCTACCCACACGGCCACCAAGCTGCCGGACGGGCGCGTGCTGATCGCCGGCGGCACCACGGCGAGCTTCGTCTATCCCAACGTCTTCGGCGGGGCGACCAGCGCGACGGAGTTCTTCGATCCCAAGACCCAGACGTTCCAGGCCGGCCCGACCATGCGCGACAAGCACATGCTTCACGCCGCGGTGCCTCTGCGGGTCGGCGGCAGCGACTACGTGCTCGTGATGAGCGGGATCAATGGGCTCTTTCTCCTGCTCTTCCCGAACTACACCACCGGGGCCGAGGTCTACGACGTGGCGGCCCGGACGTTCACGAATCGCCTCGGCGCCGTGACGATGGGCGCCATGAAGACGGCGCGGGCGGCCTTCGGGGCGGCCCAGGCCGGCAGCGGCCAGGTCCTGATCGTGGGCGGCGCCAGCGGCACCGTGCCCGCGGCGATCAAGAGCGCCGAGGAATTCAATCCCACCACCGGCGTCTTCGCCGCGCTGCCGGACATTCCGACCGAACGGGCGGCGCCCACCGTCACCACGCTCCCGAGCGGCGTCGTGCTGGTGCAGGGCGGCGCGCTCGGATCGCTCACGGCGCCCCAGGCGACCGCGTCCTGCTATCTGTGGAGCGGCGGGAGCTTCCAGCTCACGGCGGCCCTCACCTCGACGCGCGCCGGGCACGCGGCCGTCGCGCTCGGGAGCGGGGTGGTGCTCGCGATCGGCGGTGCGGACACCAACGCCACACCGCTCGACACGGCCGAGTACTACACGCCGTGATCCGCGCCGGCCGGCCCCCCGGGGCCGGCCGGGTGCGACGCCCGCCGGGCATGGACCGGCCGCGGGGTGAGACGCTATACTTCCGCGTTGCGGCGTGGCGCGCGGCGGGCCGCGTCGGTCCCGGGCGCGGGCGGGGCGACCGCCGGGGCCCCGCGCCTGCACGCGGCACGCGAACATGAAGATCGCCATCGTCCTCCATCAGTTCCTGCCCCGCTACACCACCGGCACCGAGCTCTACGTGTGTGCGCTGGCCGAGCGCCTGCGTGCCCGCGACGTCGTGGTCGAGGTATTCACGGGCGAGGACGACGGGCGGTCGCTGCTGGCCGCGCAGCGCTACACGCACGCGGGTCTCGAGGTGCACCGCTTCACGCACCACCGGAGCCTGGAGCCGGAGCCGATTCGCGCCACCTACGACTCGCCGCTCGCCGCGGCGGCGTTCGGGCGCTTCCTCGAGCGGTTCCAGCCCGACGTCGTCCACGTCTTCCACCTGCTCGGGCTGGGCGGCGGCGTGCTGGATGCCGCCTACCGCCGGGAGATCCCGTACGTCGTCCACCTGATGGACTACTGGCTGCTCTGCCCGCGCACCCAGATGCTCGACTTCGAGGGCGCGCTCTGCTCCGGGCCGCGTGACCCGGCGCGGTGTGCGCGCTGCGCCGGCGAGGTGGACGGGAGCTTTCAGCACCTGGCGGCCGCGCTTGCGGCCGGCGATCCGCCCGCCGGAGGGTGTGCGCCGGATCTCGAGCAGGTCGCGGCGCGCTGGCCGTTCCTGCAGGAACGTCTGCTCCGCGCCGCCCGCCTCGTTTCGCCGTCGCGCTACCTCCGGGACCGCTTCGCCGACAACGGCGTCGACCCGGCCCGGATCGAGGTCCTTCCCTACGGGGTCGACGTGAGCTCGATGGCGCCGGAGGCGCGGCCGCGCGAGCCGGAGCGGGTTCGCTTCGGGTATCTCGGCAACCTCGCCACCTTCAAGGGAGCGCACCTCGCGCTGCAGGCGTTCACGCGGCTCGAGGGACCCGACCTCCGGCTGGCGGTGTACGGGGACTTCTTCTTTCGCGAGGCAGCGCAGATTGCGGCCTGCCGCGCGCTGGTCGAACGGGATCCGCGCATCGAGATGAACGGGCCGTTTCCGCACCCCGAGATCGGCCCGATCCTCGCGTCGCTCGACGCGGTGATCGTGCCGTCGCTCTGGCACGAGAACACGCCGTTCGTGGTGCTGGAGGCGCGCCGGGCGGGCGTTCCGGTGATCGGGTCGCGGGTGGGGGGGATCGAGGAAGTGCTCGAGGACGGTGTGGACGGGCTGCTGTTTCAGCGTGGCAACGTGGAGGATCTCGCCCGGCAGATGGCGCGGTTTGCCGCGGGAGAAGTGCAGCTTGCGGTGCGCGCGGACGCGCTCCCGACGCTGGATGCCAACGCCGACGCGCTGCTCGCGTGCTACCGCGAGCTGGCCGCAGCCCGCGTGCCGCCGGACCCGGCCGTGGTCGCGGGCATCGACGCGGCGCTCCACGAGAACCTGTTCCGGGTGGTGGAGGGTCTGGCGGCAAGACTGGATCGGCTCGGCGCGCGGGGCGGATCGGACCGCGAGATCGTGGCGGCGATCGACCAGGCCGCGCGGCTCACCTCGGAGCTGGAAGGCCACCGCCGGGCGCTCGCGGAACAGACCGCGATCCACCGCCGGCTCCGCGAGGACGTTGCGGCGATGGAGGCGCGCCACGGCGAGGAGCTGGCCCGCCACCGCCAGGCCCTCCGTACGCTCGAGGCCGACCTGGCGGCGCACCGCGAGGCGCTCGCCGAGCGGGAGGCCGACCTGGCGGGGCACCGTCAGGCGCTCGCCGAGCGGGAGGCCGACCTGGCGGGGCACCGTCAGGTGGCAGCGGAGCTCCGCCGCGATCTGGCGGGGCACCGGGCGGTGCTGGCGCAGCGCGAGGCGGAGGCGCGTGGACTCGGGCAGGCGCTCGAGAACGTCCGGGCGGACCTCGAGGGACATCGCCGCGCACTGGCGCTCGCGCGGGAAGAAGCTGAGCGGTGGCGCGCCCTGGAGACCGACTGGCGCGAGAAAGCGCGCGCGCTCGAGGAGCTGCGCGTGGCGCATGCCGCGGCGGCCGCGGCCGCCCGGGAGCAGGCCGCCCGGCTGGCCTCGCTCGAGTCCGAGCTGGCCGTGCTCCGCGACGAGGTGGACTCCACGGCGCAGGGCAAGAACCTGTGAAGGGCACCGGCCGGTGAGCGACCCAGCCGCCGATCCAGCGCGCGAGCCGGAGCGCGCTCGTGGTGCCGCGGCGCCGGCCATCTCCGTGGTGATTCCGACCCTAAACGGCGGTGCGGAGCTCGAGGGCGTGCTCCAGGCGCTCGCGCGCCAGCGTCGGGAGCGCCTGGCCGGTCCGGTCGAGCTCGTGGTCATCGATTCCGGCTCGACCGACGGAACTCTGGCGGCCGCGGCCCGGCACGGCGCGCGGATCCTGAAGGTCGAGAAGGACGCGTTCGACCACGGCGATACCCGCAACCTCGCCATCCACCACACCCGCGCTCCCCTGGTGATCCTGCTCAGCCAGGACGCCGAGCCGGTCGGCGAGCGGTGGCTCGAGACGATCGTGCGTCCGGTGCGGGAGGACGAGCGGGTCGCCGCGGCGTACGGACGGTTGCGGCCCCGGCCCGGGCTGGACCCGCTGCTCCGCCGGCGGGTCGAGGGCGATCTCAATCACGCGCCCGAGCGGCGCGAAGCCGCGCTGGAAGACGCGGCCGCCTTCGCCGCGCTCTCGCCGTACGAGCGCCGCCTGGCCGTCAACTTCCACGACGTCGGCTCGTGCCTGCGGCGGGGCGTGTGGGAACGGCTGCCGCTGCCGCGCACGCCCTTCGGGGAGGATCTGATGTGGGCGAAGGCCGTGCTCGAAAGCGGTCACCGGATCGTCTACGAGCCGCGGGCGGAGCTGTGGCATTCCCACCGCTACGGCGTGCGCTCGCTGTACCGCCGGACGTGGTGGGACGGCTGGCTGAACCGGCGGCTGTGCGACCGCCTGCCGGTGGCGCGCGCGCACCACGGGCTCATCCAGGCGGCGCGCGGCATCGCCGCCGACCTCGCCTACCTGCGCCGGCACGGCGCTTCCCTGGCGGCATGCGCGCGCGCGCTGCCGCGCAGCCTCGCGCTCGAGACGGCGGCGGCGCTCGGGTTCTACCGCGGGGCGCGCCGCACGCCGCACCTGCCGGTATTCCGGTCGCCGGTGCCCGATCGGCCGCTGCGGATCCTGTTCGTGGTGCACGGCTTTCCGCCCGCCGACCTTGCCGGCACCGAGGTCCACACTCTGACGGTGGGGCGCGCGCTCGCCGCGCACGGCCACCGCGTCGCCGTCTTCCACCGCGTGGCCGCGCCCGCCGCCGCGGAGTACTCGCTGGAGCACACGAGCCACGAGGGGCTCACCGTCTACCGGCTGGTCAACAACTTTCGCTATGCCGGCGTGGAGGAGACCTACCGCAACCCGCACGTCGAGGATCGCTTTCGGGAGGTGCTCGCCGCCGAGCAGCCCGACGTGGTGCACTTCCAGCACTGCCTGCACACCTCCGTGTCGCTGATCGCGCTCTCCGAGGACCGGGGCATCCCCACCGTGGTCACGCTCGCCGACTACTGGTTCATCTGCCCGACGGTGCAGCTGATCCGGCCGGATCGGTCGCTCTGTCACGTCCAGCGCGCCGGACTGGCCTGCGTGCGGTGCGCCCGACCGGGGCGCGCCGCGGTCCGCGCCGGGCAGGCGGCGGTGCGGCTGCTCAGGCCGCTGGCCCACCTCGGGCCGCTCGTCTACGAGCGCCTCGCGGCGCGCTTCCCGCGCCTGCGGCGCGACGTGCTGGACGACGCGCGGGCGCTGATGCGCCGCCCCGGGAGCAATCGCGCGTATCTGCGGCGCGCCGGGCGCGTGCTGGCGCCTTCGCACTTTCTCCGCCGCCAGTACCTCCGCTTCGGGCTGGACGCCGAGCAGATCGTCTATCAGCGCTACGGCATCGACACCGCTCGCCTGGCCGGTCTCCGGAAGACGGCGCGGTCGGGTGCGCTCCGCGTCGGTTTCATCGGTTCCTTCGTCTGGTACAAGGGGCTTCACGTGCTGATCGAGGCGTTCCGCACGATCCCGCCGGAACGGGCCCGCCTGACGGTTCACGGCAACCCGGACGCGCCGCCGGAGGTGCGCGCCTACGCCGCGGCCTGCCGGCAGGCGGCGGTCGGGGCGCCGGTGCACTTTGCGGGACCGCTGGCGCGCGACCGGCTTGCGGCGGCGCACGGCGAGCTGGACGTGCTGGTGGTGCCCTCGCTGTGGTACGAGAACTCGCCTCTCGTGATCCTCGAGGCGCAGGCGGCGCGGACCCCCGTCATCGCCTCCGATCTCGGCGGCATGGCGGAGCTGGTGCAGGACGGGCGCACCGGGCTCCTGTTTCCGGCGGGCGACGCCGTGGCGCTCCGCCGCGCGATCCTCGCGCTGGCCGACGATCCGGCGCGGGTGGCCGCCCTGGCGGAGCGGATCGATCCCCCCAAGGACGTCGCGACCCACGTGGCCGAGCTCATGATCGTCTACCGCCAGGAGATCTCGCGGCCGCGCGCCGCCACCGGACGCGTGCCGTTCTGGGCCGTGGCCGGCGGGCGGTTCGTGCGCGCGGCCGGGCGGGTGGAAGTGCAGGGCGACCAGCTCGCGTTGCTGCGCCCGCGGCCGGAGGGGCCCTCGAGCGTCAGCTACCCGATCCGGATCGACCGGCCGGGGCCGGTGCGCTTCGAGGTCACCACGCGGTTGCTGGCCGGCGAGGAAGGCGTCATCCTTTCGGGCGGTCTCTTCGTGGAAGACGCGCTCGTCGGAGAGATCCCGCCGCACCGAACCGGCGATGGACCGGCGCTCGTGCGCCGCCACCGGTTTCAGTACGATTGCCGTGCGGGCCTGCTCACCCTGACCCTCGTGAACGGCCCGGCCGGCGCGACCGGGGCCTCGAACTATCTGCGTGTCCAGCGGGTCGAGGCCTTCCGGGAGCCGCCGGACCGCCGGGAGAGCATCGCATGCCCGAGTTGCCGCCGGTGACCGTGGTGGTCCTCAATTTCGACGGCCGCGAGCACCTGGGCCCCTGCCTCGACAGCTTGCGCCGCCTCGAGTATCCCGCCGGCGCCGTGACGATCCACCTGGTGGACAACGGATCCCGGGACGGATCCGTCGCGATGGTCGCGCGCTGCTATCCCGAGGTCCGAATCACGGCCTTCCCGGAGAACCGGGGCTTCAGCGCGGCCGTCAACCACGCGGTGCAGGCGGCGACCACGCCGCTGGTGGCGCTGCTGAACAACGACACGCGGGTCGATCCGCGCTGGCTGGCGGAGCTGGTGGGGCCGGTCGTCCGCGGCGAGGCGGCGGCTGCCGGCGCGCGCATCGTGGACTGGCAGGGCCGCCGGGATCTCTTCCAGGCGGGCGGCTGCAACTTCCACGGCATCGGCTTCCAGGCCGGGCTGCACGGCATGACGCGGGACGGGGCGCCGGCGGGGCCGGCCGAGGTGCTATTCGCGTGCGGGGCGGCCATGGCGATCCGGCGCGATCTCTTCCTCGAGGTGGGCGGTTTCGACGAGGACTTCTTTGCCTTCTACGAGGACGTGGATCTCGGCTGGCGCCTCTGGGTGCTGGGCCACCGCGTCGTGGTGGTGCCCGCGGCGGTGGTCTACCACCGCCACAGCGCCACGGCCTCCCGGGTGCCGCTGCACCAGCTCCGGGTGCTGCACGTGCGCAATCCGCTGCTGACGATCCTGAAGAACTACGAGCAGGATCATCTCGCGCGGATCTTCCCCGCCGCCCTCTTGCTGTCGATCCGCCGGATGTCGTTTCTGGCCAACCTGGATCCGGAGCCGTACCGGATCGAGCGGCCCGCGGCGCGCCGGCCGCGGGGGCGCTGGCGGTGGTGGGGCAGGCGGGCGGCAGGCGACGAGCGCGTCGCTCTGTCCCGGGTGGCGCTGAGCGATCTCATCGCGCTCGAGGACGTCAACCGTCAGTTCGCGCGCTTCCTCGAGAAGCGCGCGGTCATCCAGGCGGCCCGGCGCCGCCGCGATCGCGAGATCTTCCCGCTCTTTCGCGCGCCGTTCTGGGCGGTCGAGCAAGCCGAGGACTACCTCGGCCTGCAGAACTGTCTGCTCGACCACTTCGGCATCCGGCCGCTCTTTGCGCCCGGGGCGCCGGCGGACACCGGGGCGCCGGCGGGTTGACAGCCCCGCGGGCGGGGAGTATCCTCTGCGCTTCTGGCGGACCGAGGACGGTTGGCCGGCCGTTCCGGACCGAGTCGCGGTGCGCCCGGCGGGGCCCAGCGCAAGACGACGCGGCGCCGCGCGGGCGGCGGGGCGTGCAGGCCGGGACGAGGAGGGACGGTTCGCATGATCAGGCGCTCCGCGGCCCCCGGCGACTGGGCCTTCGATCTCAGCGTCATCATCGTCAGCTACAACACGCGCGAGATCCTGCGCCACTGCCTGCGCTCGATCTTCCACCAGGACCACGGCGTCCGCCTCCAGGTGATCGTCGTCGACAACGCTTCGCGGGACCACTCCGCGGCGATGGTGCGCAAGGAGTTCCCGGAGGTACTGCTGCTGGAGAACGCGCGGAACGAGGGCTTCTCGGCGGGCAACAACCGGGCGCTGCCGCACTGTGCGGGCGAGTTCGTCCTGCTGCTCAACTCCGACACCATCGTGCTTCCGGGCACGCTCGCGCGGATGGTGGCGTTCGCGCGCCGCCGGCCGGAGGCCGGCATCCTCGGCTGCAAGCTGGTGCGCCCCGACGGTGAGCTGGACTGGGCGTGCCGGCGCGGTTTCCCCACGCCGCTCGTGGCGTTCTTCAAGTTCCTCGGCCTGCACCGGATCGTGCCGCGCTCGCGGCTGTTCGGGCGCTACAACATGACCTACCTCGACCCCGACCTCACCTACGAGGTCGACTCCGTGGTGGGGGCGTTCCTCATGATCCGGCAGTCGGTGCTCGGGCGCCTCCGGGGACTCGACGAGGACTTCTTCATGTACGGCGAGGATCTGGACCTCTGTTTCCGCGCCAAGCAGGCCGCCTTCCGGGTCTACTACGTGGGCGAGAACCAGGTGATCCACATCAAGGGCGCGAGCTCCCGCAAGGAGGCTTTCCGGATGAACTACCACTTCCATCGCGCCATGATCCTCTTTCACCGCAAGCACCTGCGCCGGCGCTATCCGGCGGCGGTCAACGCGGTGACCTATGCCGGCATCGGGCTGAGGTTCACCGCGCTGGCCTTGCGCCACCACGTCCGGGCGCTCGCCGGCCGGGCCCGGAGAGCGACCCCGCGGTGGGGGTTGCGGCCGAGCGGCGAGGCCCCGGTGGCAGCCGGCGGGGATGCCGTGGTCTAGAGGCCCGCACGAGAGCGCCGCGCGCCCGGCGGCCGGCCGGACTTGCGCCGCCCGCCGGCGGCGTCTGGTCGCCTCCTTGCCGATCCCGGGGGCTTGTGCTACCCTCCCCCTCGCGCTGCGCCGACGCGGGTCGGCGCCGCGCACTCCTTGTGGTGCGCCCTTAGCTCAACTGGATAGAGCACCTGACTACGGATCAGGAGGTTGCGTGTTCGACTCGCGCAGGGCGCGCCAGTCTTCTCCCCCCGTTTTTCCCCGTTTTTCCCGGTGAATTCAGCCACGTTCGCCTCGCTGGCTGTGCCTCTCCGGCGACGCCGATCCGAGACAGAACGGGACTGTTTTTGACCCGAAGAGACGCCCGCATGGTGGGCAGAGAGGTGGGCAGCAGATTCCCCGCCGGTCCCGGTTGCGGTGGCTTCCTGCGGCTGGGCAGTCCCCTTCGCCACGGCCCTCTTGGGCTGCAGGATAACGCGTTTTATCTCCCACCGTCAAGACTGCCCGGACGCCCTCCGACCAACCGCCTCGGGGCGATCACGGTCCGGTCCCAGAGCGGCGACACGAGGCTCGCGGGCGGTGCAGCCCTTGCGGTCGGGCGGCGACCTCCCGTACGCGGGCCCCGCGGCGGCCACTCGACGCCGTCATGCCGAGGACGGCGAGCGCATCGCCCGCGGCGCGGCCGCCAGGGCGCCGCGGGAAACCTCAGCCGACCGCGCGTGCCCCCTTGATCGGGAAGGGACGGTGGACGGTTCCTGCTGCTCTTCCCGTGCACGCAGGCGAAAGCAGGGGGGGACGCGGGACAACCCGAGAAGCCGCGATCGGCCGCCGCGCTGCCAGCTGGCGCGGCTCTCGTTGGCTCGGGCTGGTTTGATCTCACCGGCCAGGGGCCCGGCTTTCTGGAACCACTCGGAACGACAAGCTTCGGGCAGGGAGAGAACGGTCACGGGTAGCGGCGATCAGAATCACGGTGCCGAGATCGCGAGGCGCAGCCCGAGGGAGATGTCCCGGTAGTCCGGGTCGATCCAGTCCCGGGTGGCCGCACGGCAGTCCCCGGCGCCGCGGCCCCAGCTGCCGCCGCGGAAGACGCGGCACGAGCCGCCGCTGAGCCCCACCGGATCCGTCACCGAGCCACCCGGGAGCTTGTCTCCGTACCGGTCCGCGCACCACTCATGCACGTTCCCCAGCATGTCATGCAATCCCCACGCGTTCGGCCGCTTCCGCCCGACCGGATGGGTTGAACGGCCGCTGTTGTCGTAGTACCACGCGATCACGTCCAGCGCGCCGTAGCGCGCCCCCGTCGTGCCCGCCCGGCACGCATACTCCCACTCCGCTTCCGTCGGCAACCGGAACCGCCGCCCGGCATGCTTCGCGTTCAGCCGCTCGATGAACTTCTGACAGTCGTCCCACGAGACTTGCTCCACCGGGTACCTGCCGCCCGTCTCGAAGGTCGACGGGTTCGCTCCCATCACCGCCTCCCACTCGGCCTGGGTGACCTCGTACTTCCCGAGGTAGAAGGGTTGCGTCAGCGTCACCCGCGTCTGCGGACCTTCGTCGTCGCTACGGCCCTCCTCGTCGTCCGGACTTCCCATCACGAAGGTCCTCGGTTCGATCCGGACGAACTCCATGACGACGCCGCCGCCCAGGTCCACCTGGAGCACCTTACCGTCCTCCAGGACCCGCTCTCCACGGTCGGGCCCCGATCGCCAGCATCCCGCGACCAGCAGCAGGACGGCGGCCGACCAGGCCGCGAGCTGGAGGAGGGGGGTGGTTCCAAGCGCGCGATTCATCCGAACCTCCGTTTCTGCTCCAGGCCGAGCCGGAGCCGAGGGGGACGGGATAGAGGATACACCCTGGGGGGGGATTGGCGGGCGATGGACGCGGGATCCAAGGGTGATCCAGCTCCGCCTCGGGGAGCCCCACCAGCCGGAGCCTCCGGTCCGCTCAGCGGCTCTCCGGCACCAGACCGAGGCCCGACCGAGCAGAATCACGGTGCCGAAGTGGCGAGACGTAGCCCCAGGCCGCTGTCCCCGTAGCCCGGGCCGAACCCGTTCCGGACGGCCGTTCGGCAGTTCCCGGCATCGTTGTCCCAGCTGCCGCCGCGGAAGACGCGGTACGAGCCGCTACTGGGACCCGGCGGATCCGTCACTGGCCTTGCCGGGTAGTCCCCGTACCAGTCCCCGCACCACTCCCACACGTTCCCCAGCATGTCATGCACACCCCACGCATTCCCCTTCTTCTCGCCCACCCGATGAGTCGAGCTTCCGCTGTTCCCGGTGTACCAGGCAACCCCATCCAGCTCCCCGTACCGCGCTCCCGTCGTCCCCGCTCGACACGCGTACTCCCACTCCGCCTCCGTGGGCAAACGAAACACCCGTCTTCCCTGGAAGCGATCGTTCAATCGCTTGATGAACTCTTGGCAGTCGTCCCAGGAGACTTGCTCCACCGGGCACCTTCCCCACGGGGCCTGCTCCAGTCGGTACGCCCCCTTCTGGAACGCCGACGGATTGCCGCCCATCATCGCGGTCCACTCCGCCTGGGTAAGCTCGTACTTCCCGAGGTAGAACGGCTTCGTGATCGCCACCCGGGTCTGTGGCCCCTCGTTCTCGTACCGTCCGTCCTCGTCCTCCGGACTCCCCATCAGGAATGTTCCCGGCTCGATCCGCACGAATTCCATCACGACGCCGCCGCCCAGGTCGACGTGGAGCACCTTCTCCTCCGCAACGACCGGCGGCTCGTGGCGCGCGGACGAGCCTGCGCAGCCCGCCACCAGCAGGACGGCGGCCGACAACGCCCCGAGCGGGAAGAGGGGTGTGGTTCCATGCGCGCGCTTCATCCGAACCTCCGTTTCTGCTCCAGGCCGAGCCGGAGCCGGGGGAGACGAGATAGAGGATACACCGGAGGAGGGGGAATCGTGCTCGCGGCCGGCGCGCCGGCCGCCGCCCCTGGGCGCCGCCCCTGGGCGGCGTATTGCCACGAGTTGTCGCGAGCCGTATCATGCGGCCTGCAAGCGTCCGGAGGATCCGCGGGTCGGATTTCGCCGCTCCCGGGAGGCAGGTCCGGTTTCGCGACCCGGATCGGCTGGATGATCGATGGCGCAGGCACGTCGGCGCGGTCGCTTGGGGTGACCATGGCACGGCTCGAGGATCTCACCGTCGGGACGACCCTCCGGGGCATCCTGCCCGAGGGCGCGGTGACGGTGGTGAGCGTCCAGTGGTTCGGCTCGGAGGCGCTCGAACTCACCTACAAGGACGCCGCAGGACGGGTGGCGAACGGGCTTCTCTACCGGCACGACGAGGCCCGCCTCGAGGTGGTCGAGCAGGGGCGGCCGTGGAGCTTCGACGGCGACGGCGCGCTGTTTCGCCTGGTCTCCGAGGCCGAGCGCATTCGCCTCGCCCACCTGTTCGACCCGGTGCTCGCGGTGCACACGTCGATCGTCGACCCGCTGCCGCACCAGATCACGGCGGTCTACGAGTGCATGCTGCCGCGGCAGCCGCTCCGCTTCCTGCTGGCCGACGACCCCGGCGCCGGGAAGACGATCATGGCGGGCCTTCTCATCAAGGAGCTGATCGCGCGGGGCGACCTCCAGCGCTGCCTCGTCGTCTGCCCCGGGAGCCTCGCCGAGCAGTGGCAGGACGAGTTGCATCGCCGGTTCCATCTGCCGTTCGAGATCCTCACCAACGACAAGCTCGAGACCGCGCGCACCGGCAACTGGTTCCTCGAGACGCCCCTGGTGATCGCGCGCCTGGACAAGCTCTCCCGCGACGGCGCCGTGCAGCGCAAGCTCGAGGCTCCCGACGGGCGCTGGGACCTCGTGGTCTGCGACGAGGCGCACAAGATGTCGGCCACCTTCTTCGGCGGCGAGATCAAGTACACCAAGCGCTACCGCCTGGGCCAGCTCCTCGGCACCCTGACCCGCCACCTCCTGCTGATGACGGCGACGCCGCACAACGGCAAGGAGGAGGACTTCCAGCTCTTCCTGGCGCTCCTCGACGGCGATCGCTTCGAGGGCCGCTTCCGGGATGGCGTCCACGTCGCCGACGTGTCGGACCTCATGCGCCGGATGGTGAAGGAGAGCCTCCTCAAGTTCGACGGCACGCCGCTCTTTCCCGAGCGGATCGCCTACACCGTCCCGTACCGCCTCTCGCCGGCAGAAGCCCACCTCTACAAGGCGGTGACCGACTACGTCCGCGAGGAGTTCAACCGGGCCGACGCGCTCGAGAACGACAAGCAGGCGGGCACGGTCGGCTTCGCGCTCACCATCCTGCAGCGGCGCCTCGCGTCCTCCCCCGAGGCGATCTACCAGTCGCTCCGCCGGCGGAAGGAGCGCCTCGAGAAGCGGCTGCGCGAGATGGAGCTGCTGCAGCGCGGCGCCGCCGTCCCACCGCCCGCCGCCGACATCCCGGAGCTGGACGCCGAGGACCTCGAGGACCTGGAGGACTCCCCGGAGAGCGAACTCGCGGCTCAGGAGCAGCAGGTCCTCGACCAGGCCACGGCCGCCCGCACGATCGGGGAACTTGAGGCCGAGATCGAGATCCTCCGCGGGCTCGAGGCGCTGGCGCTCGGCGTCCGCCGGAGCGGCGCGGACACCAAGTGGCGCCAGCTCGGAAGCCTGCTCGCCGAGATCTTCACCCCGGCGTCCCTGGGCGGCCGGAGCGCGGATTCGGGGCTGCCGTACGGGGCCGGCGCGATCCCGCCGCCGGTGGCGTCGCCGCGCCAGAAGCTCGTCGTCTTCACGGAGCACCGCGACACCCTGACCTACCTGAAGGACCGCGTGACGACGCTCCTCGGGCGCGCCTCCGCCGTGGTCCTGATCCACGGCGGCCTGGGCCGGGAGGAGCGCCAGAAGGCGCAGGAGGCCTTCCAGTACGACCCGGAGATCCAGGTGCTGCTCGCGACCGATGCGGCGGGGGAGGGGATCAACCTGCAGCGCGCCCACCTGATGGTGAACTACGACCTGCCGTGGAATCCGAACCGCCTGGAGCAGCGCTTCGGGCGCATCCACCGCATCGGCCAGACCGAGGTCTGCCACCTCTGGAACCTCGTCGCGGAGGAGACCCGCGAGGGCGATGTCTATCGGCGCCTCCTCGAGAAGCTGGAGCAGGCGCGCGAGTCTCTCGGCGGGCAGGTCTTCGACGTGCTCGGGAAGCTCCAGTTCGAGGGCCGCCCGCTCCGGGATCTCCTGATCGAGGCCATCCGCTACGGCGAGCAGCCCGAAGTGCGCGCCCGGCTGACGACGATCGTCGAGCAGGCGCTCGATCGCGCTCGCCTGCGGGACCTGCTCGAGGAACGCGCTCTCGCCCACGACGCGATGGACTCGAGCCGGGTGGCGCACATCCGCGAGGACATGGAACGTGCCGAGGCCCGCCGGCTCCAGCCGCACTACATCGAGTCGTTCTTCCGGGAGGCGTTCCGGCGGCTGGGCGGATCGGCGAGCCAGCGCGAGCCCCGCCGCTACGAAGTCACCCACGTGCCCGCGCCGGTCCGGAACCGCGACCGGCTGATCGGCATCGGCGAGCCGGTGCTCCCGCGCTACGAGCGCGTCGTCTTCGAGAAGGGGCTCGTGGCGCCGCCGGGCGAGCCGCTCGCGGCCTTCCTCTGTCCGGGGCATCCGCTCCTCGACGCGGTGATCGACCTCACCCTGGAGCGCCACCGCGACCTGCTCCGGCGCGGCGCCGTGCTGGTCGACGAGCGCGACCCGGGCACCCGGCCGCGCGTGCTCTTCTACCTCGAGCACGCGATCCTCGACGCGAGCCTCACCCGGGCCGGCGAGCGCCGGGTCGTCTCCAAGCGCATCCTCTACCTCGAGATCGATTCCGACGGCGGCGTGCGCCACGTCCACTACGCGCCGTATCTCGACTACCGGCCGCTCGCCGCGGGCGAGCCGACGGCCGCGGCGCTCCTCGATCGGTCGGAGTGCGCCTGGGTCGGCCGCGAGCTGGAACAGAGGGCGCAGGCGCATGCGGTGACGGCGGTCGTGCCGGAGCACCTGGCGGAGGTGCGCGCGGAGCGGCTCGGGCGCCTCGCGAAGACCGAGGCCGCGGTGAAGGACCGCCTCACCAAGGAGATCACCTACTGGGACCACCGCGCGGCGCAGCTCGCGCTCCAGGAGCAGGCCGGGAAGGCGCGCTCGCGCCTGAACTCGGGCGAGGCCCGCCGGCGCGCCGATGCGCTCCAGGCGCGCCTGGAGAAGCGCCTCGCGGACTTGAAGCTCGAGGCCCAGCTCTCCCCGCTGCCGCCGGTCGTGCTCGGCGGCGTGCTCGTCGTGCCGGCGGGGCTACTCGCCGCCATGGCCGGCGGGCGGCCGGCGCCGGCGCCCGCGCCGATCGACCGGCAAGCCGCCGCCGCGCGGGCGCGGGCAATCGTCATGGAGGTCGAGCGCGGGCTCGGGTTCGAGCCGATTGATCGCGAGACCGACCAGCTCGGCTACGACATCGAGAGCCGGATCCCCGGCAGCGGCCGGCTCCGCTTCCTCGAGGTGAAGGGGCGGGTGAGCGGGGCGGCGACGATCACGGTCACCCGGAACGAGATCCTCTACTCGCTGAACAAGCCCGAGGACTACATCCTCGCCATCGTCGAGTTCCTGGAGGGCGACCGCCACCGGGTCCACTACGTCCGTCAGCCGTTTCGCCGCGAGCCGGACTTCGGGGTCACGAGCGTGAACTACGACTTCGCCGAGCTGCTCGCGCGGGGGGAGGAGCCACGGTGAGCTGCGCGGACGAGCTGCAGAGGATCCTCGATAGTCCGGAGGGCGCTCGCATCGAGTTCAAGGCAGCTTCGGGCGGCTTTGCCTTCAGGGATCTCGTCACGTACTGTGTGGCCCTGGCGAACGAGGGCGGCGGGATCGTCGTTCTGGGCGCGACCGATCGACGACCTCGACGAGTCGTTGGGACGAAGGCCTTCGCCGAACCCGGAAGGACAGAGGCGGGACTCTTCGAGGCACTTGGTCACCGCATTCGCATCGACGAGTGCAGGAAGGACGGACACCGCGTGCTCGTCGTCCATGTGCCCGCGCGACTTCCAGGCTCGGCCTGGCAGTTCGAGGGCTCTTTCTGGATGCGGGCTGGTGATGCCCTGGTCCCCATGTCCGACGAGCAGCTTCGCCGGATCCATGAGGAGACGGGACCGGACTTCTCCGCCCAGGTCTGCGCAGGCGCCGGTCTTGAGGATCTGGATCCCGCCGCGATCGAGCACCTGCGCCGGCTCTGGCAACGCCGAGCGCCCGACCAGGACATCGCGTCACGGCCGACCGACCGCCTCCTCGCGGATGCCGAGCTGCTGGTGAGCGGGGGCCTGAACTTCGCGGCGCTGGTTCTTCTCGGAACGCGTGCGGCGCTGGGGCGGCATCTCGCACAGGCAGAGGTGGTGTTCGAGTATCGATCGAACGAGATTCCCGGACCGGCCGCGGACCGCCGAGAGTTTCGGCGCGGTTTCCTGGCCGTGCTCGACGAGCTGTGGCATGCGATCAACCTGCGCAACGATCTGCAGCATTTCCAGCAGGGACTGTTCGTCTGGGACGTTCCAACCTTCAACGAGCGCGCCGTGCGCGAGGCCATCTTGAACGCCCTGAGCCACCGCGACTACCGCCACGGCGGTTCCGTCTTTGTCCGACAGTATCCCCGGCGGATCGAGATTGTGAGTCCGGGAGGTTTTCCGGCAGGGATCAGCGAGGAGAACCTCCTGTGGGAGCAGAATCCCCGCAATCGCCGCATTGCGGACGTGCTCGCCCGGTGCGGGCTGGTGGAGCGTGCCGGTCAGGGGTTCGACCTCATCTATCGGGAGTGCATCCGGCAGAGCAAGCCCCTGCCCGATTTCAGACGCACCGGCGAACACTCGGTTTGGGTGACCCTCCATGGCGAGATCCAGGATCCCGAGTTCCTCCGCTTCCTCGAGGAGATCGGGCGGGAGCGCGCAGCCTCCTTCACCACGGAGGACTTCCTCGTCATCGACCTGGTCCGCCGCGAGCAACCGATTCCGGTTGATCTCGCCCCACGCTTGCTGATCCTCCGGGAGCAGGGCGTCATCGAAAGGGTAGGCCGGGGACGAGGCACCCGTCACTTGCTGTCGCGGCGCTTCTACCGGTTTCTGGGCAAGGGAGGTGCGTACACGAGGCAGCGCGGGCTGGACCGCGAAACCAACAAGGCCCTCCTGGTGCGGCACATCGAAGACTCGGCTTGCTCGGGGGCCACGCTCGGCGAACTCCAGCAGGTGCTCCCGAACCTGAGTCGCGACCAGGTGCGAACGCTGCTGCGGGAACTCAGGCGCGACGGCAAGATCGAGGTTCAGGGCGTGACGAAGGCGGCCCGCTGGTTTCCGGCCGGCGCAGGACGCGAGTCGGCGCCATGAGCGTGCAATCCCGCTGCAATTGGCAGCCTGGCAGACTGCTGCACGGAGGTCCTCCCGGCCAGCGCGAGGTCCAGTCCGCGCTCCGCCGCAAATCCCAATTCTCGCCAATGAAAACCCAATTGCGACCCAATACGTCCTGCAAGTACTTGCACTGCAAGCACTTCTGTAGCGCGTGTTCCGGTTGCATACACCAGGGTTCAGCCCCATGAAACACGCGAAGAAGCTGATCGAGGTGGCACTGCCGCTGGACGCGATCAACAAGACGTCAGCGCGGGAGAAGTCGATCCGCCACGGGCACGCGAGCACGCTGCGTCTCTGGTGGGCCCGGCGGCCGCTGGCGGCGGCGAGAACGGAGGTGCGAAGATGACGCCCTACAGTGATGCGGAGCTCGAGGCGATGATGGTGGACCTGGAGTCCGACCTGGTCGAGCGAAAGAAGTCCCTCAAGGGCGATGCACCGACGAAGATCCGGGAAGCCGTCTGCGCCTTCGCGAACGACCTCCCGGATCATCGCCGCCCGGGAGTGGTCTTCGTCGGCGTGCGCGACGACGGATCCCCGTCAGGCCTGGCGATCACCGATGAGCTGCTGCGCACGCTCGCGGACGTGAAGACCGACGGGAACATCGTGCCACCGCCCACGGTCACGGTGGCGAACCACCACCTTCGAGGCGCGGAAGTCGCCGTGCTGACCGTGCGCCCGGCGGACTCGCCACCGGTGCGATTCAAGGGCCGGGTGTGGGTGCGTGTCGGACCACGGCGGGCCATCGCGACGGCGCAGGACGAGAGCATCCTGAGCGAGCGCCGCCGACACCGCGACCGTCCTTTTGACGCGCAGCCGGTTTCCTCGGCCGTGGTTTCCGATCTCAGCCAGGCCACGTTCGAGAACGAGTACCTTCCTTCCGCCGTTGCGCGCGACGTTCTCGACCGCAACGACCGGAGCTTCGAGCAGCGACTTGCGGCCACCAAGATGATCGTCGCCGCGGACGAGCCCACGCCCACCGTGCTCGGCGTGCTCGTGCTCTCGCCGCGCACCCGCGACTTCCTGCCTGGCGCCTACGTCCAGTTTCTCCGCGTTCAGGGAACGAAGCTCGACGACCCGATTACCGATGAAGGCCTGATCGACGGTGTGCTGAGCGACGTGCTGCGGCGGATCGACGAAAAGCTGGAGGCCCACATCCGGACGACGGTCGACATCTCTTCGGCTTCTGTGGAGCAGCGCCGCCGCACCTACCCTAAGGGCGCTCTTCAGCAGCTCGTGCGCAACGCCGTCATGCACCGCACGTACGAGGCCACGAACGCGCCGGTCCGGGTCACATGGTACGACGACCGCATCGAGATCGTGAGCCCCGGCGGCCCCTTCGGTACGGTCCGGGCCGACAACTTCGGAGACCCCGGTGTCGCCGACTATCGCAATCCCAACCTGGCCGAGGCGATGCGGGTGCTCGGTTTCGTCCAGCGCTACGGAGTGGGGATCGCCATCGCGCGCCGGCTGCTCGAGGAGAATGGCAACCCGCCTCCGGAGTTCGACGTGCAGCCGACCCTGGTCGGCGTGACGGTGAGGACGGCGCGATGAAGACCATCACCTTCTTCAACAACAAAGGCGGCGTCGGCAAGACCTCGCTCGTCTACCACCTGGCCTGGATGTACGCCGACCTGGGCCTCTCCATCGTCGCGGCCGACCTCGATCCGCAGGCGAACCTGACGAGCATGTTCCTCGACGACGAGCGCCTCGAAGCGCTCTGGTCCGAGACTGGCATCCGGCAGACCGTGTACGGCGCGCTCCGGCCGCTCCTCGAAGGGACCGGAGACGTCTCCGCACCGCACGTCGAGGCCGTAGCGCCGGGCCTGGGTCTGGTCGTCGGGGATCTCGCGCTCTCCGCGGCGGAGGACGAGCTTTCGAGTCAGTGGCCCGACTGTCTCGACCGCAAGCCCAGAGCCTTTCGCGTGCTCTCGGCGCTATGGCGCGTCCTGGCCAAGGCAGCCAACAAGACAGAAGCCGGCCTGGTGCTCGTCGATGTGGGACCCAACCTCGGTGCGTTCAACCGCGCAGCGCTGGTGACAGCCGACTACGTGGTCGTCCCTCTGGCCCCCGACCTCTACTCGCTCCAGGGGCTGCGTAACCTGGGCCCCACGCTGCGGCGCTGGCAGGGCGAGTGGGCCGAGCGTCGCCCGCGTAACCCGGTCGAGGATCTCGAGCTGCCCGAGGGCGCGATGCGGCCGATCGGCTACATCGTCATGCAGCATGCCGTTCGTCTCGACCGGCCCGTGAAGGCCTACGCGCGCTGGATGGAGCGGATTCCGACGGTCTACCGCGAGGCCGTGCTCGACGAGGAGACCCAGGCCGGCGTCACCATCGAGAAGGACCCCAACGCGCTCGCCACGCTGAAGCACTACCGCAGCCTCATGCCGCTTGCCCAGGAGGCACGCAAGCCGATGTTCCAGCTCAAGTCCGCCGACGGCGCTATCGGCGGTCATGCCAAGGCAGTGCAGGACTGCTACGGCGATTTCCGCGCCCTCGCGCGCAAGGTTGCCGAGCGCAGCGGAGTTGCGTTGCCATGAAGGCGAAGACGAAGCTGATCGAGGTGGCTTTGCCGCTGGATGCGATCAACAAGGCGGCGGCGCGGGAGAAGTCGATCCGCCACGGACACGGTCGTGCGGACCCTGTGGGGCGAGCTGGCCTGGCAGCTCGGCGGGAAGAAGGCGTTCGCGCGCCTCCAGGCGGATGACGAGAAGGCGACCAGTCCGGGCGACGTGCTCCGCCAACTCTTCAAGGAGTACGGGCCGTGCCTGGTGCTGATCGACGAGTGGGTGGCCTACGCGCGCCAGCTCCACGACCAGAGCGATCTTCCGGCGGGGAGCTTCGAGACGCAGTTCACGTTCGCCCAGGTGCTGACGGAGTCGGCGAAGCTCGCCGGGAACTGCCTCCTCGTGATCAGCCTGCCGGCCTCGGACACCGGCGGCTCGCCGCACGCCCAGGCGGACGATGTCGAGGTGGGGGGGCAGCGGGGGCGCGAGGCGCTGGATCGGCTGCGGAACGTGGTCGGGCGCGTGGAGTCCTCGTGGCGGCCGGCGAGCGCCGAGGAGGGGTTCGAGATCGTGCGCCGTCGGCTCTTCGATCCCCTGGTCGCGACGGCGTTCAAGGACCGGGACGTGGTCGCGCGGGCGTTTGCGGAGCTGTACCGGACCGAACGCCAGGAGTTCCCGGCCGAGTGCCGCGAGGCGGACTACGAGCAGCGGATCCGCGCGGCCTACCCGATCCACCCGGAGATCTTCGACCGGCTCTACGGGGACTGGTCGACGCTGGTGAAGTTCCAGCGGACGCGTGGCGTGCTGCGGCTGATGGCGGCCGTGATCCACAGCCTGTGGGAGAAGGGGGACAGGAACCCGCTGATCCTGCCGGCGAACATCGCGATCGACGATCCCCGGGTGCAGTTCGAGCTGACGCGGTACCTCTACCAGGACGGGCCGCGCTACTGGTACGCGACCCAACCGACGGTGACGAGCCTGGCGGACCAGCGCGCCGAGCAGCTCAAGCGCGAGCCGGACAAGGTCGTCGAGGAGCTGGATCGGCGGCTCCGGGCGGATCTCCGGCAGGCGGGCGACTTCGAGCGGATCCACCCCATGCCGCAGTCGGGCCAGGACGTGCCCGACGACCGCGACGCGCGGCTGGTCGTCCTCGGCATCGACCACTGCTACAGCAAGGAGCCGGGGTGTGCCGCTGAGGTCGCCGCCAAAGCGATCCTCGAGTTCCGCGGGAACACGCCCCGAGGCGCATCGCCTCGTCGCTCTCCTCCGGCAGCTTGCCCCTTGAGCGCGTGACCGTCTCGAAACCCTCCTGCCAGCCGCCCCGCGCGCAGGCCGCGCGCGCCACGTGCTCCGCGTGTCCCTCGAGGACGGCGTTGTAGGCCTCGATTGCCTCGGACCCCTTCAGCTTCGCGAGGCGCTCGGGCCAGCCGTATCGCTGCGCGTCAAAGGCGTGGACGCATTCGTGGGCGAGGGTGGCGCAGAGGACCTGTTCCGAAACCAGCCCGGGCTCCCCGAGGACGGAGGCGGTGTGCGCGAAGGCGTCGGGCGAGACGAGAATGCACGCCTCGCCCATCGCGTACTTTGCAAGGACGCCCCCCGCACGCGCGCGGGCGGACAGCCGAGCCTGCCGTTTCGCGGTCTTCGGATCATCGATTTGCGTGAGGAACTGGGCCGTCAGCTCCTGGGTCAGGATCTCCGCGATCTCTCGCTTCGTCGATGTCCGTACGGAGATCGACGGGACCGGATCCAGGGCCATTTCCGCCGCCACTGCCGCCCGGGCCTTCTCGAAGGCCGCACGGATCGAGACCTCGTCGATCCGGAACGACTGCGCGGGTACCGGGGTGAGAAGCGCGTCCGGGGCGACGCAGGAAAGCAGGACGCCGAGGAGGGGAGCGAGCTTCTTCATCGAGACTCCCCGGGCGGATCGAAGAGACGGGCGCGGTTCGACCCACCGGGGAGGGTATCCGGGGGGGCGGTGTCGGGTCAAGGCCGGGGCCCATCGGCGCGGAGGCCGAAATCGGCGCGCGGCGGGCTCACGGTGGACCTCCTTCGGCCTGCACGAGCATCAGGATCGCCCGGCGGATGTGGTCGGGGAGCGAGGCCCAGCGGCGCGCGAGGAGCGCGAGCGGGTGGTCGGAGGGGAACCCGCCGGGCAGGCCCGCGGCGAAATCGCCCTCGGTGCCGACCCCGCGGTCTTCGCGGTTTGCCGCGACCTGTTTCTCGTTCGTTCCATCCGGTGCCGCATCGGCAAACGGTGGATCCTCCGGCGCAGGGGTGGGCAGAGAGGTGACCTTGTTGTATCCTTCTCGGCCTAAGTCCGGCGTGCGCCCAGCGTTGGGAGAGTCGATCGCCTGACTACGGATCAGGAGGTTGCGTGTTCGACTCGCGCAGGGCGCGCCAGTGCTTGTACGGTGCGCCGCGCGGCGGCGGCGGAAGGCGGGTAGGGCCGTGACGGCGAACGATGCCTTCTCCTCCCTGTGGGCGGCACCGGACGAGCGGTTCATGCGCGCCGCGCTGCGCGAGGCCGAGCGGGCCGCGGCCGAGGACGAGGTCCCGGTCGGCTGCGTGATCGTGCGGCACGGCCGCGTGGTCGGACGGGCGCACAACCAGCGCGAGCGGCTCAAGGATCCGACGGCGCACGCGGAGATGCTCGCGCTGACCCAGGCCGCGGCGGCGGCGGGAGACTGGCGGCTCGACGGCGCTGCGATGTACGTGACTCTCGAGCCCTGTCCGATGTGCGCCGGCGCGCTGGTGCTGGCCCGCCTGGCCCGCCTGGTGTTCGGTGCGGAGGATCCGAAGGCGGGGGCGTGCGGCACGCTCTACGACATCGTGCGGGATCCCCGTCTCAACCACCGGCTGGAGGTGGTGGGCGGGGTCCTGGCGGAGGAATGCGGCGGTCTGCTCAGGAGCTTCTTCGCCGGGCACCGCGCCGCCGGCGGCCGGTGACCGCCCGGCCGGGCCCCGGTAGGGCGGCAGAAAAATCGCCCCGTTCTCGCATTCCCGCCCACAGCGACTTTCTTTATAGTGACACGGTTGCGAGCAGCGGAGCGCGGCCCGGCGCCGGGCGCCCGGCCGCGCGCGGCCTGCGGCGCGCGCAACCGAGACCGCGGAGAGGTGCCTGAGCGGTTGAAAGGGGCGGTCTCGAAAACCGTTGACCCCCTGCGGGGTCCGTGGGTTCGAATCCCACCCTCTCCGCCATCCCGAAGGAATCGAGATGCCCGGGACGAGCCCGAGCGATACGGACGGAGGAGTCCGGCGGCGGAGAGGTGTCCGAGTGGCCGAAGGAGCACGCTTGGAAAGCGTGTGTGCGGGAAACCGTACCGTGGGTTCGAATCCCACCCTCTCCGCCAGGCCTCGTGTCCGGCGCGGGCGCGCCGGCGGGCAGGAGGAACGATTCTCTGCCGCAGGCAGGATGCCACACGCGACAAGAGCGACGAATCACAGGCAGTCAGTCTGGTCGTGCAGCCGGGGAGCTGGCGGTGCCCTGTACCCGCAATCCGCCTCAGCGGGGGTGATGCCGAACCGAGACTCGCGT
>JAFGQW010000086.1 GCA_016935485.1 Planctomycetota bacterium | reverse complement strand
CTGCCGCTGCCGGCCCGCCATCTGCTGGACATGGCCCGATACCGTGGGTTCGTGCTCCCGGTGCCCGGGCGGGGCAGGAGGGTCTTCACCAACATCGTCTCGAGCCGCGGCTGTCCCATCGGCTGCTGCTTCTGTGCCACCAGCGCCATGTGGGGTCAGCGCTTCCGCGCCCGCTCCGCACGCAAGGTGGTCGAGGAGATCGAGACGGTGGTTGCGGACCATGGCATCCAGGGCGTCTGGTTCTTCGACGACTCGTTCGCCACGGATCGGCGCCGGGTGTACGCCCTGTGCGATCTCCTGCGGGCGCGCCGCCTCGATGTGCCGTGGCTCTGTGATGCCCGGGTCGACAGCGTGGACGAGCCGCTGCTCGCCAGGATGAAGGAGGCCGGGTGCTTCAGCATCTCCTTCGGCGTCGAGACTGGATCGGCACGGATCCTCGCCGAGGTTCTCGGCAAGCACATCACTCTCGACCGGGTCCGACAGGTGAAGCGCTGGTGCGAACACGTCGGCATCCGGGCACGCTGGCTCTTCATGGTGGGCCTGCCCACCGAAACGAGGCAGGAGGCACTCGCCACCCTGGAGCTGATGGCGGAGCTGGGCGGAGAGAACTCGCTCGGCGTGCTCAAGGTCTATCCCGGCACGCCGCTCGAGCGCCTAGCCCGAGAGCGGGGGATCCTCCCGGAGTCCTTCACCTGGACCCGCCGGACGGGAGGTCGGATCGTGACGATGCCCGGTGAGGGCGGCGACGCCCCCTTGTTCCTGGACGCGCTCTCCTGGAAGGACACCGCGGAGATCCTGCTTCGCTACGCGGAGGGGCATCGCGGCTCGCTGCGGGGCCGCGCGCTGTCCGCGCTCGGGCGGATCCGGTCTCCGGGGGAGGCCAGACGGCTGCTGGCCATGGGACTCGTCTATGCCCGGCGGCGAGTCGGCGGCTGACGCCGCGGCCCGCGCGTGGCGAGAGCCGCGGCGCCCTTCCACCGCTCACGCGGCGGGGTGCGCGCGGGTCTGCCGGCGGCGCGGGCCCAGGAAAGGCAGGAACAGGGCGAGCCCGGCCACCAGGTAGAGAAGGGTGTGCCGGCGATAGTGCAGCCGGACCCGCCCGTCCCTGGAGACCTCGAAGGAGATCATCCGGCACGCTTCTCGCAAGGGGATCTCCGTGCCCGCCTCGTCGTGCGCGCTCCAGTACTGAAACCAGTTCCGCGCCACGGTCACCGTCCGGGGGCCGGAGATGTTCTCGAGCGCGACGGTCATCCCGAAGGGCGTCGCCTCGAGGATCCTCCCGGTGCCGCCGCCGCTCACGCGCACCTCTCCGAGCGGCTCGTCGGCGGCCTGGAAGCAGCGGTACTTCGCGCTGTCTGCGAGGAACGTGAAGTGCTCGCTGCGGGTGAAGAAGTCGATCGCGGCCGGTGACCAGACGCAGACCTTGTTGACGCCCCAGTGCCGGAGCTGCTCCAGCAGTGCCGGTCCGGTCTCCTCGTCCAGGGGCTTGCCCGCGTAGGTGCCGTTCGTGACGTACATGTCGCGCCGCCGGTCGTAGGGGTGGGGATCCTCGCCGACCTGAGCGAAGAACCGGACGCCAAGGTGCCGCTGGAGCTGCGGGAGCCAGTGGCCGTAGGTCCCCGGCTTGAAGCGCTTGTAGTCGCGGGTGATCAGGGGGCTCACGTGCGCGGTGTTCTCCACCAGGACATGGTCGCCGGGCGCGATCCGTCGGGCCAGCGCCGGGTCGATATCCCCGAGCGTGGCCACCGTCCGCGGGATGCGAGGCTGGAGGGGACACTGGCACAGCACCACGAAGAAGACGAGGAGGACCGCGGCGGCGCGGGTGCGCGCAGGAAGGCTCGGCGCGAGGCACAGCGCGGCATTGATCGCGAAGACGAAGGGCACGAACACGGCCGTCCGGCGTGCCAGCGTGGTCAGGTGGGGCAGGCCCTCCAGGGTGGGCGCCACCAGGATGACGGCGCTGAGCAGCACGAGCCCGCGAATCTTCAGGCGGCGGCGCGCGTCGGCCGTCTGGGCGTGCGCGACGACCAGAAACAGGACCGACAGGAGGAGCAGCCAGCGGTCGCCGCCGGCCTCCGTCAGCAGCTTCAGGTTGTACTGGACGGCGCGGAAGACCTGCACCCCGAGACCGACCTGCAGCGGGTAGTCGGACTGCGTGGTGACGAACGCGGAGTAATCGATCAGGGAGACCAGGAAGGGCAGGCCGGCCAGGAATGCCGGAGCTCCCAGCGGGAGGAGGCGCATCGGAGGAACGCGCACCCCGGCGGCCATCCGGGCCCAGGCGAGGAGGCCGGCGAAGACGAGCCACACCAGGGCGAAGTAGAGCAGATGCGTGTACAGCAGCGCGGTGGTGGCCAGCACGGCGGCGCCGAGCCACCGCCGGTGGTAGCCGCCGAAGGCGTACCGCAGCAGGAAGAAGAGCGACAGGAACACGAGCCCGAGGGCCACCAGGGCGGGCGTCATGCCGTAGGCCACGTAGTCGAGCGACCGGATCTGGAAGGCCGCGAGGAACGCCACCACCTGGGCGAGGGACTCGTCGCGAAGCGCGGTGCGGAGCAGGAGGTAAAGGGACAGCGGAATCAGCGCCAGGAAGACGATCAGCATGACCTGATGGCCGAGCGGCTCGCCCAGCACCACGAGGAAGGGGAGCAGGGCGAGGAAGCTGCTCTTCATGTAGAAGGCCGGCACGCCGCCCTGGAAATCGTGATTGTAGCCGAACGGCGAGCCGTAGCGGAGCAGCGCCTCGGCGTGCTCGACGGCGGAGGCGTGGAACTTCGGGTAGTCGTCGTCGATGAGGAACGCGCCGAAGTCGCAGACCGGCAGGACGAACGCGATGTTCGCCAGGGAGACCAGCACGAGCAGCACGACGTACGCGCGCGGGCGCAGCCGTTTTCCCGAGCCGAGCGCCGAGAAGAACACCGTGGCGAGGACGAGCAGCGCGCCGTATCCGTAGAGCATGATCTCGATCTGGTGCTGATAGTGCGCGAGATCGTAGGCGGCGCGCCGGTGGAAGATGGCGTTGAGAAAGCCGGAGGAGGTTCCCTCGTACATCGCCCGGACGAGCGCGCGTCCGTAGCTCTCATGGCCCAGGCACGCCGCGAGCACCGCCAGCAGCGCGAGCGCGGCGAGCCGGTGGCGCCAGATCCAGGCGCGAAGCGGGGGCGCCGGGGCGGGAGATTCAGTCATTCCTCGTGCCGCCGAGCTTCTCGGCCAGCCGCCGCCGCTCGATCTCGGCGCGCTGCTTGCCGAGCCGGTCGTGATCCGGGAATCGCTCCCGACCTGCGCGGTTGTGCCGGTCGGCCTGGTCGAGATCGCCGGGCGCGTTGCGGCGGAGATGCGCCTCGGCGAGCCAGAAGCGGGTGTCCCGGTTCTCGTAGCCCTGCTCGAGGACCGCGGCCGCGCCCTTGAGGACGGGCTCGGGGTCGTCGAGCTCGATCAGGCAGTGGAAGAGCAGGTTCTGCGCGCTGGCGTGGTCGGGCCGGCGGTTGAGTGTCTTCAGGAAGAAAGCCTTGGCGTTCTCGAGCGCTTTTAGGACCGCCTCGGGTGGGTGGCCGGCCGCCCGCAGGCGGGAGGCGCGCGCCCGGTGAACGCGCCCGGTCCAGTAAAGGTAGCTCGGGTTCTCGGGATCGCGCCCGGACAGGACTCCGAGGCGCTCGAGCGATTCGTCCAGGGGATCGAGGCCGCTCTGGTAGGTGCGGTTCTTCACGCGCTCGAACGCGACCACGTCACCGATGGCCTCCATGGGAATCCGGCGCTTGCCTGTGCGGTCGGCGTCCTTGAGGAGGGTGGCGCTGGCGTGGGGCGCCTGGAGATAGCCGGGGGGCGCGGCGAGCACGCCGCCGGGTGGGGCCGGGATCTCCTCGAGCGCGGCGCGCAGCCGCGCCAGCGCGATCCGGAGCGCGCGCGGCTCGTCCGGACGGTCCTCGGCGAGGTTGCGGGTCTCGCCCGGATCGGCCGCGAGATCGTAGAGCCACGCCCGCTCGTCGGCTTCGATGAGGTAGCTCGAGCCGAGCCGAACGGCGTACAGCGGGGCCCAGCCGAAGTGCAGGAAATCGTAGAGGCTCTCGACGTACAGCGGCCGCGACGACGGCCGCGAGGACTCGCCGCGGAGCACGTTGAGCAGGCTCGTGCCCGAGAGCCGGGGCGGCTTCTCGTCGAGGAGGTGGTAGAGCGTCGGGGCGATGTCCACCAGGCCCACGGGCTCCGTGATCTCCTGGCGCGCGCGCCAGCCCGCGGGCCAGCAGCACAGCACGGGCACGCGGATCGTGCTGCCGTGGACGAGGTGGGCGTGGGTCGCCTCGCCGTGCTCGCCGAGTCCCTCGCCGTGATCGCCGGCGACGAGGATTGCCGTGGCCGCGCGCCGGCCGGCGGCCGCGAGCGTCTCGAGCAGCCGTCCCACGCAGGCATCCGCGTAGGCGACCTCCGCGGCGTAGGGGCTCTTGGGGAAGCGCTCGGCGTACGGCGCCGGCGCCCGGTAGGGATGGTGGGGGTCGAAGAGATGGACCCAGAGAAAGAACGGGCGCTTGGACTTCAGCGCGGCGGCGAGCCACCGCGCGGCCGCCTCGGCGGTGTCCTCGCCCCGGCGTTCCCGGGGCGTGAGCGGGCTCGGCGCTGCCTCGAGGTCGTCGTTGTAGAGCGAGAAGCCGCGGTCGAGGCCCCACTGGTGGGCGACCGGCTCGGCGGACACGAAGGCCGCCGTCAGGTAACCGCGCCGAGCGAAGGCCTCGGTGACGAGCGGCACGGTGGTGGGCAGCGCGCGCGG
>JAFGQW010000085.1 GCA_016935485.1 Planctomycetota bacterium | reverse complement strand
CTGAACTGAACGCGGCTGCTTGCGTGCCGCTGGCGACCGGGCGCCCCTGGTGGCGCCCGGTTTGCGTCCGGCTGGCGCGGGCCGCCGGCGGATCGGGGTGCTTGCCGGCGGCGCGCCTCAGCGCTTCAAGTCCGCCGCACCGCGCACCAGGGTTGCGGCAAGGAGGAAGGGTCATGCGCGAAGGACCGCTCGTGGTCGGACTCGGCAATCCACTCCACGGCGACGCCGGGGTGGGCGTGCGCATCCTGGAGCTGCTCGCCATCCACGAGCGCCTGCCCGAGAAGGTGGAGCTGCTCGTGGCCACGCCGGAGTTCGCCCGCCAGCGCGACTACCTCCTGGGGCGGACCCGCGTGATCCTGCTCGATGCGATCCGGTCCCCGGATCGGGGCGCCGTGCGGGTGCTCGAGGATGCGGCGCTGCGCCGCCTGGACCCGGAGGAAGAGCACGGTGATACTCCCGTGTCGGCCCGGTACGCGCTCGACCTCCTGGAGCAGGCGGAGTCCGAGCTGCTCCGGGCGGAGTTCACCGTGGTGGGCGTTGCGGTCGGAACCGGTCCGCTGGCGCTCCGGCCTGGGCTGAGCGAGGCCGTGGAGGCCGGAGCGCACGCGGCGGCCGAGGCGGTGCTCGGACTCCTCGAGACGCGGGCGAACGGCGGGGCCCCCGGCGGCTGACCGGACGGGCCGGCCCGTGGCGGTGAGGGCTACGAGTCCTCGCCGCCCTCGAACCCCCGGCCCGCCTCGCGCGCTGCAGCCAGGACCCGTTCGGCCTCGTCCCGGTCCTCCTCCCGCACGAGCACCCGGACTCCCATGCGGCCGAGGAGCTTCTGGGGCACGGCGAAGTCGTCCTGCATGTGCCGGCCTTCCACCGTGGCCGGAATCCCCGCGGCCTCGAGGAGCGCGACGAACAGCTCGGCCTCGATCGTGTTCCGCACCTGCCTCAGCACGACCAGCTTGACGTCGTCGCGCGCACTCATCCGCGAGCCTCTCTGGCGGGGCCGCCCTCGGTTTCCAGGTTCAGGGGCCTCGATTATAAGGGAACTGCGACCCAAGCCGAGGAGGAAACCCTGCCATGCGCAGAACCCCCGCCCTTCAAGACTGGATCCGGCAAGCCCGCCGCGAACGGGTCATGGCTCCGGAGCATGTGGCCGAACTGCTCGGAGTGACGCCCGAGGAGGTGCACAGCTGGGAATCGGGCCGGCCGATTCCAGAGCACCTGCGCTTTCCGCTGACCTGCTGGCTCGAGACCGGCTACCTGCCCGACCGCATCGAGCCGCTGCGGCCGAAGGACGACTACCCCTGGCGGATCGATCCCCGCGCCTGAGAGGGGCGCGGTGCGCGTGCGGGTGTCGCGTGCGGTGAGGCCGACTGGGGTCTGACGCCGTTCCGCTTCGGAACGGGGTCTGACCCCGTTCCCGGGTGCGGGTGCGGGTGTCGCGCGCGGTGAGGCCGACTGGGGTCTGACGCCGTTCCGCTTCGGAACGGGGTCTGACCCCGTTCCCGGGGGATTCCGGCGCCGGGGCGTTGACACCCGGAGGCAGAATAACTACGATCTTGCACGTCCAGGAATGACCGGCTTGTGTAAGGAGGTGCCGCATGCACCTGATCCATCTGCCTTACACCTGACGGTTTCCCGCCGGGAGTCCTTCCGACTCCTGATTCCAGGTCCTTCGGGCGAGGCCTCGGTAGCGTTCCCGATTCCGGCTCCACGCGATCTCCGCGAGGCCGGCCGGGTGCGATCCCGTATTCCCTGTCGTTGACGATGTCGTCTGCCCGCCCGGCACCGCCGGACTCAACGCGACGGACCTTCCGTGCCGCTTCTCCCGTGATGAGGCCTGGAACCGCCTCGCTGTCGGTGGTTGTTCCGTCATCTTCGGGCGCCGGCGGGCGCCGGCGGACGGGTGGTCCGCGAGGACCCGCCGCACTCGCGGACGACACCCATTGAAGAGTCGCGGTTGCTCGCGACCCGAACCACAGCCAAGGGGAAGAAGCCATGAACACGAGGAGCACTTGCCGGAGCGCCGGCATGTTCCTGCTCATCCCGGTCCTGCTCGCTGCCGTGGCCTGCACGAGCGTCGGTCCGTCGGACTCGGCCGCTGGCCCTCCGGCGGCCGAGTGTCTGGAGGGACTTCCCGTGCCTCAGGAGACACCGGCTCCGCCCGGCGAGGCGCAACCCGATGCGCCGGAGGCCCCACACCTGTGCAGAGGTCCCTGCCTGCCGCTGCACACCATCGAGGGCATGTCGGGCCACTTCTCGGTGCCGTCGGCCTGCCTCGCGAACCCGGCGCCGCCCGGCGAGATCCTCGGGCATCCCAGCGCCGGCTACATCCACGTGAACCTCGGCAACGGGAAGCACCTCGAGGCATTCAGCGTCACCGAGGTGCTGTGGGACCGCGTGGAGCTCGGCTACGCGCTCAACTACCTCGACGTCGGGGACGTGTACGAGGACATCGGTAACGCCACTGGCGTGCGGCCCTCCGGCCACGCCGTCCGGCTCCATACGCTGAACGGTCGCCTGCAGCTTCTCAAGGACGGCGAGTTCGACCAGTCGTGGCTCCCGGCGGTGACCGCCGGCGTGCACGGCAAGTGGAACGAGGACTTCGACGGCCTTGACAGGGACCTCGCGCCGCTCGGCGGCCTCGACGGCATCGCCGGCATCGACCACGAGGCGGGTGTCGAGTTCACGCTGTTTGCGAGCAAGATGCTCACCTGCCTGCCGCGGCCGGTCATGCTGACCGCGGGCGTGCGCAACACGGACGCGGCCCACGTGGGACTGCTCGGCTTCACGCGCCACCGCAAGACGCTGTTCGAGGCGGCCGCGTGCTGCCTGCTGACCGATCGGATCGTGCTCGCGGCCGAGTACCGCAGGAAGCGGTCGGAGTACGACGAGACCCACGGGCTACTCGATCGCGAGGACGACTGGTTCGTGCTGGCCGCGGCCTTCCTCGTGTCGGACCGGTGCAGCGTGGCGGCCGGCTACGGCCACTTCGGCCACGTGCTGAACCACACCGCCAATCGTTCCTGGGGCGTGGCGGTCAAGTACGAGTTCTGATGGACCCGCCGGCTGCCGGATCGCACGTCCGGCGGCCGGCGCACTCGAACCAAGGAGACGAGAACATGAAATCCACTACCGGCATCGGACTCGAATCGGTCCAGGCGGTGTACAGCGGCCCGGAGGGCGACCTCTGGGAGCTCGTGATGGGCGAGCAGGTCCATATCGGCGGGTTTACGTCCTCGATGGATCTGGCGGAGCGGGCGGGGATCGGCGCGGGCCAGAAGGGGATCGACCTGTGCTGCTGCAACGGCGCGGGGATGCGGTTCCTGGTGCGGTTCCGGCAGGTGGCCGCGATGATGGGTGTCGATGCGACCCCGACCGTGGTCCAGCGGTGCCGGGACCGCTGCCGGTCGGAGGGGCTCGCCGACCGGATCGCCGTCACCGAGGCCGACGTGCTGCACAGCGGGCTTCCCGACGGCCAGGCCGACTTCGTCTGGGGCGAGGACGCCTGGTGCTACGTGGTCGACAAGCCACGGCTGATCGCCGAGGCGGCGCGCCTGGTGAAGCGCGGGGGCACGATCGCGTTCACCGATTGGGTGGAGGGCCCCTCCGGTCTCGAGGACGAGGAGGCCGAGCGCTTTCTCAGGTTCATGAAGTTTGCGAACGTGGAGGCCATCGACGGCTATCGTGACCTCCTGCGCCGGAACGGGTGCGAGGTGCGGATCGCCGAGGACACCGGGCGATTCGCGCCGCACGTGGACCTCTACCTGGACATGCTGAACAAGCAGCTCACCTACGACGCGCTGAAGATCATCGGTTTCGACCTGGAGCGGATGCAAGCCATGGGCCAGGAGATGGTGTTCATGCAGGGACTGGCGCACGAGGGGAAGATCGCCCAGGGGATCTTCGTCGCTACGCGGCGCTGAGCCTGAGGAGCCGGGCGAGCGATGCGGCACGGCCGATCCAATCCGCAGGAGGAAAGATGGCGGGCGCGCCTCGCGACGCGGGTCGCGGCGCGCACCGCCGGCGATCTGTCGCGCGCCGTGGGTGTATTCGGCGGCTACGTGCCGCTCGAGCTTCCGCTCGCGCTGGGGCTCGAGCCGCTCGTGCTGAGCTTCGGTGGCTCGCCGCAAGCGATGCAGCTCGGCGAGAAGTACGTCCGTGCCGATGCGTGCCCGTTCTGCCGCAGCCAGGTGGGCGTCGCGGAGGCGGCGCCGTGGCTCGGGCGGGTCGCGTTCCTCGCTGCCTTCAGCGCCTGCGACCAGGAGAACCGGATGCTCGAGACATGCGGCCGGTTCCTCGATCTCGAGATCCAGGTCGCGGGCGCGCCGCGCACGCGCAGCCCGAACGCGCTCGCCCGCTACCGCGAGGACCTCGAGCGGCTCCGGTGCCGGCTCGAGGAGCGCTTCGAGGCGGCGCTCGAGACCGCCCGCCTCGCCGGCGCGGTCGCGAAGATGCGCCGGCTCCGGGCCCGGCTGCGCGCGCGGCGGGCGGATCTCGAGTTCGCCGATTTCGCCGAGCTCGTGCAGGGCTGCCTCATGCTCGGCGTCGACCCGGCGCTGGAGTTCCTGGCGAGCCTCGAGCCCAAGGCACCGCCGGCGGCCCGCCCGCTCCGCCTCTTTCTCGCCGGCTCCTGCGTGGCGCGGGACGACCTGGTGTTCGCCCGCGAGCTGGCGGAGCTCGGCGCCGAGATCGTCGGCGATCTCACGCGCCTCGTGGGCGGTCTGCTCGCGTGCGACGTGCCGGAGGGAACCTCGACGCTCGCGGCGCTGGCCGAGGCCTACTTCCACCAGCCGGACATGGGAGCCCGGCCAAACGACGGCTACTACGCGGCGCTGGCACAGGCCGTCGAGGCCGTTCGGGTCGACGGCGTGCTTCTTCGGTGTCTCAAGTTCTGTGACATCCACTCGGGCGAGCGGCGCCGGGTGAAGGAGGCGCTTGAGCCGTTGCCGGTCCTGTTCCTCGATGACGAGTACGACGCCGCCGCGCGGCCGCGGCGCCGCACCCGCCTGGAGTCCTTCGTGGAGATGATCCGATGCCGCAAAGCGTGAGCCTGCGCCAGTGGGACGCGGCGTTCCTGCCGTGGGCGACCGCGTCGAAGGGCCGGTTCCTGGCGCGCTACGGCCCCACCGAATGGCGCTCCTATCTTCGCCCGCCGTCCCACTGGGCCGCGCAGGGCGACCGCCGACTGGCGCGGCTCCGCTACGATCTGGATCCCGCCTCGCTCGGCCTGTGCGCGCTGGTGGAGAGCCAGACCGAGCGGCTTCACGCGCGGGCGCGCGCCGGGGCCCGGGTCATCGCCGCCATGAAGGACCTCTCGGTCATTCCGATCTTCACCGCGCTCGCCGCGGACGCGGTCTGCTTCTACGCGGACATGGCCTACATGCAGCCATGCACCAGCGAGGATCCGCGCTTCCTCAAGCTCGCCGCGGAGCGCGGTCTCGACGAGACGATGTGCGACGTGCGGGCGGTGGTCGGCGCGCTGGTGGATGGGGAGTACTGGCCGCGGCCCGATCTCTGCGTTGGGGCGGTGGGCGCATGCTGCGACGACTTCTCCGTCTGCATGCAACACGTGCAGTCGCTCGGCCACCCGTTCTGCTACTGGGAGATCCCGCCAGTCGGCGCCGGGGCCGAGCCGCGCGACCGGGCCTTCGTGGTGCGCGAGCTGGCGCGCGTCCGGTGCGCGATCGAGGGCGTGCTGGGCCGCCCGATTCCCGATGCGGAACTGGCGGAGAACATCCGCACCGCAAACCGGTTGCGCCGGCGCGTGCGCCGGATCCGCGAGCTCGCCTACGCGCGTGATGCGGCGCCGCTCCCGGCGCTCGAGACCCTGCTCGTCGAGGCGATCCCCGCCGACTTCGCCTCGGATCTCGAGGCGGCGCTCGAGCTCTACGGCGAGGTGGAGGCGCTGTGCCGCCGCCGGGTCGAGCGCGGCGAGCACGCGGTCGATCCGGCGGCGGTCCGCCTGATGATGGTCACGCCGTCGATGGATCTCTGTCTGCAGAATGTGCTCGAGGACCTGGGCGCGCGCGTGGCGGGCACCGAGTACATGCTCGGGCACGCGTACCGCGAGATTCCGGAGGCGCTGCCGCCGCTGGAGGCGCTGGCGACGAACGTGCTCGAGAACCCGATGATCGGCAGCGCCGTGCGCCGGGCGGAGATCATCTGCGCCGACGCCGAGAAGTACGCGGCCGAGGGCGTGGTGGTGGTGTCCTTCTTCGGGGCGAGCCACTGCGCCTACGAGAATCGGATCCTCACCGAGGCGGTCCGCGAGCGGCTCGGGCTGCCCACGGTGGTGCTGAACTGCCAGACCGTCACCAACGGGCTGCCCGAGCCGGTGCGAAACCGGCTGGAGGCGGCGATCGAGACCATCCGGGCGCGGCGAACCGCCCCGGCCCACGCGGCCGGCTTCGGTGGCGAGTCGGCGGCTGAAACCCTGGAGGAAACCGTGGCCATGGGAACGTCCTGTTGCGGCGCGGCATCGGCGGCGCGCGAGGCAAACGGCGCGATCTTCGCGCGCTTGAGATCGAGCATCCAGGAGGAGATCGCGCTGGCCGCGGCCGAGCGCGCCCGGGGCCGGAAGCTCGTCGGCATCTACTGCGAGTACTCGCCGCGGGAGCTGATCCTGGCGGCGGGGGCGCTGCCGGTGTGCCTGTGCGGCTTCACGCCCGCGATGGTGACCGTGGCGGAGGCCGATCTGCCAGCCAACCTCTGCCCGATCATCAAGTCGAGCTACGGCTACATCCGCTCGCAGGGCTGTCCCTTCTTCGAGTCCGCCGACGCGATCGTGGCCGAGACGACCTGCGACGGCAAGAAGAAGATGTACGAGCTGATCCGCGAGCGCCATCCGATGTTCATCCTCGAGCTCACGCAGAAGCCGGACAGCGAGACGGCCTTTCGCCACTGGCACGCGGAGGTCGAGGGGCTGAAGCACTTTCTCGAGCGCACCCTCGAGGTGGAGATCACCGACGAGGCGCTCCGCGCCGCCATCCGGCAGATGAACGCCCGGCGCGAGCGGCTGCTCGGGCTCGGCGCCTTCACCAAGACCGACAAGGTCTATCTCCGCGGGGTGGAGCGGCTGCTGGTGAACCAGCGCATCGCCTGCACGCCGCTCGAGGACGAGCTGCTCGACGCGGTCTACGCCGAGCTCGAGCGGCGACGCGCCGCGGACGAGCCGGTGGCGTGCCCGACGGCGCCGCGGATCCTGGTCACCGGCGTGCCGATCGGCCCGGGCGTGGAGAAGGTGGTCGAGCTCATCGAACGGGCCGGCGGGGCGGTCGTGGTCCAGGAGGCGTGCACCGGGGTCAAGCCGCAGGTCGAGAACGTGGCCGAGGACGGCGATCCGCTCCGGGCGGTCGCGCTGAAGTACTTCCACCTGCCGTGCTCCTGCTTCACCCCGAACGAGGGCCGTTTCGAGCTGCTGGACCGGCTGGCCACGGACTACCGGGTCCAGGGCGTGGTGGATGCGATCTGGCTCGCGTGCCACACCTACAACGTGGAGAGCCTCCGGGTGCGGCAGTGGGCCCGAGACCGGGGGCTGGCGTTCCTCAAGGTCGAGACCGACTACTCGCCCTCGGACACCGAGCAGCTCCGCACGCGCATCGAGTCGTTCCTGGAGATGATCCCGCGATGAGCCTCCGCCTCGGCATCGACGTCGGCTCGACCACGACCAAGGCGGTGCTGCTCGACGCGAACGGCGCCATGCTGCAGTCCGAGGTGGTGGCTACCGGTCCGGACGGCCGGGCGATGGCCCGGCACCTTCGGGACGAGCTGCTTGCGGCGGCCGGCGCCGCCGGGGCCGAGTCGGGGTCGCTCCGGGTCGTGGCCACCGGCTACGGGCGCGCGCGGGTCGACTTCGCCGACCGCGCGGTGACGGAGATCACGTGCCACGCGCGTGGGGTGCGCTTCCAGCATCCCGACGCCGCCATGGTAGTCGATGTCGGCGGGCAGGACTCCAAGGTGATCCGTCTGGATGCGGCGGGGCGGGTGGAGGACTTCGGCATGAACGACCGGTGCGCGGCGGGCACCGGGTCGTTCCTGGACGTGATCGCCCGGCGCTTCGGTCTCGACGTGAGCGAGCTCGCGGCGCTCCACGCGCTGCGGCCCGCTCCGTTCGAGATCAGCTCGACGTGCGTCGTCTTCGCGGAGACCGAGGTGGTGAGCCTGCTCGCGCAGGGCCATCCCGTGAACGACGTGCTTGCGGGCGTGCAGCGGGCCGTGGCGAGGCGGGTCGTCACGCTGATCAAGCACGTCGGGCTGGCGACTCCGGTCTACTTCTCGGGCGGGGTGGCGAAGAACGAGTCCGTGCGGCGCGAGATCGAGGCGCTGCTCGAGGTGCCGTTTGCGGCGGCGCGCCACCCGCAGCTCAGCGGGGCGCTCGGGGCGGCGCTGCTGGCGGGGGAGGGAGGGGCATCGGGCGGGGATGCAGGGGCCGCACGGTGGAGTTAAACACGAAGGACACGAAGGGAAGACGAAGAACACGAAGAAGAGAGGAGAAGAGAAGAGGAAGGGCGAGCACGAGTACGAGCACGAGGACGAGGCGTGCGGTGCGGGTGCGGGTAGCGCGGGCGAAGTCAAGATGGGGTCTGACGCCGTTCCGCTTCGGAACGGGGTCTGACCCCAGTCTCGTGCTGGCGTGGCGCGGGCGGGTTGCGCCCGCGGGGGTGCGGGTATCGCGCGCGAAGTGCGCGCGCTCGCGTGGCTTCTCAGAAAAGGACCGGTATGAAGATGCTGGCGGGGGCAACGTGGCTGCCGCAGGCGCTGCTTGCGCTGGCCTGCTGGGGGCTCTGGGGCTTGCTCACGAAGCTTGCGGCTGGCCGCGTGCCGTGGCCGAGCATGCTGCTTGCTTTCGGTGCGTGCAGCGTGCTTCTGGGTCTGATCAGCGTGCGGGGCGAGTGGGGCCGCGCCGATGCCCACCACCTGGTCGCGCTCGCCGCAGGATTCGCCGGCGCGCTCGGGTTCCTCTTCTTCTACCGCGCGATCGCCGCGGGGCCGGCATCCACCGTAATCCCGATCACATCGCTTTACGTCGTGGTCGCCGCCGGTCTCGCCGTGGCGTTTCTCGCCGAGCCCGTCTCGCTCCGGAAGCTCCTCGGGATCGGGCTCGCCATGGCCGCTGTCTGCCTGCTCGCCGAGTGATCCAGGGCGGCCCGGCCTCCACGGACCGGAAGGCCGGGCGCCGTGGCGCCGGGTCGGTCGCTGCCCCCCACCGGGGGGTCTTTGCCCCGGCCGCGGTCGTCCCGAGCCGAGACCGCGAAATCGTCCTGGACTCTTGCTGCTGCGGCGCACAACCCGTATCATGGAGTTCGTCGCAAGCGGAGAGAAAGGACGAGGACAGGCTCGCAACGCCACGGACCCGGCCGCCGTGCCCGGAGGTGGCCGTGACCGTGGATCCGTGTTGTGCGATTTGCGGCTGCGGGTGTGCCGCGGCCGGCTCCTGCGTTCGCGGTCCCTGCCGGGACCGCACGGCGATCTCTTGAGGGAGAGTGTTTCAATGAAGAAGAGTGCTGTCTTGCTTGCTGTCCTGCTCCTCGTGGGCGTCTCGCTCGGCGCCCAGGGGTACATCTACAACCCGAGCGACACACCGACGGTCGGGAGCGGCAACAACTGGCCATTCTCCTCCAGCAAGGCCGCCTGGCGGTTCTCGTTCATCGTGGACGCCACGGTCTTGCCGGCGGCACCCGTCAAGATCACGGATCTGGCGTTTGCCCCGAGCAACTCGGCGACCAAGACCGCGACGCAGCTGCAGATCCGGATGGGGCACACGACCCACAAGACCTACTCGGGCGCCGGGACGACGCTGTTCGATGACGTGCTCGGGCCGTGCGCGACGATCGTCTACGACGGTCCGTTCAGCTGGCCGGTCACGGCAAACCAGTGGAACGATATCGGTCTCCAGCGGACCTTCGCGTATGACGGTGTCCGCAACATCGTGATCGAGATCCGCTATAACGGCAGCGGCGGAAGCATCACCCTGCGCACCGACGCCACGATCGCCCGCGCCTACACGCACTCGACCTACTCGGCCGATCCCTACAACGAGCCCAACTGGTACGTGCCCATCCCGGGCGAGATGCAGGGCCCGATCCACCGCCTGACCTACGTGAAGGACAACCTGCTGCTCGCCCCGGACACGGTGTCGATCGGCAACGCCGACGCGATCCGCTACGTGAACGGCCCGGCCGGAAACTACTACCAGATGGCGGCCTCGCTCGGGCAGAGCCCGCTGAACCTCGGCCCGTGCAAGGTCTTCCTCGACATGGACCCGGTGCTCTTCTACTCGGTGCTGTACGGCCCGCCGATCTTCAACGGCTACACCGGCGTGCTGAACGCCCAGGGCGGCGCGACCGGGAAGTTCGCGGTTCCCGCGCTGAAGGAACTCGTGGGCTTCTGCGTCTACCACGCGGCGGTTGCCTACGACAACACCAGCATCCTCGGCTGCACCAACACGGACGGCACGCAGCTCGTCCCGTAGTCGACGGCTCCGAAGCCGCATCGACCGACTCCAGCCCGGCCCACCCAGCGACGGGAGGGCCGCGCCCCCTGCCGCGCATTGGCGGCGCTCCGCCCGCCCCGCACCGCGCCGCTTGACGGCCGGCGCGAGATGGGTGTAAAGAACACGGATCGGCTGCTTCCGCTCCCATCCTGTCCGGCGCCGTGCAAGGAAGACCGCGACATGCGCAAGACCGTCTGCCTCCTGGTTCTCCTGGGGATCCTGGTTGCTTGCCCGGCGCTCGCCGCGCAACCCGAGGTGGCCGCGCCGCCGGACCTCGCCGCCCAGGTGGCGCGCCTGGTCGAGCTCGCCGCCGGCAAGGGGCCCGACGCCTCCTGGGCGCTCGCCCGGAGCCTGCAGGAGCTCGGGCCGAAGGTGGTCGAGGCGCTGGCGCCGCACCTCGAGAAGGCGCGCCCCACGCTCAAGCTCGCGGCCGCAAGCACGCTGCTCTACCACGGCGAAAAGGAGCGAGGGGCCCGGATCCTGCTCGAGCTGGCCGGCGACGAGTCGCTCGATTCCGAGGCGCGGCGCACGGCGGTCCGCGTGCTCGGACGCCAGGGCGACCGCGCGGCCGCCCGCCCGCTCAAGGACGTCATGAACGAGACGCTCGATCCGCTGCTCAAGCTCGAGGCGGCCCGGGCGCTCTGGGATCTGAGCTTCAGCGATCGCCCCGAGGCCAAGCGGGTGCTCCGCGGATTCCTCCAGTCCGAGGACCCGGAGCTCGAGGCCGCCGGCGCCCTGGCGCTCGCCGGGATCGACGACTTCGAGGTCGCCAAGCCGGTGCTGGAGCGGCTCCAGAACGAACCGACGTTGCGGGGACGTCTGGCTCGCTCGTATCTCCGGACCATGGACAGCGTCCGCCAGCTCGAGGACGCCTTCTACCGGGATCCGCGCCAGGCCGCGCGCCCGAACCGGCTCGACCTCCTCGAGGAGGTGCTCCGCTACATCCGCGAGTTCCACCTGACCGGGGACCAGCGTTCCGAGGAGGAGCTGGTCGAGACCGCCGTGCGCGGCATGCTGCGCGCCATCGATCCGCACAGCGCCTACCTCTCGGCCGCGCAGCGCGCGGCGCGGGCGCGCGGGCGGTATCGCCACCAGGCCGACATCGGCGCGGTGGTCGATTTCGATCGGCGCGGTGTGCTCTCGGTGGTCCGCGTCCTCCCCGGCACGCCCGCGCTCGCCGCCGGGCTGCGCACCGACGACAAGATCATCGAGGTCGACGGATGGTCCACCTTCGACCGGGATCTCCCCGAGGTGATGGACCGGCTGAACGGTCCCGACGGCACCGCGGTGAAGATCAAGGCGGTCCGGCGCGGCTGGCAGGAGCCGCGAGAGATTGCCGTCAGGCGGGCGCGGCCCGTCCCCGGTTCGGTCGACGGCGAACGGCTTCCCGCGCAGATCGGCTACGTGCGGTTTCCCGGTCTCACCGAGGAGACCTCCGGGCAGCTGGACGCGGTGCTGGAACGGCTGGCGGCCCAGCCGCTCCGCGGACTCGTCCTGGATCTTCGCGACAACATCGGCGAGGACCTGACGGCTGCGGTCCGCGTGGTCGACCGCTTCCTCGAGGCCGGCAAGCTGGTCGTCTACTGGGAGCGCCACAATCCGCTCCTCGCGCCGCGCGAGGAGCTCCGCACGGCCACGGCGGCGACGGCGCCGGACGTGCCACTGGCGGTGCTCGTGAACGAGCGGACGGCCAGCGCGGCCGAGGTGGTGGCGGGTGCGCTCGGCCATTACCAGCGCGGCGTGCTGGTGGGCCGCCGCACGCTGGGCCGCGCCAGCGTCCAGCAGGTGCTCGACCTCACCTCCCGGCCGGGCGAGCCGGCCGGGACCAACGGTCGGCCCGGCGCCGGGCCGGGCATTCTCATCACGATCGCCCGCCTCTTCTTGCCGGACGGCACCGCCATCCAGCGCGACGTGGATGCCGAGGGCAAGGTGCTCAACGAGGGCGGCGTGGCGCCGGACGTGGAGGCCGAGCCGGCGGAGTGGCCGGGCTGGAAGGAGGACGAGCTCTCGAAGCTGCTCGAGGCCGGTGCGTTCGGCCGCTATCTCGACGCGCACTGGGAGAAGGAGCGGGAGACGCTCGTGGAACTGGCGGCGTTCGACGGGGGAGACGCGGAGCGCTATCCAGGGTTTGCCGCGTTCTTCGCCGGCCTCGGCACGCACCTCGAGCCCCGGGATGTCCATCGGTGGCTGAGGGTGTTCGTGCGCCGGAAGGTGAGCGAGTCCGGCGCGCGGCCGATGACCGGCGTCGACGCCACCGGCGACTACGTGCTGGACCTGCAGCTGCAGGCGGCGCTCCTCGAGGTGCTCAAGCGGCTAGATCCGCCAGTCGATCCGAAGTCGATCCCGGAGTACGCCGGCCTCGAGGCACCGAAGAAGAAGCCAGCCAGCAAGAAGCCGGCGGCCAGCACGGAGCCCGACGAGGACGAGTGACGGCCTCGCGCGCACGGCGCGCCGGGGCCACCACGGGGAGATTCTCTCCGGCGCTCTCACGACGCCGCGCCGCACTTGCGGTGCAGCCGGATGTCCTCGAGCCCGTGATAGGTGACCAGCAGGGCCCCCTCGCCCGCGAAGCGCTCGAAGATCCCGGTGACCACCTGCTCCTCGCCAGGCCAGGGAAAGGCGTACACCACGTCGACCTCGTCCGGATCGAGGCCGAGCTCGTCGTGGCCGCAGTGGCCGCCCGCCTGAAGCCAGGCGAAGTCCTCCACCGCGTCGAGAAAGGCTTCGCCGCCGGGGGGCACCAGCGTTCCTTGAGCGAAGCGCACCTCCAGCCCGTGGGCCTCGGCCAGGTGGCGCGCGCTTTCCACCAGCTCGGCATCGATCTCGATGCCGTGCGCGTCGAAGCCGAGCATGGCGGCCAGGCAGGCCACGACTCCGAAGCCGCTGCCCCATTCGCAGAAGACGTCGCCCGCCGCCAGGTGGGTCTCGCGGATGGTTCTCAGCGCGGCCCAGGCGCGGGTGAAATCGCTCGGCAGGAAGCCGGGAATCGGACGCTTCAGGTGCCGGCGCTGGAAGTCCGCGATCTGCTGGTCTGCGTCGCGGAGCAGGGACCGGACGGCGGCCGGAAGTGCGCGGTTCGGGATGATCGTGTCCAGCACTTTGAGCGGCATGGCGAGGCATCCAGGGACGGCGGGGCATCCGGTTCGGGGGTGGCTCTCGGCGAAAAGATAGCCCGTCTTCTCCCGGTGGGGAAACCACGATTGGCTGCGGTCGCGACACGGCGGCGCAGTTTCCCCGCCGGCGCGGGTGTGGTAACGTTTGCGGCGCATCCGTGCCGCATCTCGAGGCGCGCCGCCGGCGCCGATTCCGCCGTCTGTGGTCCCCGGAGCTCCTCGGTCCATGAGCCACAAGAAGCCGACGCCGAAGTACTACCTCGAGTACGCGCTGCTCCGGGCGTTCACCGCGATCTTCACGCTCCTGCCGCTTGGGGCCGGGCTGGTGTTGGCCTGGCTGGCGGCGCGGTTCGCGTTTCACGTGCTGCGCTTCCGGCGGGCGGCGGCCGAGCGGCGCATCGTACAGGCCGTCGGTGCCTCGGGCCGCGCGGCGCGGCGAATCGCCTGGATCTCGCTTCGCAACTTCCTGTTCAACACCGTGGAGCTCGTGCGCCTGGGCCGCATGAATCGCGCGTGGATCGAGCGGCAAGTCGAGAAGGGCGACGTGGTCGACCGGCTCCGGCGCGATCTCGAGGGGCAGCCGGGCGCCGTGCTCGCCATCCCGCACATGGGCAACTGGGATCTCGCCGGCGTGGGCATTGCCAGCCTGGGATTCCCGATCTTCTTCCTCACGGGCCGCCAGCACAATCCGCTCACCGACGGCCATGTCAACCGGATCCGCCGGGCCACGGGCGTCGAGGCGCTGGCGCGGGGCGACCCGCATCTGCTCCGCCAGGTGCTGCGCAATCTGAAGCAGCGGAAGATCCTCGGCATGATGCCCGATCTCCGCTCGAAGCGCAGAGGGATCGTCGTGCGCTTCCTCGGCAGCGAGGCCAACGTCTTCGGGGGCATGGCCGCGTTCGCATTCCAGGCGCGCGTGCCGGTTCTCCCGGCGGTCGCTACCCGGATCGGGTGGGCGCGACACCGGTGGCGCCTGCTCGAGCCGGTCGTGCCCGATCCGACGGCGCCACGCGGTGCCGAGCTCCAGCGCCTCACGCAGCGGGTCCTCGAGCAGCACGAGCAGGCCATTCGCCAGCAGCCGGAGCAGTACTTCTGGTACAACACGCGCTGGGTGCTGGATCCGTTCCCGGGGGGTGGGAAGAAGTAGCTGGGCGGCTCGCGGGTTCGGCGCGGTGGAGCTGAACACGAAGAGCACGAAGGAGACGAAGAACACCAAGAAGAGGAAGAAGAAGTCGAGCACGGGCACGAGCACGGTGAAGAAGCGTGCGGGTGAGGAGCAGAACGTCGAGCATGAGCACGATCAGGAAGAGTGCGGGGTGCGCACGCGGGAATGCCCGACTGTACTACACTATGAGGCCCGAGTTTCTGCACACGGCGAGAAGAGAACCGAAGGTCCTGGTAACACGGCAGTTCTGTTCGCCATCCCTGTGCGCCACGCAACGCGGCCTCGCGCGCCAAGCCCCGCTTCTCTTCTTCTCAGAAGCTGACAGCTGACGGCTGATAGCTGTGGGCTGCGGGCGTAGCCCGCGCCATGGGGGAGCGACGGAAGTGGGCGGGCGCGGTATGGTCGCCGCGACTTCCCGCCGTTCTGCTCGCCATTGACCCCTTGCCCGAGTGCATCTCGATGGGGTCAGGCGCAGCATGTTGCTGGGGAATGACCGGGAGAGAGCTTCGGCGTCGACCCCGCCGTGGGCCAGCACGCCACTGTCCGGGGGCTTCTGCCGGCCAAGCACCCGCGGTTTCCTGCCGCGAGTGCCTGCCTCTGTCGAGATCTGCTCCCGACGCGGAGGGAAGCCGTCGCCGCGCCAAGCGCTTCCATTCCCGTTATTTGCGGCAGCGGAGAGGGCGGATGTGGTGACGCGGCGGGTGCGGCACAGACCGCGCGGGAGTAACGGTGACCCTCTCGGTCCAGACGGCCCTGCCGTGGTGGGGGCAAGCCGTCAGGGAGACGGGCAGGAGCATCAGGCCGAGGGCGAGTACCGCCGTCTTGATTCGGTTTCTCATGGTTCTGTCCTTTCGAAGGTGGTTGTCCAGGTCATTACACGGCGGATCTGTCGCAAGAGCGGCGGAGCCGACACGAAGTGGGACACGGCATCCGAATTTCCAGGGCTCGGCGATCGCAGAAGATGGACTCGAGGCACGTGTGCGCACCATGGGTCGCTCTTTCATGGCTGACGGCCTTCTGGTAAGGGAGAGATCCGGGCTGGCCCCAGGAACCTTCCCGAACGGCTGGGTCCGACTACTGCTACCAGACCGCAGGCCCGGCGTTCCTTACCGACTTTCGCTTGGCGCGGGAACGAAAGCAGCGCCGCGTTCGGAAGACCGGGAACGCTTCACGGCGTCGGGCGGACTACCCGTCGAGCAGCTCTTTGCCGCCGCAACGGCGGAGGGTCTCGCGCAGCGGTTCTTCGGCCCGGGAAGTACGCGTGGCGGCGGCTTTCGGCGAGATCTGCATCAGGCTCGCCGCCGGGTCGTTGCTGGCCTGGTGGATTGGCCGCAGGAGGACGGTTTCCCGGTCGATGGGATCCAGTGCCGCGATTGCCTGATAGTAGACTGCGCCGCGGCGTTCCTGCGCGATGATCCTCGAGGCCACGGCCATGGTCTGGGCGGGAAGACGCGTCCTAGTGCGGGCTTCGCCCGCAGCGCACAGCGTTCTGCGGTCAGCTGCGCCGCGTGACTGCGGGCGAGGCGGAACAGGCACGTCCCGCGTGACCGCGCGTTGCTCGAACACGAGCCTGCACCGACGCTGGCTTTCAACGCGCGCGATCGTCCGTACAATACCGGATCCAGGCAACCCCTTGCAGGGATTGCCTGGATTTCGCCACGCCCTCGAAGACAAGGTGACCCGCATGGTTGAGTTCGATCCTCCCGACCCGCTGGCCGAGACCCTGGTGCGCAACGCGTTTCTGAAGAAGGCCCTCACGGACCAGCTTCAGGACCGGCTTGCACCTCTCGCCGACTACCAGGCCATGTTTCCGGGCCACGCGGCGCTGATTGCCCGGGAGTACGCGAAGATCGAGCAGGGCGACACGGCCTCCTCGGAGGCCGCGGTGGGCCGCGCGGGTCCGGGGGCGCTGGAATTTCCCCGCCCGTTGGGCGGTCGCTACACGCTGCTCCGGGAACTCGGTCACGGGGGCCAGGGAGAGGTCTACCTGGCCGAGGACCGCCAGATGCACCGGAGGAAGGTGGCGATCAAAGTGCTGACGATGCGGGTGCTCCTGGCGCCCGAGGAACGCGCTCGGTTCGACCGCGAGGTCGAGGCGGCCTCGCGACTCAACCATCCGGGGATCTGCCCCGTGTACGATACCGGCGCGGCCGACGGCGTGCCCTACATGGTCATGCGCTACGTCGAGGGGGAGGCGCTCAGCCGCAAGATCCAGGCGGCCCGCAACGCCGTCGAGCGTGGGGGCGCGGCCGGCGGGGTCGATTACGAAGGCACGCAAGTGGGCGCGGCGCCACCCGGCCCGGGCTGTGGCGATCGTGGCAGCGGTGATGGCAGTGCTTGCCGTCGCGGCCGTGCTGCTCGGCACGAAGATCGCGCGGGAGCGGGCGGTGGCGAAATACCTGGCGGCTGCGGAAGCGGAGCTTGCTGCGGGGCACTTCGCGCCGGCGCTCGAGTCGGTGACGCGGGCGCGGGAGCGCGATCCGGCCTCGACGGCGGCGCTGGAGCTCAAGGCGAAGATCGAGGACGCCCGGCGCGAGGCCGAGGCCGCCGCGAAAAAGCAGGCGGCCTTCGACGAAGCGGCGCAGGCACGCGAGGAGGCGGGGAAGAAGAGCAGGGAATATGCCGAGGGACGGCAGGCGCTCGCGCCGCGGCGCGACGAGGTCGCCAAGCTCCGGGAGGCGTGCCTGAACGCGTATGCGCCGACGGGCGAGCGGGCGGCGTTCGCCCGCGCGGAGGAGGAACTCGCGAACGAGGAGGTGCGGCTCGAACGCCTGCTCGCCGAGGGGCGGGAGGCCCTCGAGCGTGCTTTCCGGCTGGAGGCGCCGCACCTCGAGGGCAGGCCGAGCCCGGCGACGCGGGCGGCGTTTGCGGAGTACTTCCTGGACCGGTTCCGGGAGCGGCTCGCGGCGGGCCATCTCAAAGCCGCTGTGCGGGAAGCGGCCGCGGTGCGCGACTACGATGACGCCGGACGACATGCGAAGGAGCTCCTCGGCCGCGGCACGCTCACGGTGACGGTCGTGCCGGGCGACGCGGCGGTCTACCTGTTTCGGTACGAGTCGTACGAGACGGTGCGCCGTGCGCCGCCGGTGGTGCCACGGCTGGTGCCGGTGCCGACGACGGGGATCGGCCGCTGCCGGCTCGGTGCCTGGCTGGCGGAAGAAGACTTCTGTCCCGGCGACCTCTGCCTCGTGGTCACCGCGGTGGCGAAGGACTCGCTGGCGGCGGAGGTGGGGCTCACCCCGGGCGACCTCGTAGTCCGGCTGAACGGCCAGCCGTGCGGGGACGGGTTGTTCGTGACCGGAGTGGCGGCGGGCAGTCCGCTCGCGAAGGCCGGAGTGAAGCCGCTCACCCGGATCGAGTCCATCAACGGCGAAGTGGTGGAGGGCACGTGGGACTGGGACAACGCCGAGGCGCCGAAGGAAGGGACCGACCGGATCCGGCTGGTGGGTGTCACCGAGGACATCCGGCAGGAGCGGAAGTCGGTGCGCAGCGCCGCGCCCATGGAGCTGGTTGCAGGCGAGGCGCCGACGGAGATGGCGCTGGTTTGCCTTCGTGCCGGAGAGGCAATTCGCGTGGTGGTCTTGGAAGGAAAGCGCTCGGGCCTCGCCGTCGAGGTCACGGCGTATCCGCTCCTCCTCTCGCCGGCGAACCGGATCGCCGCGGGCGAGCCACGCGTGGCGGATCCGGGCTCGTATCTGCTACTGGTCCGACAAGACGGCTTCGAGGACCAGCGCTACCCTGTCGTGGTGCCGCGGGACGGCAGCGCCAGTGCGGAGGTGAAGTTGCTTCCGGCGGACACGACACCGCCGGGGTTCGTGTACGTGCCGCCGGGGCCGTTCATCTACGGCGGGGACCGGGACGCCTATCTGGGTGTGCCGCGGGAAGAGAAGGTGCTTCCGGGGTTCTTCCTCGCCCGGAAGGAGGTGACTTACGGAGAGTGGTTCTTGTTCGTGAACGATGCAGATACGCTGAGGAAGATCGCGGCCGAAAGAGCGCAGGGCAGGACGATTATTCTTCCGAGAGACACCAGTACTCCGCAGGGGTGGGCACAGCAAGATGAGAGTGGAGGGTATACTGCGGACGAAGCTCCGGCGACGCCCGTCATGGGCATATCCTGGAACGACATCCAGGCGTATCTCGGGTGGCGGAACCAGAAGGCGGAGGCGGCGGGCGAGAAATGGCGCTGGGAGTTGCCGACCGAGGAGGAGTGGGAGAAGGCGGCGCGTGGTGTGGACGGACGGTTCTTTCCGTGGGGCGACCGGTTTGACCACTCGATGACGGTCGGAGCGCACCGCAAGAAGGCGGTCTTATACTCGATGCCTGGCGGATTCGAACCTCGAGACGAGTCGCCGTTCGGGCTTCTGGATGCGGGCGGCTCGCGGTGGGAGTGGACGAAAAGCGAGTATTGGCCGGGATCGGGCAGGTACGGTCTGCGCGGGGGCGGCTGGGGCTGCACCGCCGTACAGATCTTCCGCGTTGGCACCCGCAACTGCAACCTTTCGATGGTCGTCGGCCCGGTCGTCGGCTGTCGTGTTGCCGCCCGCCCGAGTCCTTGAATTTCGGCTTGTTCCTTGGTTCCTTGTGCCTTGCTTCTTCCTGAGGCGGCCGCAGGCCGCCACGATTTCTTCTGAAAGAGGAGGCTCATGCGGTCGGGCGAGGACTTCGTAGTTCGGCAGAAGACGTACGACCTCGTGGTGGAGCTGCCGGCTACTCGCGCGGCGTGCGCGGGAGCTGGGTGCGCATCAGCGAATCGATGACGGCGAACGGGAGGAAGCGGCGACCGACAGCGCCGACGTAGGCGGGGATCGTCACGAGGTAGCGCCGCCGGGGTCGCGGCGACTCGAGCGCATGCCGGATCTTCCGGGCCACGGCCTCCGGCGGTCGGGTGAAGAAGTCGGGCCGCTTCGCGCGGTGCTTGCGCCGCTCGATCGCGCGGCGATAGACCTCGCCGAACCGGGATCGGGCCACTTCCAGGGATCGCTCGGCCTGTGTGGCCGCGTTGTTCCGGAACGCGGTCGCGATCGGGCCCGGCTCGATGAGCGAGACCGCGATGCCGGCGCTTCGGAGCTCCATGCGGAGCGCGTCGGAAAGCGATTCCATCGCGTGCTTGCTGGCGCAGTAGCTGCCCAGCAACGGGGCCGTCAGAAAACCGTAGACGGAGCTCACGTTCACGATGCGTCCCGCCCCCGCGCGGCGGAAGTGGGGGAGGAGGCAGTTTGCCAGCTCCTGCATGCCGAAGACGTTCACTTCGAACTGCCGGCGAAGCGCGTCGCGGCTAACGTCCTCGAGAGCGCCGACCTGGCCGTAGCCGGCGTTGTTCACGAGCGCACCGAGTTGCCCGTCGACGCGCCGGATCGCCTCCGCCGCGGCGTCCACGACCGAGGTGCTGTCGGCCAGGTCCAGCGCGATCGGCGCGAAGCCGTCCTCCCGGAGCGACTCGAGGTCGGCGGGTGCCCGCGCCGTCGGGATCACGTGCCAGCCCGCCGTGCGGAGCACCGCGGCCGTGGCGCGGCCGATGCCGGTCGAGCAGCCGGTGACCAGCACGCTTCGTTGCCGGACCGGAGGGTACTTCATCGGCGTCCTCCTTGGATAGCGCGGGCACTGCCCGCGGCCCACAGCCATCAGCCGTCAGCGATCAGCTGGAGCCCCGTCATCGCTGGCGGGGCGGACCCGGCGCGTCCAGCATCACCGCGCGTTGTTCGAGACCGAAAGGGCGTGCCGAGCAGGTTCACCGCGCGCCGTGCAAGCTGCGTTGCTCGATTGACTTGCGGATTCCTTCTCGCCAGGCGAAGAAACTCGAGCCTCATAGTATAGCGCGCGCAGTGCCCGCGCTACGGCAGATCGCCTCGCGCGGCGGCAAACAGCGCGGCGATGTTGCCGGCGGTGCGCGCAATCGCGCCGGCCGCGCCGGCGAGCGCCTCCTCGAGCGCCTGCGGCCCCGGGCTGGCGCTGAACGCCGCGGTCACCCCGGCGGCGTGCAGGGCGGCGAGCGGTTCGCGGAGCGCGCCGGAGAGCACGACGCACGGCACGCCACGGCGCGCGGCGAGCGCGGCCACTCCGGCGCAGACCTTCCCGGCCGCGGACTGCCCGTCCGTGCGGCCCTCGCCCGTGATCACGAGATCGGCCCCGGCCAGCACGGCCTCGAGCCCGATGCGCTCCATCACCAGGTCCGCGCCGCGCCGGAGCTTCGCGCCGGCGAAGGCGGCCAGTCCGGCGCCCAGCCCCCCGGCCGCACCCGCGCCCGCCTCGGCCGACGGATCGACGCCGAGGTCGGCGGCAATCACGTGCGCGAGCCGGGCGAGCCCCGCCTCGAGGCGCTCTACCCTCTCTGGCGTGGCGCCCTTCTGTGGCCCGAACGTGCGCGCGGCGCCGTGCTCGCCGAGCAGCGGGTGCGTGACGTCGCAGGCCACCTCGATCGCGGCTTGCCGCCACGGCTGCGCGGCCGGCGCCTCGATCCGCGCGAGGTCCGCGAGCGATCCGCCGCCCTCCGGAAGCGCCGCGCCGCGCGCGTCGAGAAACCGCCAGCCGAGCGCGCGCGCCAGGCCCGTGCCGCCCTCGACCGTGGCGGTGCCGCCGACGGCGACGAGCAGCGCCCGCGCGCCGCGTGCGAGCGCGTCGAGGATCAGCTCGCCGAGCCCGCGCGTGGTGGCGCGCAGCGGATCGCGCCGGTCGCGCCGGACCCGCTCCAGCCCGACCACCCGAGCGGCCTCGATCACTGCGACGCCCCGTGCCCGGTCGAGCAGGTAGTCCGCGCGGATCGTCTCGCCGAGCGGTCCGGTGACTTCGCGGGCAATCCTCTCGCCGGGGATGACCTCCCGGAGCACCTCCAGGGTTCCCTCCCCGCCGTCGGCCATCGGCTTCGTGACGATCTCGGCGGTGGGATGGCGCGCGAGAATGCCGCGCCGCAGCGCGGCGCACACCTCGCCGGCGGACAGGCACTCCTTGAAGGAGTCCGGGGCGAGCACGATCTTCATGGCCAGGCATCCGGCAACGGCCCGGGACCCGAGGCGATCCCGGGCGGGGGGTGGTCGGGAAACCGCGCACCGGTGCGTCGCACCGGGACGGGTCGCCACGCATTATAGCCGCTTCGCCAGGCCGTGCGTCTGCCCGGCGCCCCGCCCCGGCACGGTTCGCGCTGTCCGCCCGGCCGTCCCTTGCCCGCGCGCCGCGGAGGGATTAAGAAGGCAATCCCGATCCGCGGAGCAACGGTCCAGCCGGGGTCCCACCGTTTTCACTTCCGCCGCCCGACGAACGGGGTGCGTCTGCGGCGGCACCGACCCCGGGACCGGGGACCGCTCGCGGCCGGCAACGCCCGCCGGGCAGACGGCGGTAGGAACGTGCAATGATGACGGCAGAGCGACAGGACAAGATCCGCGTCCGGTGGGAGCGCGACGGCCAGCCGCGCAGCCCGAGAGTCGATCTCCGCAACATCGGCATCATGGCGCACATCGATGCCGGCAAGACCACCGTCACCGAGCGGATCCTCTTCTACAGCGGCCGGATCCGCCGCACCGGCGAGGTGCACGACGGTGCGGCCACCATGGACTTCCTGGCCGAGGAGCAGGAGCGCGGCATCACCATCGCCGCCGCGGCGACCAACTGCGAGTGGCGCGGGGTGCGCATCAACATCATCGACACGCCCGGCCACGTCGACTTCACGGCGGAGGTGCAGCGAAGCCTGCGCGTGCTGGACGGCGCGATCGCGGTGTTCGACGCCGTGAGCGGTGTCGAGGCGCAGAGCGAGACGGTGTGGCGCCAGGCCGACCGCTACGGCGTGCCGCGGCTTGCGTTCATCAACAAGATGGACCGCGTCGGCGCCGATTTCGACGCCGCGGTCCGCAGCATCGAGAGTCGCCTCGGCGCCCGCACCGTGTTGCTCGCCTACCCCATCGGCAGCGGTGCGAGCTACCGCGGGCTGGTCGACGTGATCGAGAATACCGCGGTCTACTACGACGAACAGAGCGCCGGCCGGCTCTTCCACGAGCAACCCATTCCCGCGGAGCTCGCCGCGAGGTGTGCCGCGCTCCGCACGCGCATGATCGAGGCGGCGGCCGAGCACGACGACGCGCTGATGGAGAAGTACCTCGGCGGCGAGGACCCGGCGCCCGGCGAGCTGAGAGCCGCGCTCCGCAACGCCGTGGTGAGAAACACGGTGGTCCCCGTCCTGTGCGGCTCGGCCCTGAAGAACAAGGGCATCCAGCGGCTGCTGGACGCCGTCTGCTACTACCTGCCGCACCCCCTCGAGCAGCCGACCTTCCCGGCCGAAACCCCGGAGGGCGTCCCGGTCGAGCTCCGCCCGGAGCCCGACGAGACGCTGGCGGCGCTGGCCTTCAAGACCGTGGCGTCGGCGGGCGGCGATCTCACGTTTGTGCGGGTCTACGCGGGGACGCTCCGCGCCGGCGACCTGGTCTACAACGCCGCGCAGCGAAAGCGCGAGCGGGTCGGCCGCATCGTCATCCTGCACGCCGACGAGCAGGAGGCCGTGAGCCGGCTCGAAGCGGGGCAGATCGGCGCGGTGATCGGGCTGAAGCAGACCACGACGGGCGACACGCTCTCGGCCCTGGACCGCCACGTGCTGCTGGAGCGGATGGAGTTCCCGCTTCCCGTGATCCAGATCGCGGTCCGGCCCCGGCGCACCGCCGACCGCGACAAGCTCACCCGGGCGCTGAGCATGCTGGCGCGCGAGGATCCCACGTTTCACCGCAAGACCGATCCGGAAACGGGCGAGACGATCATCGCCGGCATGGGCGAGCTGCACCTCGAGGTGCTGCTCCACCGGCTGCGCCGCGAGTTCAAGCTCGAGGTGGAGACCGGGGCGCCGCAGGTCGCGTATCGCCAGACGCTCCAGCGCGCGGTGGACCTGGAGACGCGGCACGTCAAGCAGACCGGCGGGCGCGGCCAGTTCGCCGTCATCCGCGTCCGCTACGCGCCCGTCCCGGGTCACGACGTCGAGTTCTCGAGCGAGGTGGTGGGGGGGAACGTGCCCCGGAGCTACATCCCGTCGGTGGAGGCGGGTCTGCGCGAGGCCCTGCGCGAGGGCTACCCGCTCGGCTTCCCGTTCGTCGGCGTGCGCGCCGTCCTCCACGACGGCAAGCACCACGAGGTGGATTCCTCCGAGAACGCGTTTCGCGCCGCGGCGCGCCGCAGCGTCCGCGATGCCACCGCGGCTGCCGGCACGGTCATCCTCGAGCCCATGATGCGGATCGAGGTGACGGTGCCGGACGAGTACGTGAGCAGCGTGATCGGCGGGCTGAACGCCCGGCGCATCGCGATCCGCGAGATCGCCGGGCCGGCCGGCGGGATCCGCGTCCTCCACGGCGAGGTGCCGCTCGCCGAGATGTTCGGCTACGCCACGGTGCTCCGGAGCGCCACCCAGGGGCGCGGTGCCTTCACCATGGAGCCGGCCGGGTTCGCGCGTGCTCCCCACGAAATCGCCGAGCGGATCCGGAAGGAGGCGCTGGAACGTACGGCCCGGCGGTGAGGACGCGGGGTCGGCGCCCCCGCGCGCCGATCACCGGGCTGGCGCCGCGCCGCGCCCGAGCCCCTCCCCGACCCGGTGGAGCTTGAGGAAGTTCGTGTTGCCCTGCTCCTCGAGCGGTACCCCTGCCACGATTGCGATGGGATCGCCGGGCGCAAGCTGCTTGCTCTCGAGGAGGGCCCGCTCGCAGCGGTGCACGAGATCCTCGATGCCCGACGGCATCGGCTGGAGGAGCCGGGCCTCCACCCCCCAGACCACGGCGAGGTGCGCCACGACGGCCGCGCAGCCCGAGAAGGCGTGGATCGGCATCCGGGGTCGATACTGCGCGATCAGGGCCGCCGAGTAGCCGCTCGCCGTGAAGACCAGGATGCATCGGGCGCCGATCGATTCGGCGGCGACCGCGGCGGCGGCTCCCAGTGCGTCGGCGAAGGTCCGGTCCGCGGCGGCGAAGGTCCGGTCGCGGTGCGTCTCGAGGAGCGCGTCCTCGGCCGCCCGCGCCGCCCGGGCCATCATCCGCACCGCCTCGAGCGGGTACTTCCCGATCGAGGTCTCCGCCGAGAGCATCACCGCGTCGGTGCCGT
>JAFGQW010000084.1 GCA_016935485.1 Planctomycetota bacterium | reverse complement strand
GAGAACAAAAATACTGAGCGGAGCCCTCCGCTACCCCAATCGACCCGTTTTACCTATTCAACTCCGCTCGGTATCCCGGCGTCGGACCCGCTCTGACGCCGGTTTTTTTGGCGGGGAAGGAAGACGCGTGTTGCGGGGGCGCGGCGAGTGGGAGCGCGCGGTGGCCCTTCTCGTCCCGGGACTCCGGCGGTCAGCCCGGCGGCCGTCGCCGCCGGGCGCCGGGACGGCGCAGGCCGGCGGCGGCAAGCAGCAGCAGGCCGACGGGAGCCATGGCCCACCCGATCCTCCACGAGGCCGGCGCGAACGTGAACACGACGGCGTGCTCGCCGGCCGGAACCGGCACCGCGCGGAAGGTGTGGTTGGCGCGGTAGATCGGCGCCGGGGAACCGTTTACCATGGCGCGCCAGCCCGGGTAGTGGTTGTCGTGGAGCACCAGGAAGCCATCCGCCTCGAACGAGGCCCAAAGCTCCACTCGCGCCCCGCCCGGAGCTTCCCGCCGCACCTCGACGCGGGGCGGCCGGGACGGCGGTTCGGCCGGTAGGTGGAGCCCGCCGGGCGGCGCCGCCGGCAGGATGACGCGCTCCCGGCACGGGAACGTCGGATCGAGCAGCCGCTCGAGCGCGGCCGCCTCGTCGGCGATCACGTCGGCGGCGTGAACGCCGAAGGCGCGCGGCAAGGCCCTGAGGTTCTCGTGCACCTCGATCCGGTCGAATCGTCCCCGGAGCTCGAGGCCGTCCGGCTGGAAGCCGAATCCGTGCAGCCGGCCAAGGCCACTCACCTCCACGGCCAGCACGACCTCCTGGCCGCGCCAGGACTCGAGGGCGAAGTCGACGGGCTCCCGGCGCGGGACCCCGGCGCCGCCCTGAAACGGGCCGAAGGTGGCGAGCTGCTCGCACCGCTCACTGACCAGCCCGATCTCCACGGCCGCTGGGTCCGGCGTCCGGGCGCGCACGCGGAGGGAGAGCTCGGCGGGCGCGTCGGCGTCCGCGCCAGGCAGGACGAGCACGTTAGGCGTCGTTACCAGCAGCCCGGTCCCCTCGATGCGCGCCGCATTCGCGCGGTGCGCGCCCGGCAGGAGCGCCCTCGGGTCCAGCACCCGTCCGTTCCACGCGACCGAGGTGATCTCGACGGTGGCGGGCGTCGGGGATCGCAGTCCGACGCTGAAGAGACGGTCTCCGGCGCGCGCGCCCGGCGCCCGCAGAAAGACGTGTTCCTCGTGCAACGGCGCGATCGTCGCTGTGGCCACCACCTTCACGTCGGCGGGGTCGATGCGCCAGACGCGCGCCGTGGTCGCTTCGCCGGGCGGGGCCTCGAGCGTGCCCGTGAGCCGGCCCGCGTTCTCACGAAGATCGAGCGTGCCGCGCCGGGTGGCGCCGGCTGCGAGCACCGGCGGTGCAAGCGGCACCAGGGCGTCCTGGCTCAGGCAGTAGCGCACGCCCAGCAGCGAGAGCGCATGCACCGGCACGCCGGGTCTGGCGTGCCTCATCGGAAAGTAGTTGCCGGCGTCGGGATAGCGAAAGGCCCTGGCGATCAGCTCGGCGTAACGGCGGATCTTCATCGCCTCGGCGTAGCGAATGTCCCTGAGCCCGAACGCCGTCGCGGTGTTCGGCGCCAGCACGAGGTCCGGGGAGTAGATGCGCTGGGCCAGCGGATCGCCCTTGAGCGCCGCGAGGAAGGCCGGCGGCTCGTAGAGCGGCTGGCGGGGGGGATACGGGCCCGGGCGATCGTGGTAGACCGCGCCAGCCACCACCAGCGCGATCGCGGCAGCGATCGGCCGGCGCCGGTCCGGCCGCCACGCGAGAAGCCCGGCCATGAGCCCGAGGAGCGGAAGCACCCAGGCGGCGCTGCCGAGGTGCGGCTGCACCGGATCGCCGGGCCCGACGCGCAGGTTGTCGCGCGCGATCCCGGCCAGCCCCCCGCCGTGCCACAGCGCGACGAATGTGGCCAGGATTCCGGCGACCAGCAGCGCGCCCAGCCCGAGCCGCAGCGCGGCGCCCCGCGTCGGGCGGGCGAGCAGTCGATCCAGCCCGAGCGCGGCAAGCAGGGCCGCGAACAGGCACAGGTACACGCCGAGGTACTTCCCGATCAGGATCTGGCTCGCTCCCGGCAGGGCGCCGAGGTGGCGGAACCCGGGCAGGCCGAAGTACCACGCGGCGGTCACTGCGAACCCGCCCAGCACGAAGCGCCGGAGGAACGCCGGGCCGCCGGCGCCCAGCGCCGCGACGCCGAGGGCGAGCGGTGCGGCCCCGAAGAAGTAGTAGTTGCGGCTCGGCACCGCCGGATCGAGCGCGTGTTCGAAGAACCCCGGAGCGATCCACTGCACGAACGTCTGCCAGGGCTGGGTGGACATCGCGAGGCCGCGCGGGTGGAGATGGGCGGCGCGGGCGACGAACTCGAGGAACGGCCCGTACTGCGGGGCGGCGAGCAGCGCGGCGGCGGCGTGGACGACGGCGAGATCCAGGACGGACCGGGCGAGTGCGGGGGAGGCCGCGCGGCCGCGGCGGGCGGCGAGCTGCCGTGCGGCTAGCCGGGCGGCCGCGTACACGCCGCCGAGCAGGAGCGCGAGGAGCGTCGCCTGGGGGTTGCCGCCGACGAGCACCAGGAAGATCATCGCCGCCGCGAGCACCCGGTCGCGGAAGCGGCCCTGTGCGAGCAGGCACTCGAGCCCGAGGAGCAACCCCGGTACGCACGCCTCGACCGCGGCGTTGGACAGATTCAGGCTGAGCAGCAGGTAGCCCGTGCCGAGGTAGAGGAGGCCGCCGGCACCGGCGGCCGTGCGCTGCAGCCCGTGCACCCGGAGAAAGAGATAGGTGAACCAGCCGGCAAGCACGAGACGTGCGAGATACGCGAGATCGAAGCCGAGCGGCGGCTCGGCCGCGTGCATGAGCCAGTTCGTGGGGAAGAACAGACCGGGGAGCAGCCCCGCCAGATACGGATTTCCGCATGCCTCGTACGGATGCCAGAGCGGCGCCTCCCGGTGGCGGATCGCCGCGTCCCGGTAGCGGAAGTTCGCCTCGTGGATCCAGCCCGGACCGTAGGGATCGATCAGTGGAATCGTCGCCCGGTGCGCGTACCCGACCGGGCCTTCCGGCAGGGTGAAGGGAATGTGCGGTGCCGACGCGACGGTCGCGCCCCCGAACGTCACCTCGTGAAAGAGCGCGGCGGTCAGGAGCGCGAAGGCGACGAGCGCGACGAGAACCTCGCGGGTCCTCACAGCGCGGCCACCTCCTCCAGCAGGTAGGCGACGGTCTCGATGCCCCGCTGGAAGGACTCCAGGCTGAACTTCTCGTTGGGGGAGTGGGCATTGTCGTCGTTGAGCCCGAGGCCGAGCAGGATGGAGTCCGCGCCGAGCACTTTCTTGAAGGTGGCCACGACCGGGATCGACCCGCCTTCCCGCATGAAGACCGGCTCCTTGCCGAAGCCCCGGGCGACCGCGCGGGCGGCCGCCTTGAGGTAGGGGCTGTCGGCCGGCACGAGGACCGGCTCGGCGCCGTGGAGCGGTTTGACCTCGAGCGAGACGGTGGGGGGGCAGAGGCGGTTGAGGTGCTCGGTGACGAGCGCCTGGATCTTCGCCGGATCCTGGGCGGCCACCAGCCGCATCGAGAACTTGCCGGTCGCCCGGGCGGGAAGCACGGTCTTCGCGCCCTCGCCGGTCCAGCCGCACACGAGCCCGTTCACGTCGAGGGTCGGCCGGGCCCAGACCCGCTCCAGCGTCGTGAAGCCGGGCTCGCCGTGGAGCCGGGCCACGCCGAGATCCGCGCGGTAGCGCTCCTCGTCGAAGGGCAGCGCCCGGAAGGCGGCCCGCTCCTCGTCCGTGAGCGGGATCACGTCGTCGTAGAACCCCGGGATCGTGACGCGGCCGTCGTCGTCCTTCAAGCTCGAGAGCAGGCGGCAGAGCGCGTGCCCGGGATTCTCGACCGCGCCGCCGAAGCTTCCGGAGTGGAGATCGCGGTTGGGGCCGGTCACCGTTACCTCCAGGTACACCAGCCCCTTCAGCCCCACGGTGATCGCGGGGATTCCCGGCGCGAACTGTGAGCAGTCGGCGATGAGCACGGCGTCTGCGGCGAGCGCGTCCCGCGTCCCGCGGATGAACGGCTCGAGATTCGGCGAGCCGATCTCCTCCTCGCCCTCGATCAGGAACTTCACGTTCACCGGCAGGCGGCCGCGCACGCGCAGGAAGGCGCCGATCCCGCGGATGAGCGCCAGCGCCTGGCCCTTGTCGTCAGTGGCGCCGCGCGCCACGATGTTCTCGCCCTCGATGACCGGCTCGAACGGTCCGTGCCGCCAGAGCGCGACCGGATCGGGCGGCTGCACGTCGTAGTGGCCGTAGACCAGGAGCGTGCGCGCGTCGGGCGCGCCGAGCCACTCCGCCGTCACCACGGGATGACCGGGAGTGTCGTTCAGCCGCGCTTCGAAGCCGCTTTCCTGAAGCTCTGCGAGGATGAACTCGGCGGCGCGGCGGGTGTCGGCGTTGTGGCGGCTGTCGGTGGAGACGCTCGGAATGCGAAGCCACTCCTGGAGCTTGGCGCGGTGGGCGTCCTTCTCGTCGCGGATCTTCTGGATGACGTCGTTCATGTCCGGTTTCCTTCCGTCTGGAGCGGTGCGGCTCGAGGCGCGGGCGGGCGCGGCCGCGCCGACCAGACAGGATAGCGCAGGCCCTGCCCGCGGCCCATAGCGCTCCGCGCCCGGCCGTCGGCTCGGGCCGGGTGGCCGCCGGCGGGGCGGGCCGCGCGCGTCCGGCAACGCGGTGCGTTCCTCGCCACCGGGACGGCGTGCCGGGCCGGTTCGACGGGCGCCGCGCGGGCTCTTCCGCGGCGCTCACGCTCCGGGCGGTCGGTTTGGGTCGATGTGGATCACGAGGTCCTCGAGCGCGGCCACCTCGGACAGGGCCCGGAGCTCCAGGCGCTTCGAGATGGCGTGGCCCTCCCGGACCCGGATCGCGCCGTCGACGCGGACGTGGACGTCGCCGACCACGATGCCGCCGACGTTGCGGAGCCGGAGCCGGTGGGCGTCGATGACGTCGGGGTCTTCCTCGAGCAGGCGCTGCACCTGCCGGACGATCCCGGCGTCGACCTGCCGCTCGGTCAGATCGACCAGCCCGCGCCACAGGATCTGGCTGCCCGCGGCGACGATGAACAGGCTCACCGCCGCGGCGGCCAGCGGGTCCATCCACTCCAGCCCGAGCATCGCGCCTCCGATGCCGGCGAGCGCGGCGACCGACGAGAGCGCGTCGGAGCGGTGGTGCCAGGCGTTGGCGAGCAGCGCCTGGCTCCGGATGCGCCGTCCCACACGGACCGTCCAGCGGTAGGCAAGCTCCTTCAGGACGATGGCCAGGGCGGCCGCCCCCAGCGCGAGCGCCGTCGGGCGGGTGTCGACGCCCGCGCGCAGCCGGACCAGCGCTTCCGCGCCGATTCCGAAGCCGACGACGGCCAGCGTCGCGCCGACCAGCGCGCTCACCACGGTTTCGATCTTGCCGTGCCCCCACGGGTGGTTCGCGTCCGGCGGCACCGCCGAGAACCTGAGACCCACCCAGACGGCGATGTCGGTGAAGAGGTCCGAGAGCGAGTGCACGGAGTCGGCCACCATGGCCTGGCTGCGGCCGAGGATCCCGGCCGCCATCTTCACGGCGCTCAGCACGAGGCTGAGCAGCGCGCCGGCCAGCGTCACGCGCCGTCCCTCGCGGTAGCGGCGGGCGGCGTCCGGGGATTCCGGGGGTGACAGGTACACGTGCCGTCTCCCGCGTTCGTGGCCGACTCAGTCGATGCCACACGCCCGGCGGGCATCGTTGAGGGTCGCGCGCGCCACGGCCCGCGCGCGCGCCCCGCCCGCGCGGAGGATGTCCTCGAGGGTGTCCGGGTCCCGGTCCAGCGCCTGCTTGCGCTCGCGATACGGGCCGAACACCCGGTCGAACTGCGCGAGGAGTACTTCCTTGGCCCGCCCGTAGCCGAAGCCGCCGGCGCGGTAGCGGGCCCGGAGCTCCGCCTGCTCGTCGGGCTCCAGGAACAGCGCGCACAGCTGGAAGACCAGGCAGTCGTCGGGATCGATCGGATTCTCGAGCGCCACGGAGTCCGTCGGGATGCGGCCCACCGCCCGCTTCAGGGCGCGGCCCTCGGCGAAGATCTCCAGCGTGTTGCCGTAGCTCTTGGACATCTTCTGCGGCACGCGCCGGCCCCGCTCGTCGCGGAGAAAACTCCCGTCGGGGCCGCGCTCCCAGTCCGTGCCCGGAACGCGGGCGGTCTCGGTGAACCGCGGCTCGGGCCGGACGAACACCTCCGTCCCGAAGGCGTGGTGGAACGAGGCGGCCATGTCCTGGGCCATCTCCACGTGCTGCTCCTGGTCCTTGCCGACCGGAACCAGACGGGGCCGGTAGGCGAGAATGTCGGAGGCCATGAGCACGGGGTACGCAAACAGTCCCACCGACGGCTTGATGCCGCGGGCGATCTTGTCCTTGTAGGAGTGGGCGCGCTCGAGCAGGCCCATTCCGGTCACGGTCATGAGCAGCCAGGTGAGCTCGCACACCTCGGGCACGTCGGACTGGCGGAAGAACACGGTCCGGTCGGGATCGAGGCCGAGCGCGAGATAGGTCGCCGCCACGTCGAGCGTGTTCCGCCGCAGCGCGGCGGGCTCCTTCACGGTGGTGAGTGCGTGGTAGTTGGCGATGAAATAGAAGCAGTCGCTGGTGGCCTGGAGCTCGAGGTGCTGGCGGATGGCGCCGAAGTAGTTGCCGAGGTGGAGCCGTCCCGAGGGCTGGATGCCCGAGAGAATCCGGGTCCGGGGGGGCGCTGGGTCGGCCACGATCGCCATTTCTCCCGCCGCGGTCCGCGCCGCTCCCGGCCGCTCGCGGCGGCGCTCGGCTCGCGGACGAGCGCGGGCCGGTGCGCGCCGCCGGCCGCGCCCGGCGGGGACGAATTGTAGCACCGTGCGCCGGCCCGCCGCCGGAAAATCGCCCCGCTCGCATTTGGGGCGCGGCCGCCGGGATGCTACGATGCTCGCCGCGACGCGCGGCCGCCGCCACGGCGGGGGCCGGTCCCGCCCCGGGGCGTTGCGGGCCGCCGTCAGGCGAGGGAGGACCGAGACCGATGATGGAGGTGCTGGGCGTCATCCTGGGCGGCGGGCGGGGCACGCGGCTCGACCCGCTCACCCGCTACCGCGCCAAGCCTGCCGTGCCGATCGGGTGCAAGTACCGCCTGGTGGACGTGCCCATCTCCAACTGCCTGTACTGCGGCATCGACCGCGTCTACATCCTGACGCAGTTCAACTCGCGCTCGCTCAACCGGCACGTCGGCCAGGCCTACCCGCCGCACGCGTTCTCGGCCTCCTTCGTGGAGATCCTGGCCGCCCAGCAGAGCCTCACGCGCGAGGACTGGTACCAGGGCACCGCCGACGCCGTGCGCCAGAACCTGGACGCGTTCGCGCTGCCCCACGTGCGCGACCTGCTGATCCTCTCGGGCGACCAGCTCTACCGCCTGGATTTTGTCGAGATGGTCCAGTTCCACCGCCAGACCGAGGCCGACATGACGGTGGCGCTGCATCCGGTGGCGCGCGCGGAGGCACCGCGCTTCGGGCTGGTGAAGCTGGACCGGGACAGCCGGGTGGTGCGCTTCGAGGAGAAGCCGAAGGACGCACGAGTCCTCGACGAGATGGCGTCGGACCGCGAGGCGCTCCGCCGCTTCGGGGTCGGCGACGGCGCGCGCTGCTACCTCGCGTCGATGGGTATCTACGCCATCCGGGCGGCGGCGTCCGAGGCGGTGCTGCGCGAGGTGGCGGGCGACGATTTCGGCCGCGACGTCTTTCCGTTCGCCATCCACCACCGGCCGGTCTTCGGCTACGTCTACGGCGGCTACTGGGAGGACATCGGGACGATCCGCAGCTTCTTCGACGCCAACCTAGCCATGACCGACACGGATCCGGCGTTCAACTTCTACGACCCGCACCGGCCGGTCTACACGCGGCCGCGGTTCCTGCCTCCGGCGCGCGTCTTCCGCGCGGAGATCACCAACGCGTTGCTGGCGGACGGCGGCCAGGTGGAGGGCGCGCGGCTCGTGCGGGCCATGCTCGGCGTGCGCTCCGTGATCCGCAAGAACGTCGTCCTCGAGAACGTGATCCACATGGGCGCGGAGTTCTACGACGAGCCGGCGGGGCCGGCGCACGCCGTCCCGCTGGGGGTGGGGGACGGTTCGATCATCACGAACGCCATCATCGACAAGGACACCCGCATTGGCCGCGGCGTCGAGCTCGTCAATGCGGCGGGTCACGTGCACTACGAGAGCGACGAGATCTGCGTGCGGGAGGGGATCATCGTGGTGCCGCGGCGCACCACGCTTCCGGACGGCTACACGTTCTGACGCGAGGGCGCGGCGGCCGCCGGGCCGCCGGCCTCGACCGCCGGATCCCGGTACTTCACGGTGACCACGGTGTGGAGGCCGCCGCGCACGTTGAAGTCGGCCACGACCTCCAGCCGGCGCGGTGCGAGCGCTGCCACCAGGTCGTCCAGGACGCGGTTTGCGGCTGCCTCGTGGAAGAGGCCCTGCTCGCGGTAGCGTCCGAGGTAGAGCTTGAGACTCTTCAGCTCCACGAGGCGCGCGGCCGGCACGTAGGCGATGCGGATCGTGGCGAAGTCGGGCTGGCCGGTGCGCGGGCACAGGCACGTGAACTCCGGGCACTCGATCGCCACGTCGTAGGGCCGCTCGGGGTTGGGGTTGGGAATCGTCTCGATCGGCAGGTCGGGTGGCGCGGGCATGCGTTCTCCCGTTCCGTCTTGCAGCCGGTGGCGGTGCGTCAGGGCACAATCTGGAAGCTCGCCGGTCCGGACACGTGGCCGATGCCGTTCGGGGCCGCGGGGTCGATGCTCACGAACGCGTGATGGACAGTGAGCCCGACGAAGGCCGGCTCCCGCGGCAGCACGGCGCGGGCCGTGGCGCGGGCCGCCGCGTCGAGCACGCCGTAGTAGTTCTGGAAGATCCCCGTGAGCTGCGGGGACAGGAAGAACAGGAAGTCGGGACCCAGCGGCACGAGGTCGCCGTGACCCAGGTTGATCGGCGGCGTGGTCGTCAGCGCAGCGTGCATGGCGTAGGCCTTGAGCGGCATGCCGGGGTCTTCGAGGGTGAGCCCCACCGTGGTGCCGATCCGCGCCGGGCCGGTGACGGTCAGGGTGGCCGAGGGCTCCAGCGCCACGTTGAGCACGGTGCCGGCTGCACTGACCTTGACGGCCGGCACGACCTTGGGCACGTAGCCGTCGGCGGTAAACGTCAGGTTGAAGCTGCCGTCCGGCAGGAAGTAGTGGTAGCGCCCGCCCCGGGCTTCGCTGAAGCGCGTCTCGCCGTTGCCGTAGACATAGCCTTCGACGGCGATGTCTGCGCGCACCGGGCCGCCGGTGTAGCGGTTGGTGACGTGGCCGCTCAGCGGGATCGGGAGGTCGATCAGCCATCGGAGCCCCGGCCACACGCGCTTGACCTCCGCGTCCACGGTCGACCAGGAAGGCTGGAAGGAGGTGCCGCTCTCGATCACCATGCCGAACGAGCCGTTCCACTGGAAGCACCACTGGTAGCCCTCGCCCTCGGCGCTCGGATTGCGGTTCGTGTAGGTCATGGTGGCCGCCATCGTGGCGTCGAGTCCCTTGAGGTAGGTGTAGAGGGTCCCGGGCACCCCGCCCGCGCTGCAGAGCAAGGGGTAGAGCACCTCGCGGCCGTAGTTGTGGTTGCTTGAGACCTTGGCGAAGTGCTCGCGCTTGTGCAGATCGCGGATCACCTGGGTCTCCACCTCGCTGAAGGGAGCGGGACCCTTGTAGGTGTCGCTGCCCGGGTTCGTGGACCCCGCACAGGTCGAGGACCAGCCCATGCCGAAGTTCCGGTTCACATCGACGCCGAAGTAGCTGCCGTAGGGCGTGCGGTTTTTGCGCCACATGTTGTTCGTGGACCAGACATAGGCGAGTCCGTCCGGGTTCACGTTGGGCACCAGCCAGATCTCCTTGGTGTCGATCCAGCGCGTGATCTGGGGATCCTGGTTGTAGCCCTTCAGCAGCTGGTCCAGCGCGTAGAGGACCACCTCGATCGAGAGCAGCTCGCGGGCGTGCTCGCAGGCGTAGATGAGGATCGCTTCCTCGTCCTCGTCCTGGCCGACGTTGTCCGAGATCTTCAGCGCCCAGAGCGCCCGCTTCTCGTGCGTGAGCGGCAGGCCGAGATCCGCGTTGAGGTTCACGGCGCGGGCAATGGCGGGGTAGGCATGAGCGGCAGCCTGGAGAATCTCCACGACCTCCGCGTCGGTCTTGAACATGGGATCCGGCGGCGCGTCCTCGCCGAAGCCCGCCAGCACCTCCACCGCGAGTCCAGCCTGGATCAGCCGGTTCAGCTGGGGCGCAGTGACGATCACGTCAACCCCGTCCCGGGCCGGCCCCTGGCGCAGCGCGGCCACGTCGTAGCCGGCCGCTTCGAGCGCGGCGGCGAGCGCCGCCGGCGCGGGATGGTGCACGCGCACCCAGGCGCGCTGCTCTTGGGCCACAAGGGCCCCGCCCAGCAGGCAGGCGAGCGCCAGGGCGATGGCGCTGCGACACACACGCTGCATGATTCCGCTCTCCTCGGCTTCGTGGTCGTTCTTCAAGGCGCGCCACAGGGCGCCTGCCCCCGGCCCCCCGCGACCGGCCAGTCCTCGACCAGCGTAGCATCTTCGAGGCGAAAGCGGAATGCCCCGGGCAGGGCGCGGGCGCGCGCCGACCGGGCGGGGCGGCACGCGCCGAAAACGCTGGTCAAGCGGGGATTCCGGGCTATGCTTGCACTCCCCGCGCCCGGCCGAGCGGTCCGGAGGCGCGGAGCACCGGGCGGGATCCCGTCGAGCCCGGCCCAGGGAGTGACGCCACTCAGATCGGGTGCGCCCATGAAAGTTCGCATACGCAAGTCCACCTTGAAGGCGAAGAAGCGGTTCGGGTTCCGCACCCGGATGAAGACCCGGGGCGGCCGGGCGATCCTGAGGCGCCGTCGGCGCCGGGGTCGGGCGATCTGGGACAAGTTCAACGACCGCTAGCGCCGCCGCGCTGTGCGGTCGGGTTCGCTGCGGGTCTCGAGGCGCCGGCCGCGGAGCTGACCGCAGGCAGCGTTGATGTCGCGGCCGCGCCGAAACCGGATCATGGCGTCCGCGCCCAGCGCGCGGAGCCGGTCGCGAAACGCGCCTTCCTCCTCGGCGCTGGGGGTCCGCAAGCCGCTCTCGCGCACCGGGTTGAACGCGACAAGGTTGATCCGCGCCGCGTTCTCGCGCGCGATTGCGGCCAGCTCGGCAGCGTGCGCCGCCTCCATGTTGCACCCGGCGATCATGATGTACTCGAGCGTGATTCTCCGCCCGGTCTCGCGGAGATAGCGCTTGAGCGCGGGGATCACCCGGTCCAGGGGATACTGGCGGTTGATGGGCATCAGCTCGGCGCGCAGCGCGTCGTTCGGAGCGTGGAGGCTCAGCGCCAGGTTCACCGGCCGCTCGAGCGTGGCGAGGCGCTCGATGCCCGGCACGATCCCCGCGGTCGAGACCGTGATCCGCCGCGGGGACAGACCGAAGGCGGCCGGGTCGGTCAGCCGCCGGATGGAATCCATCACCGCGGCCACGTTGAGGAGCGGCTCGCCCATGCCCATGTAGACGACATGGGTGGGCGGATCGAGGGTGCGGGCGATGATGTGCAGCTGCTCGACGATCTCGCCGGCGCTCAGGTTGCGGGTGAAGCCCGCGTAGCCGGTGGCGCAGAACCGGCAGGCGAGCGGACAGCCGGCCTGCACGGAGAGGCAGCCGGTGACGCGGTCGCGGTCGCGCATGAAGACCGCTTCGATCCCGTCGCCTTCCGGCAGCCCCAGCAGGAACTTGGTGGTGAGATCCCGGCCGCTCTGCTGGCGTTCGAGCAGGGCAAGGACGCCGAAGCGGTACTCGGCTTGAAGCGCGCGCCGCACGGACGCGGGGACATTGGCCATCGCACCGAAGCGATCGGCCCGCCGCCGGTAGATCCAGTGCAGGACCTGCTCGGCGCAGAATCGCGGCGCGCCCAGCCCGGCGACGAACGCCCGGAGCTCCTCGGGACCGACGTCGAAGAGGTTTCTCAAGGACAAGGATATGACTCCCTGGGCGGCACGAGCATGCTTGCTCCACCAGTTAGCGCCGTTTGTGGGCAGAAGTCAAACGCGCCCCCGCCGTGCGGGCGCTACTTCGCCGGCGGCTCCGGGGAAAGCGGCCCCGGTCGGCGGCGGCGAAACGGCAGACGCGCCCGGATCCAGCGCCGGTCGTCGGCCTTGAGCCCGGTGAACCATGCGGTCGCGGCGAAGAGCAGCGCGACGCCCAGCGCGATGGGGATCTGGTAGCGAAACCGCCACTGGTCCATCGCTGCCGCCCCGGTCAGCTCGAGCCACAGCCAGGCGAGCGGGCCGGCGATCAGCGCGGTGGCGCCGGCCGGCAGGAGGGCACCGCGGCACAGATCGCCCCAGCCCACGCCGAGCTCGCGGCGGACGAACCGGGGAAACACCAGGCCGTTCACCACGGCCAGCGGAATGACCGTGCCGAGCGCGATTCCGGCCAGGCCGAAGTACTGGACGAGCCAGAGGCTGAGGGCGATCTTCACGACGCCCTGCACGAGATTGAGGAGCGCCGGCACGCGCACGCGGCCGCTGCCGACGAAGACCGCGATGGCCGGCTGCTGCAGGAAGAGCAGCAGGAAAGCGGGGGCGAGGATCCACAGCAGCAGCTGCGCCTGGGCCACATGCTCGAGCGGGAACTCTTTCTCGTGGTACATCCAGGCGCCGTACAGCCCGCGCCCGCCGAGCAGGAGGTAGGTGAGGATCGGCAGCGCCATCAGCAGCGTGAACCGGGCGCCGCGGACGATCGTCTCCTGGAGGAGGCGTCGGTCGGCCAGAGCGGCACCGGCGGCGGCGAACGGGACGAGGACCTGCGCCAGCGCCCAGAGCAGCTGCTCCGTCTCGAGGATCGGTTGCATCGCGGCGTTGTAGAGCACGTTCTCTCGCTCGCCGGCGCGCGTGAACTGCACGAGCGGGATGTCGGACAGCATGATGAGCTTGTACGCAAGGTTCGAGACCACGATCCAGGCGCTGAACCGGAAGAACTTCCGGTAGGTCTCGGGCTGGGCTCCCGAGAAGCCCAGCGGCAGCTCGGGGATCTTCCGGCGCACCAGCCACCACTGGAACAGCCCGCGCAGCAGCGCCTCGCCGACGGTGACCAGCGCGAGCGCGATCACGCCATGGCCGAGCCCGATCAGCACGAGGATGGCGGCGAACTTCGCGAGGCGGGCCAGCACGGCGACGGCGCGCGCCAGATCGTAGCGCTGCGCCCCGAACAGCGCGGCGTTGAACGGCGCGAAGGCCATCTCGACCGCCCAGTTGCCGAGGATGATCGCCAGCACGACGATCCCGGTGTGGGCGGAGAGGAACTGGAGCGCTCCGGCGATGAGGGCGGGGAGCACGAGGTAACGGGGGAAGAGCACGGTCCCCACGGCGAGCAGCGCGAAGGCGGCCGCGATCGCCACGAAGAACCGCAGGCTGGCCGCCATGATGCGGCCGGCCGCCGCCCACTCCCGGCGCGCCAGGTGCTCGGAGACGTACTTCACAGTGGCCGCATTGAAGCCGGCATCGGCGAGCGAGAAGTAGAGCGTCAGCCCGATCAGGAAGAACCACTCGCCGAACACCTCGCGGCCGAGGCGGTTGTTCAGAAAAGGCGTGAGCACGACGCCGACGACCATGCCGACGGCGTAGTAGCCGTAGTTGGCAACGACGTTGATCACGAGCTGGCCGACCCGGGAGCGGGAGGGCGGCGTGTCGTCCGTCATGGCTGGCCTTCGCCGGCAGCGCGGTCCATCGGGCTCCGGTCTGCCGACCCGGCGCCTCGCGGGCCCGACCGGGAGCGCGGGGCCGGACCCGGGCCATCGTAGTCCGCAGGGCTTCCATCGTCAAAGCCGGCGCGGGAACCTTTACGCGGCGCCATTTCCACGGCCGGGCGCACGCCGCCCTTGAGATCGTGCCCGATCGATGCAACAAGGAGAGTCATGAACCCGAGAAAGGCCGGCGAGGTCGTCCTGCGCGGTTTGCCCGTCTCGCCGGGCATCGCCATCGGGCGGCTCTTCCTGGTCGGGCTGCCCGCCGTCGACCGGGACGCGGCCACCGTCAAGCCGAGCGAGATCGATCGGGAGCTCGACAGTCTCCGCGCCGCCGTCACGGCCTTGAAGCAGGAGATCGAGCGCGCCCAGGCCTCCGCCACCGGACCCGAGAAGGGGATCCGCCGCACGCACCTCATGCTGCTCGAGGACCCCAGCCTCGTCGGGGAGATCGAGCGGCAGGTGGCGGAGAACCAGCGGTCGCTGGCCGCGGCCATCACCACGGTGATGGAGAGCTACGAGGAGAAGTTCGACGCCTTCGAGGAGATCCTCATCCGGGAGCGCGCGATCGACATCAAGGACGTGTGCACACAGCTCCTCAACATGCACATCGATCGCTACCAGCGCGCCATCCTCACCCCGGAGGAGCCGTTCGTGGTGGCGGCCCGCGAGCTCCTGCCGTCCCAGACCGCCCGGATCGACCGCGCCAAGCTGCTGGGCGTCATCTCGGAGCTGGGCGGGGCGACGTCGCACACGGCGATCCTCGCCCGCTCCTACGGCATTCCGGCGGTGTGCGGGATTCCGGGCCTGCTCTCGGCGCTGCATCCGGCGGCGCGCCTGATCGTCGACGGCACCACGGGCACGGTGATCGTCAATCCGAAGCCCGCGACGCTCGCGGCGTACCGCCAGCGCCAGGCCACGATCCGGGCCGATGTCTGCGAGCTGTACGAGGCGGGTCCGGTGCACACGCGGGACGGCGTGCGGGTCACGCTGCTGGCCAACGTCAACCGGCCGGAGGACATGACGGCGGAGATCGTCAAGACGGTGGACGGCGTGGGACTCTTCCGGACCGAGTACTTCTTCATGACCTCGAACCGGCTGCCGAGCGAGGAGGAGCAGTTCCGGATCTACCGGGACCTGTGCGAGCGGGCGGCCGGCAAGGAGGTCGTGATCCGCACCCTGGATGCGGGCGGGGACAAGGTGATCAGCTACCTCAAGGCCGGCCACGAGGACAACCCCATGATGGGGTGCCGCTCCATCCGGCTGTGCCTGCAGCGGCCCGAGATCATCTTGCCGCAGATCCGCGCCATCCTGCGGGCGGCGGTGTACGGCAACGCCTGGGCGATGCTGCCGCTGATCACCACGCGCAGCGAGCTGGAGCGCGCGCGAGAGATCTTCCGGGAGGCCAGCGCGAAGCTCGAAGCGGAGGGCGTCGAGCACCGCGCCGACGTTCCACTTGGCGTGCTGGTGGAGGTGCCCGCGGCCGCGCTCAACATCCGGAGCCTGCTGGCGCTGGCGGATTTCATCAGCGTGGGCACCAACGATCTGACGCAGTACACCCTGGCCGTCGATCGCGGTAACCCGCGGGTGGCGCATCTCTTCCAGCCCCTGCATCCCGCGATGCTCACGCTGCTGGCGAAGCTGGCGCGCGCAGCGCGTGCGGCGAACAAGTCCCTGTCGATGTGCGGCGAGATGGCGGCCGACCTGGAGAACACGATGCTGCTGCTAGGGCTGGGCTACCGGCGGCTGAGCGTCTCGCCGTTCCTGCTGCCGCCGCTCCGGCGACGGATCCAGCAGGTGAACGTGAGCGAGGCCCGACGGCTCGCGGCGCGCGCGCTGAAGCTCGGCTCGCGCCGCGAGATCGCGGCGCTCCTGGACGCGGAGAATACCCGATGCTTCGCGGTGCCGGTGCCATGAGTGGCGTGCGGCCGGCACGCGGTGAGGCCGGCTGGAGGTCGGGTGAAAAAGGAGTTGAACAAGGTCTCTGGATCCGGCTTAATTTGCGGTCATAATCGCTGCCCGCAGGGGGGGCAACGCGGCACGATAGGCGAGCCGGAATCCAGCGAACCAGGAGCCAGGCATGGCGGACCACAAGATCGAGCTGAAGATTCACGACCTCAAGGCGTCGGATCGGTTCGAGGCCATCCGCGAGCTGATGCACGGACTTGCGGTGCAGGGCGGCATGGATGCCGCGGAGGCCGGTCGGATCGAGGAGGAGATCCTCGAGCGCGAGCGGCTCGCCTCCACGGCGATCGGCCACGGCGTGGCCATCCCGCACGCCCGGGTGACGAGCGTCGCGCACGTGCGGGCGGTGCTGGGACGGAGCGTGGATGGCATCGCGTGGGCGGCGCCGGACGACCGGCCGGTCCATCTCGTCTTCCAGTTCATCTCGCCCAGGATCGGCATCCAGATCCACACCGAGATGCTGGCCCGGATCGCGCGGCTGGCCCAGGAGCAGGAGTTCAACCACGTCACGATTCGCAACCTGGAGGTGAACGACCTCTGGGAGCTGCTGGACAACCACTAGCGCCGGCCGGACCGCACCGGTGCCGGCCGGACCGCGCGGTGCGTGTGCGACCCGGAATCACGGCGGGAGCGGCCTGGATGGCGAGCGGTTGGGTGGAGAGGCCTCGGAGCAGATGAAGAACTACAAACTCCACAACGTATTCTCCCGGAAAGTCATCACCGAGAAGCTCAAGGCGACGGACGCCGAGGGCGTGATCCGGGAACTGGTCGAGCTGCTGGTGGCGAACGAGGCCTTCCCCGGCTCGGTCGTGGATGACCTGGTCGCGGAGCTGCTGGCGCGCGAGCGGGAGGGCTCGACGGGAATCGGCGGCGGCGTGGCGATCCCGCACATCCGGACCGATCTCATCGACGACGTCCTGGGCGCCATCGGGCGCAGCGAGAAGGGCATCGACTTCAACGCCGTCGACGGCGAGCCGGTCTACCTGTTCTTCCTTTTCTTCGCGCCGCTGGACCAGGCCGACGTGCATCTCGACATCCTGAAGAAGATCTCCTCGATGGTGCGCAACAAGCTCTACTGTCAGTTCATGCGCAAGGCCCGCAAGAAGGCGGAGATCCACGACGTCTTGAAGGAGTTCGAGGAAGGCGCGTGAGTGCGACCGCGGCCCGACGGGCGCCCGCAGGCGGCGCTGCTAGGCGGTCCCCTCGAGCGTGCGCACCGACAGGAGGACGCGCTTCCAGAGCGGGGTTTCGGCGTAGCGCGTGGCGGCTTCGGGGGCCTCGGGGTCGCCCTCGAAGCGGATCAACCCGGCGCGGTCGATCAGGATGCAAAACGGCGGCGGGTCGGGCGCATAGCGCAGCACGAGCTCCGTGAGCGCTCCCCACGGGTCGCCCACCTCGCACCACGGCAGCCGCCCCTCGGCCGCCGCCGCCGCGAGCGGCGGCGGCTCGCCGTCGAGGTTGACGCCGAGGATCTCGAAGCCTTCGTCGGCGAAGTTCTGGCGCAGCGCGCCGAGATAGGTCTGGACGCCTTCGGCGGTCGGCATGTGCCGGCTCCAGAAGTAGATGAGGTAGACCTTGCCGGCGAAGTCGAGCTCGGTCAGCACCCGGCCGTCCACGGCTTTCACCCGGAACGGGCGGGCCGGCTGGCCGGGCTGGAGGCGTCCCTCCTCGCGGAGCGTGAGCCGCGCGAGCTGCAAGCGGCAGCGGCGTGCGAAGCTGTTGTCCGCCAGCGCCCCGCCCTCGCGCAGCACCGGCACCGCCGCCTTGCGGTCGAGGAGACCGGCCAGCTCGAGGCACGCCCGCGCCTTTGAGGCGTCGTCGAGACGGCTGGAGCTCGCGATCTCGCGGAGCAGGATGCGGGCCTGGATGGGATCGGTCTTGCGGTAGAGCTGGGTCAGCGTGAAACGCGCCTCGTTTCCGAGCTCGGCGTCGGGGGTGGTGAGGATGACCATCTTCAGCAGCGACTCGGCCTCCGCCGTGGCTTCGCGGTAGCCGAGGGTGTGGGCGAGCAGCACCCGTGCGCGGTGGGCCTCCGCCGCGGCGTCGAACTGCGCCAGGAACCGGCGCAGCGCGCTCTCGCGGTTCTGGAGGAATTCGGTGGAGAGGCGGGCGAACTCGGTCCGTTCCAGATGGCTGTAGGCGCGCACGAAGCGCAGCTCGGCGTCCGGGCCGAACTCGTCGAGCAGCCGGGCGAACACGCGAGCGGCGGCCTGGTCGGCGCCGGTCTGGGCCGGCAGCGCCGGGTCCGGAGCGAGGGCGAGCGCCAGCAGACAGGCGAACAGCCTTAGGGCCCGCGCAAGAATGACTTCCGGTTTTCGCGGCTCTTCTCGCCCAGGTCCGCGCGGCGGAAAGCCAGTGGAATCTCTGATTCGAACCGGCTTCCCGCCACAGGAACCTGAACGAGAATCTCGCGGCGAAATCCGGGAAGTTATTCTTGCGCGAACCCTTCGAGAGCTCATGGATCCCTCCGCCTTGGGGCAAGCGGGCGACGCCGCGCGGCCGGCCCGCGGGGAGCGCGCTGCTGTAGGCTATTTCGGCAGCCGGCGCCCCGGGGTTGAGTCGCGGCCGTGATCGGGCCGCCGCCGCGCCGGAAAACGGTTCCTGGTCCCCCGCGGTGCGGCGTCCGGAGCGGCCGCCGGCCGCTCTCGATTCAGGACCCGGCGAGCTCCGCGAGGTTGGTGGTGCCGAACGCGCAGCCGGGGTTGCGGTCGCGGAGCCTCCGCGCCACCCAGACCACGGCCGACCGGACCCCGCGGGTCCGGTCCACCGGCACGATCGGGTCGAGGCGCACCATGTGGCGGTCGGATCGCTTGGTCTCGACGCGGACCAGGAAACTGCGCCCCGCCCCGCTTTCCATGGCCAGGGCCTCGAACAGCAGCGTGCGACCGCGGGCGTCGAGGTAGACGTTGCGGATCCGGAGGAGGCCCCAGGGGAGCTGCTCGACGACGGGGATGAACTCGCCTGAGAACGCCCGGAGGTCGAGCGCGCCCTCGATCGTCACGTGCGGCATCGTCTGGCGCCTCCGGTTCCGAAGGTCACGGCATGCCCGGGCTTGCCGCGCTCCGGATCGCTGCCGTCTCTCGAAGCGGACTGCCGCGGCATTCTACCAGGTGCGCCCGCCGGCGGAAGCGGCCGGGCCGGCGCGGGGCGGGAACCCGGGCCGGGCTCAGGCTGGAGGGCGCCCATGCCGAAAAACTCCGGTGTGGCCGCGCCCCACGGTGTGGCCGCGCTTCCGATGCTGGCAGGCGATGCGCAAGGAGATCCCTCCATGTCCGAAGCAAGACCGTCCGAGGCAAACGCGGGTGCCGGTGGAGCGACCGGGTCTTCTCCCGGGGGGCGGAAAGCGGGCGCCGAGGCCTCCTCGCGTGAATCGCTGCTGCTCGGGCGTTTCGAGGCCACCGGTCCCGTCGGGATGAGCGCCATCGGAGAGACCCGTCCGGCCTTCGACCACGAGCTCAACCGCGAGGTGGTGCTCACGCGCCTGCCGGCCGAGCTGACCTCCAGCGAGCGACTCGAGAAGCAGCTCATGATGCAGGTCGAGATCCTCACCCAGCTCCGGGACGACGCCATCGTCCGGGTGCTGGACTACGTGACCGGCGAGCGGTGCGGCTACCTGGTGGAGGACCGCTTCGACGGCCAGGATCTCGCCGCCTTTCTCGCCCAGGGCGGCCAGCTTGCGCCCGCCGAGGCCGACGCTATCGGCCTCGAGATCCTCCGCGCGCTCGATGCCGCGCACGCGGCGGGGATCATCCACCGCGACCTGCGTCCGGAGCACGTCTGGATCCTCGACGACGGCTCGATCAAGGTGCGCGGGTTCGGACTGGCCCGCCTGCTCCGCGAGCAGCGTACGGCCCTGAATCGCGAGGTCACCAACCGGGCCCGCCTGGTTGCCTACGCCCCGCCCGAGGACCTGCTCCACCAGGGCATGGACCATCGCGGCGATCTCTACGCGCTGGGCTGCATCCTCTACGAGCTCCGGACCGGGCGGCCACCGTTCGTCGAGGGCAACGTGGCGTACGCGCACGTACACCAAGTCCCGCAAGCGCCCTCCGAGCTCGTCGCCTCCATCGAGGAGCCTCTCGAGCAGGTCATCCTCGGCTGCCTGGCCAAGCACCCCGACGAGCGTTTCCAGACGGCCGCCGAGGTGCGCGCCTGCCTGGAGGTCCCGGCGGCGGCGGTCGGCGCGGGGCCGCCGCGGCGGCCCCGGCCGCTCGGGCTGGTGGCGGCGGCTGCCGTGGCGGTGGTGGCGGTGGCGGGGGCAGTGTTCTTCTACCAGCACCAGCGCCGGCAGACCCCGCCGGACCGGGCGATTGCGGCCCGGGCCGAGACCGCGCGGCATAAGCCGCGGCCGGTGCCGGCGTCCGTGACGGCGCGTCCGCCGGCGCCGCCTGCCGCGGCGACGCCTGCCGCGGCGCCGGTCGCGCCGGCCGCTGTCGCGCCGACGCCCGCCGCGCCGGCCCCTGCGGCGGCTTCCGAGGTACCGTCTCCGCCCGGGCCTCCGGCGGCGCCGACGCCCGAGGAGCGCTTCGCCGCGGCGCTTGCGCACGCGGCGCAGCAGCTCGGCGCGCGAAGATTCGCGGCTGCGCTCGACGCGTACCAGGAGGCCGGGAAACTCGTCGCCGATCGCGCCGAGGTGAGTGAGGGAATCTCCCACGTCTACGCGCTCTGGGGCGACGCCCTGGCGGCGCAAGGGCGGCTGCTCGAGGCGCAGGAGACGTATCGCCTGGGGCTGAGATTCGGCGAGGAATCGCGCGACCGCCTGCTCGCCATCCGCGACCGCATTCACGAGAGCATCGGCCAGGCGCTCCGGATCACGCTGGCGCCTCCCGGACCCCTGCTGACCGCCGCGGAGTGCGAGATCCAGGTCCACCTGGGGCAGTACCCCGTCAAGGAGGTCCGCCTGGGCGCCGAGGTGGCGCCCCCGGACGCCGAGGGCGTGTCCACGTTCGCCTGCCGCGGGCTCGCCGAGGGGGACCACACGTTCCGCATCGAGATCCGGGATCACGGCGACAACCTGCTGGTGCGCGAGCTCGCGGTGCACGTCGACACCCGGCCGCCGACGATCGCCGCGTTCGAGCCGCGGTCCGGCGCCGTGCTCGAGGCCTCGCAGGTCGTGGTGCGCGGCGAGGCGAGCGAGCCGATCGCGGCGGTCTGGTGCGAACCCGAGAAGCAGGACGTGACCCTCGAGGAGCGGCGCTTCACATTCACGGTGCCGGTGAGCGGACTCCACCCTGAGCTGAGCTTCGCGGTGGAGGACCGGGCTGGACACCGGAGCGAGATCACCCGGATCCAGCTCCACCACCCCGGGTGGGTGCCGCCCGAGCTCGAGCCGCGCGGCGACAAGTTCTTCTCGCTGAAGGACCGGTCCTACATGGTGCGCGTTCCCGGGGTGGAGTTCGTGGTGCGCGACGGGCGCGGCCGACCGCGGCGCTCGACGACCGAGCCGTTCTTCGTGGATGTCACGGAGGTCACCAACGCGCAGTACCGGCGCTTCCTCGAGTGGAGCCGCGAGGCGGCCGAACCGCGCCGCTACTCGCATCCCTCCGAGCCGACCGGCAAGGACCGCACGCCGGCGTTCTGGGGAGATCCCGCGCTGGCGGCCGACGACCTGCCCGTGGTCGGGGTGGACTGGTGGGACGCCTACGCCTACGCCCGGTGGGCCGGCAAGAGCCTGATGACCGACGCCACCTGGGTCCTGGCGGCGCGCGGCGTGCCCGAGGCCGTCTATCCGTGGGGCGACGGCGCGCCCCAGCGGCACTACGCCAACTACCTCGGGAGCGACGCGGCCGGACCCCTTCCGGTGATGTCCCTGGCGCAAGGGCGCTCGCCGTTCGGCTGCCACGACATGGCCGGAAACGTCATGGAGTGGTGCCTCGAGCCCCATCCCGAGGCCGGCGGCTACCTGGTCCGGGGCGGGTCCTGGTTCCACTCGCCCGAGTTTCTGCGCGTGAACACGCGGGTCGGCTACCCGCCGGTCCTGCGCACGAAGTTCCTCGGCCTGCGCTGCGCTCGCTACCTGGCGGGTGAAGCGGGCGTGCCCTGACCGCGGGTCGCCGGCGCCGCCGCCGTCACTCGTCGCGGCGGCGGCTGGCGAGCTCGATCAGCTTCTGCTGGTAGTGGCGCGCTTTCTCGAGCGAGCCCGCCTGCTTCTCGAGTTCGAAGAGGCGCTCGAGAATCTCGCGGTCCTCGGGGTGGTGCTCGTGCAGCCGGGCAAGGAAGGCCAGGCCTTCGCGCGGCCGGTTCACCTTCCAGGCCGCCCGCAGCGCGTCGTCCACGAGCTCGCGGTCGTCGGGCCGGAGCTCCACCGCGCGGCGAAAGTGGGCATAGGCCTCCTCGTGGTCCTGGATCTCGAAGAGGAGCCGGGCAAGATCGCGGTGAAAGAGCGGGGCGTCGGGCGCGAGCGCGACCGCGGCGCGCAGATGCTCCAGGGCGGGAGCGTACTTCTTCAGGCTGTAGTGGTAAAGCCCGAGATTGGCGCGGATCTCGGCGTCGCAGGGGTAGGCGTCGGCGCCGAGCTGGAGCCAGCGTTCGGCCTGCGGCTGGCCGCGGGAGGCGTAATACACGCCGAGCGTCTTGACCGCGAGCCGATGCGGGCGGGTGCCGCGGGAGGCGGCCCGGTCGAGGTGGTGCAGGAAGGCGGCCTCCGCCTGCGGTCCGCCGATCTCCTGGTAGACGCGTGCCAGCGCGTAGTGCGCCGCCGCGGCCTTGTAGGCCGGCGGCGCGATCGCCGTCGCCCACCAGGGCAGCGCCGTGAAGGCCGCGAGCGCGAGCCAGCCGGCGGTGCGCTCCGGATGGGGGACGCCCGGCGCGCTCGCGGCGAGCAGCGCGAGCAGGAAGCCGATCGGGGCGAAGAGGTCCCAGTCGTGGGCGGCGGGGTAGCTGAGGTTGTGCACCGCCAGCCACAGCAGCGAGAGGCACAGCGTCAGGGCGAGGTGGTCGTGGAGGTCGGCCCGGATCGGGTCGCGCGGAAAGCGCCGCCGGCCGCGCGCCCCCAGTGCCGGCAGGGCGAGCACCAGCGCGATCGGCGCGAGCCGCAGCAGCACGTTCCACCGGTCGATCCAGTGGCGCGCCTCCGCGAGCACGTAGACGTGCGCCTCCGACGCCGCCGCGCGGGTGAGGGGCGTGATCAGCCCCTGGCCCGCGGCGCCGAGAAAGGTCCCGTGGCGCAGCGCCGGGTCGTCGGGCGGGCGGGCGCCCCAGTGCACGAAGAAGAGAACCGCGGCCGAGACCGCCACGGGCAGCAGGAACAGGAGCACGCTGAGGAGCAGGCGGCGCAGGCGGTGGGTCGCGCTCCAGCGGACGACCGCCACCAGGTACGGGGGGAGCCACAGCAGGGCCACGCCGTGGAGGCAGACCGCGGCGCCCAGCGCGAATCCCGGCAGTGCAAGGTGCAGGCGGCCGCGGCGGGCGCGCACCAGCAGATCGAGGAACACGACCAGTCCGGCGGCCACGGGGCCGTAGGCTTCGAGGTGGCCGAAAAAGATCAGGGTGGCGCCGCTCACGAGCGGGAACCAGAAGAGGAAGCGGCGGCGGCCGGGCGTGTCCCCCAGCTCGCCGGCGAGGCGGAGCAGGAAGGCGACGAACACGCCGCCGCTCGCCGCGGATACCAGCGCGATGGCGTCGTCGGGGAAGAACCCGGACCGGCCGCCGGCCGCCTGGGCCAGCCGGAACAGGTAGTCCGTCCAGAGGCTGGAGGGATAGTAGAGATCGAGCGCGAGACGTTCGAGCACGAGACGCCAGTCGCCGACCAGCACCGAGGTGCGCAGCGCGTAGAAGACGGGCACGACGAGGAGCCCGACCACGAAGGGGCCGATGCCGCGGACCGGCAGCGGAACGGCCAGCACCGCCGCGCCGAGCCGCGCGGCGAGCGGTCTGACGACCACGAGGACGAGCAGCGCGGCCGCGGCGGCCACCAGGAAGGGCAGGCGCGCATCGCCCCAGCCGCCGAGCCCCCACAGCCCGGGGGCCTCGTCGAATGCGACCAGCGTGGCGGCGAGCACGACCGCCAGCGTGAGGCAGACGAACCCCAGATGAGCCCGAGCGGGTCCGGCAGCCGGGGCCTCGGCCGCGCGCGGTCGATGCGGATCCATGCCGCGGATTATACCCGGCGGTGGGGAGGGACGAACCGTTCGGGCGCGCGCTCCGACGTCCGAGGCGCCCCGGAGCGCGCCGGCGGGCGGCGGATTGCCGGGCGCAGGCGCCGTGCCGTGCGCGTCCTCACGCTGGTGCCGGCCGCGGTCGCGCGAGGAGCTCCAGGAACGGGGCGTAGCGGTAGGGGACGCCGTGCTCCTCGTGAATCTGCCTGAGTGCGCGCTGGGCGGACTCGGCGATGCCGCTCATGGCCGTCGCGAGGTAGCGGGGATCGCAGAAGTAGACCCGACACCCCAGCGGCCGGAGCGCGCGCATCGTGCAGAGGCCGTGCCGCTGGAACGGGCACGCCCCGGCGCGCTCCGGGGCCGGGGGCGCGTGCGCGGCGAGGACCAGGTCCGTCTCGAGCGCGGTGGCGAAGAGCGTCAGGCCGGAGCGGGCAAAATCGCAGCAGCGCCCGGACCGGGTGCAGACGGGTCCGGCGGCGGCGACCTGCCGATCGACGCGCCGGTAGAGCGCGCGGAGCCGGCGCTCGGCCGCGCGCAGACTCATGGCGCCGCTGTCCGGCGTGCCGGCGCGGGACGCCGCCGGGTCGTCGGGCGGGAGGGCGCCCGGCGCTCGAGGTTGCGGATCCAGATGGCGGCGCGATCGGTGGCTGCCTCCCCAGCCCCCTGGACCGCCGCGGCGATCCGGTCACGTGCAAGCAGCAACGGCGAGGCCGGGGCGCGCGTCTCGTGGTACGCCAGCGCCATCTCGCGGCGAATGCGGCGAAAGGCCCGCTGCTCCTCGCCCTCGCCGAGCGTCCGGGCCAGGCCGTGCGAGAAGATCAGCACGCTGTCGCCCGCGCCGACCGGCAGCACGCGCTCCTGCAGCGTGTGCTTGAAGACGCCGGCGGGTGAGAAACCGAGCACGATTCCGGTGGGAAGAGCGATCTCCTCGCTGTCCCCGAGCGCGTCAATCCGGATCGGTCGCACGCCGCCGGCAAGGCAGCTGGTGATCGCCGGCCGTTCGGAATCGACCAGGACCGCGTGCGCCGTGATGAGCGGCCGGCCGGCGAAGTGCTCGTGGAAGAGCGTGTTCAGGGCGTCGATGAGCGCCCGGGGCTCGGCTCCCGAGTCCATCAGCTCGCGCATTGCCGCGCGGACGGCAACGGCCGTGTCGTCCCGGCCGTCGTCCGGCCGGAAACCGTCGGCAAGCAGCATCACCGTGCGGCTCGCGGTGAGCGGAACGATGTCGAGGAAGGTCGTCGTCTCGCCGGTGCCGGGCTCGAAGAAGGTGAGGATTTCGAACCGGGGCACGTAGAGGTGGCCGCGGGCGATCTCGGAAGCCGGCCGGTAGTTGCTCGGCACGGGGCGCCCGGCGGTGGAGACGGGCGGTGGCTCCGCGGCCAGCATCTCGTCGAGGCATGCCCGCAGTCGATCCAGCCCCTCGTCGGCGAGGAGGAACCGGCACCCGGGGTAGCTCATGACCTCGAAGTCGTGGCGAAACGACTCCTCGTGGGTGAACACGACGAGGGGAACCGCGCGCCGGCGGCTGCCCGCCCGGCGCAGGGCGGCGATGAGCGGCAGCCCCGGAGTGCCCCGCTGCTGCGGGTCCAGGATCACGACGTCCGGCGCGAGCCGTTCCACCTCGCCCACCAGCCGCGCGCCGTTGCTCAGCACGTGGACCGTGAGGCCGTGCTCCTCGAGCGCGGCCTGGACCCGCGCGGCGGTCTCGGCGTCGCCGGCGAGGAGAAGCACCACGGCGCGGCGCCGGCGCCGCGGGCAGCTCGAGCCAATGACGGCAAGCCACGGCTCGCGCTCGGCGGCGGGCGCGGTGTCACGGTCGAGTTCCTGGGAGAGGAGCGTCAACAGGTTCTCCTCGTCCGCGGCGTCGGCGGTGAGCGCCTCCAGGAGGCGAGAGAACTCCGTGCGGTCCAGCCCGCCGTCGCGGACCGCCGCCTTGAGGAGGCGGATGCGGGTCGGCGGCGAGAAGTGCTGGAGGAGTCTGTCCGCCCGGGAGGCGCCGTCCGATCCGGTGGGGAGCAGGCGCCGGAGAAAGCCGGGCGCGAGCGGGGCGACGACCCGGTTCACGGTGTCGCGCGCCTCGGCGAGGCCGCCGCCATCCTCGTCCAGGCGCGCCAGGACCAGCCGCTCGAGGCCGTGCGCGAGCGCGCGCAGCAGGTCCTCGGGGGCGTCGTTCTCGGCGCCTGCGAGCCGCTCTCCGGCGGCGGCGATCACCCGGCGGGCGAGGCCGGCGGGATCGCGGTGCAGGGTCTGCGCCACGTCGTGGACCTGCTCGAGGGCCGAGGAGGAGCCGTCCAGGGAAGGGCACGCCCAGGCCTGGAACGGGATCGGAACGCTTGCGGTGGGCGTGCGGAAGGGAAAGGCCGCCGCGAGCAGTCGCGCAAGCGAGAACGGGGCCGCCACGGCCGCGGCGAGTGCCGGGTCGAGGACGGGCATGACACCGGCCGCTACGAGCTGCACTCCCGGGTGACGGTCGTCGCGGTCGCGGTCCGCCGCCGCCGGATCCTCGGGCCGGGCGAGCCGCGCGGCCAGGGACACGATCTCGGTCTCGCCGGCGGCGCCGCTGATCGCCAGGACGTCCGCCTTCTGCTCGATGAGGAGCTTGTCGAGGAGGCCGAGGCTCCGGGGCAGCGGCACGACCCGCGTGCCGTCGAGAACCAGGGAGCCGGTCCGGTGGTCCACGGCGATGTGCGTTGTCTCGTCCAGGGCCGCCCGCGCACCGCGCAGCTCTGCCGTCGCCGTCGCGATCAGCGGATGGCCGGCGGGGTAGAGCCGGAGGATACGCACCAGCTTGAGCAAGCTGGAGAGGAAGGCGGTTACCGCCGGCAGCCGGTCCCCGGGATCGGGCGCTGGGGGTGGCGCGGGTACATGCGGCTCCATGGTCGCAGCAGGGCTCCTCGCTTCGCTGTTCCTATCGTCGCGCCTACGGCTGGCCTTTAGGCCGCGCACGAATCCCGGTGCGGGACCCGGACAGAGCGGGGAGGAAGGCGCCGTGTGGGCAAGCGAGTCAACGACTGTTTCCATCCCGGATCACGAGGACGTGCCGTCCGGCGGGCACCGCCACGAGCGTGCAGCGCTGGCCGTCGAGCGACAAGGTTCCCGGTCGGTCGACGGGCTGGCCGTCGAGCTCGACCGCGTGCACGGTGCCGCGCAGCAGCACGGCCAGGTCGGGCCCCTCGGCCTCGCACTCGATCCGCAGCGCGCCGTCGTCGGCCCGCGCGAAGCGGAGCGGGCTGGCGCGCCGCGCCTCCAGGAAGTCGTGATACTCGCGGAAGCTCACGGCCGCATGGCGGTGGCGGGCGGCGCTCGCGTAGACCGATTTCCAGAGGCGCTCTCCGGCCTCCTCCCGGACGATCAGGTGCGGGTGGAAGATGCAGCAGATCGCGCTGTGGTACCACGCCTCGCTCTCGGCGAACAGCCGGCCGAACCAGGCCTCGTCCTCGCCGCCCCAGTCCTCCTGGCTCAAGAACGGCATCTCTCGCAGCGGGATGTGCTTGCCGTCGACGTCGAGCGGATGGAAGGGCCGCCCCGTCCCGAACAGGTAGCCGCGTCCCTCCCGGTTGGGGCCGTAGGTGGAGTCCATCACGATGCCGTGGCGGTGGAGGATCCGGAAGGTGCGCGTGTAGTGGGTGTCGCCGGCGCGGAACTCCGCGGGCGAGGCCCACATCAGGTAGTGGTTGCGGTTGAGCAGCGGGCCGGCGGGCAGCCCGCCCCGCCGCTGCGTCTCCCGGAAGAAGTCCACCTGGTCGGCGAGCGCGAACACACGCGCGATCGGCTCGAGTTTCCAGAGGCCGGTGATGGCCGGCAGCCGGTTCCAGTGGAGCGCGAGATCGGCGCCCTGAGCGGCGAAGTGACGGACCGCGTCCGCCGGCCAGCCGTCCTCCATGCGGCGGCCGGACAGCAGGAAGAACGTGGAGCGCGCGCCGATTGAGACCTCGTGATCGAGCAGCAGCCGGCACCGGTCCGCGCCGTACTCGTCCTCGTCGTGCGTCATCAGGAGCAGGCCCATGGCCTCGCGGGGGAAGGCCCACCACACCGGGAGCGATACGAAGCGGCACGCCGCGGCGAGGACGGCGCGCTCGAGGACGTCGGCGGCGGGGACGGCGTTGCGCAGGTACGACTCGTGCCAGACCAGGTCGTGCGATTCCAGCAGGTGGCGGTAGAACCCCCAGCGCTTCGCGACGCGGTAGTCGGGCTCGGGCCGGCCCTGCTGGACGGTCACGAGCAGCCAGCCCAGATCGAACAGCACGCTGACGACGGCCCCGCGGCCCGCCGGGCGGGCCACCAGGGCGGGCTCGCCGTCGAATGCGAGCAGCGTCTCGAGGCCCGCGTCCAGCGGGGAATCCAGGGCGTGGAGGCGCACGGGCAGCGGGATCCCGGCGCGCTGGAGCTCCGCGCGGACCTCGGGCGCCAGCACGTCCGGCGCAGCGGCGCTGATCCGGCCCTCGCGCCGGCGCTCCGGCCCGAGCCTGAGCCCGGAGAGCGCTTCCCACGCGGGGCCGGGGCGGTCCAGCAGCAACACGCCGCCGGCCGCGACGAACGCCGCGAGCTCCGCGATCTCCGCCGGCGTGCAGCGGGCGATGGCGCTGTGGGCGACGATCACCAGGGCGCGTCCGGTCCACGGCTCGGCGCCGAGCTCGACGTACTCCCGGTGGGCGAACCACCCGACCTCCTGTTCGAGGAGGTTCCGCCAGGCGAGGCTCCAGTCCATGCGGTCGAAGTCGCGCGCGCGCGCGGCGCGGGCCAGGTCCTCGAGCGAGCTGATGAGCAGGACCGGGGCCGCCTCGTTCGAGAAGGCGTCGATCGATGGCGCTTCGGGGTCGCGGTCATCGAGCCACGGCACATCGACCGGATGGCGGTCCATCCAGACGAGCAGTGCGCCGCCCAGGACGACGAGCACCCCGGCGATCGCGAGCAGCAGGCGCTTGCGGCGAGCGTGTAGCATGAACGGACCTTCCTGTGGCGGCAGGTTCCCCGGCGCAAAGCCCGGCGACAGCGGACCGGCCGGAGGAGGAGAGCCTACCCCATATTCTCGCATTCGCACAGCGTTTTCCCGCCAGCCGGCGCCGGCGCGGGAACAACGTCCTTGCGCGCCGGCCTCGCATCGTTTTCCATGGAGACATGACGTTCTCGAAACGGACCCGATCCGTCACGGTGCTGCTCGTGCTGGCGGCGGCGGGCGCGGTCGGTGCCGCGCAGGACGAGCCGCAAGAGGCGGCCGCCAGGGCGCGCGAGGCCGCCGCCTTCCAGAAGCGGGTGGACGAGGCCATCGCGCGGGGGGCGAGCTGGCTGGTGCGCCAGCGCGGCCGCAAGGCCGACTACGGGCCGCTGCCGGCGGAGGGCGCGCTGAACACGTACGATTTCCCGTCCGGTCTCACCGCGCTCGCCTACTACACGCTGCTCACCACGGGCAAGAAACCCGCCGCGGCGCCGCTCCGGGAGATCTACCAGCGCCTGGCGCGCCGGCACGCGCGACCCGCCACGACCTACGAGACCGCGGTGCTGCTGATGGCCATCGACGCCCGCTACTCCGAGACGGTGACGGGGACGCCGCGCGACCCGGTCCCGCCAGAGCAGGCGGGCCGCGACCCGGGCAAGGCGCCGCCCGGCTGCGCCTACGCCCGGGACGACTGGAAATGGGCCGCGCATCTCGTGGGCTTCCTCGAGCGCGCCCAGACCGGCGGGGGCTGGCGCTACTACACCGTCAACGCCGCACTCAGCTTCGATCGCGATGTTTCGGCGACGGTATTCGCGTTGCTCGGCCTGGTCACGGCGTCGCGCGCCGGCTACGCGGTGCCGCCCCGCGTCTTCCAGGACGCGAGCCGCTTTCTCTGCGACCTCCAGGAGAGTCAACCCGAGCTGACGACCGGCGAGGGCGGCCTGGCGCGGGGGTTTCCCTATGGGCCGGGCCGCACCCGCGACGCGATGCACGTCTCCGGCGGCACGACCGCGGCGGGGCTGGCCTCCCTCCACCTGTGCCGGCTCGAGTGCCGCCGCCTCGGGGTTTCTCCGGACGGCCGGCTCGAGGCGGCGATCCGCGACGCGGAGAAGTGGCTGGACGAGAACTGGGAGGTCCAGCGCAATCCCAAGGCGCACCACTACCTCTACTGCTACCTCTACGCGCTGGAGCGGATCGGCTCGCTCTCGGGCCGGGAGACGATCGGCGCGCACCCCTGGTACCGCGAGGGCGCCGAGTATCTGCTCGCCGAGCAGGAGACCAAGACCGGCCGGTGGGACGACACGTCGTCGTGCGCGCCAACGGACGTGCTCGGCACCTGCTTCGCGCTGCTGTTCCTGAAGCGCGCCACCCGGGCCGTCACGGCTGCACCTCCCGCGGCGCCCCCGGAGGCTCCCGCAACGCCGCCGGAGGCTCCCGCAACGCCGCCGGAGCCACCCGCAACGCCGCCGGAGCCACCCGCGGCGCCGGGCCGGGAGCGCTCCGGAAAATCTTGCTGAATCCACCCGGAAAGTGCTTCGGGACCCTTGCCTATCCCCTTGCCATTTGGTAACTTAGAGCCATTCACCGGGGGGAAAAAAGGAAATGGCATGGGTGAACTGATGGCTCTGGTGCTGCTCGGCCTCCTCAACCTGGAGGTCGCCGAGCCGGCGGCGCCGCCGCGAGGACCGTGGCTGGGTTCTCCGGCGGCGGCGGTGGTGGCGGAGATGCAGGCGCTCGACTTCGATCCCGACGCCGCCGAGGATCTGCTCGCGGTCGAGCGCTCTCCGGCGCCCTACCGCGAGATTCTCTTCTACGGCGAGGGGCCGGCGGTCCGCATGGCGGCCCGCTGCCTGGTCGTGCTGCGGGACGGCGAGACCGTCCAGCGGATCGTGCGGCTGGCGGAAACCGACTCCCTCGGGCCCGCCCGCTACCCGGCGGCGCTGTTCGGCTGGGTGGCCGGCGCCTCCTACGACGGCACGCTGATGCCGCGGATTCGCCAGCTGCTCTCGTCGCAGGACACGCACACGCGCATCTTCGCGGTCGAGGCGGCGCGCACGCTCACGTTCCTTGGCTGGCGCATGCCCGAGGAGGAGCCGCCGTTCGCGAACCCCGGCGAGGCCTGGGCGCTCAGGCGCTGGTGTTATCGGCACGGCGGGACCAACCCGGACGTGTGGCTCCGGGAGCGCGCTCGCGCAGCGCTCGAGGGCGCCGGCGGCGACGACGAGTGCCGGGAGATGCGCCGCTTCCTCGCCCGCTTTCGCCGCGCGTGACCGGGTCGGTCAGCGCTGCACGAATCCCGTCACCTCCACGTGCACGACCGGCTCGAGCGAGTCGTTCGTCCGCACCGTGAGCTGACCCTGCAGCGAGGGCGCCTGCCAGCCCTTCCTTAGGGCAAGCTCCACCACGTAGACGCCCGGCGCCTCTTCGCGGAGCGCCACGTCCATGAGCCGGGGCTGGCTCACCACCGCCTCGGTGACCCGGAAGGGCTCCGGGCCTATCGAGTGGATCCGGACGAGCGCGGTTGCCTGCACGCCGAGCTGCACGCGGCCGAAGCTCGCGAGCGTCGGCTCCACGACCACGTTGCCCTTCACCGTGCCCCAGGCGCCGAACGCGAGCGGGCTCGAGGTGAGGTCGGTGGAGAGCTGGATCACCGTGTTGAAGGGGCCCACCGGGGCGCCGGGTTTCACGCGCACCTCGAGGGCCTGCCAGCCGTCGGCGGCCGGGTGCGCCCGCGGCGCCGCGGCGCGCGGCAGCACGAACGTCACCGGCGCGGCCTCGCGCGGGGCGTCGGGATCCAGAGCCACTGCCAGGTGGTCGTTTTTGAACTCGATGCGCTCGATCGCGAAGTCCCGGCCCTTCGTGCTCCGAAGCCAGATGTGGGCGCGGGCGCCCTCGGCCGACCGGATCTCGGGCCAGTGAAGGACGGGCGGGTCGAATTGCGCCACCTGGGTGACGAACCCTTCCACCACGAAGGTGAGCTCGGGCTCGTCGGGATCGCTGAACACGACGGTGAAGGAAGTGGGCTGGCGTCCGATGCGGTTGGTCGTGTCGTAGAAGCCGGTCACGTAGACCTCGCCGTGCGGCGCGATCACCGTGGAGAGCTTCCCGGCCACGAAGTCGATCTCCCAGACTCCGGTGTCGGGGTTGCGCTTGAACGTGGCCCTGGGATCGGCGACCTTGGCCCCCTTCTCGTGGAGGGGCGTCGCCAGGCAGCCGCAGGTCGGGCGGATGCCGAGGATCTTCAGCGGAGCGGCGCCGCGGTTGAAGATGCGGAAGGTCTTGCGCACGAGCGTGCCCGCATCGACGCGGTCGTAGCTGTAGTGAATCTCGTCCACGCCGATGTCCGCCTCCTCGAGGAGGGGGCCCGTCGCGTCCTCTTCGAGATAGAACGCGGCGCCGAGGTAGCGCTCGGCCAGCGCCGCCTCGTCCACCACGTGCGCTCCCGTGAGCGGGTCGGTGACCTCGAGCTTGCCGTCCGGCGTGAGGCCGCGGAAGAGGAGGAAGCTGCACGCCCACTCCGGAAGCGCCGGGTTCACGGGCTTCATGGCGAGCACGCCGGGGGTGTCACGCAGCAGGAACGCCGCGAGCGGTTCCTCGACCGCGCGCGGCCGCAGCCCGAGCGACTCGAAGAAGCGCTTCAAGTGGCCGAACGAAACTCCCTTCAGGCTGCCGACCAGCTCCACCCCGACCTTCTCCCTGGAGACCGACTTCTGGCGGGACGCCTTGAGCAGCAGCCAGGCCACGTCGCGCGCCGTCGGGCGGGTCTCGCGATCGTGGAACCGGAAGGGGCCTTCCTCCGGGACCGGCGCCTGCGCCCGGTCCGGCAGCTGCTTCAGGCGGTCGCCGGCCTGCGGCCGCACGGCCGCGGGCGCCGCCGCAGTCCCGGCCGCGGGCGCCGGGTCGCGGTCGCCGCAGCCCCCCAGGAGCACGAGCAGCAGGAGGAACGGCGCCGCGCGTTCGAGCGACGTGCACGAAGTCAGGGACACCGTCATGCTCTCCGGTCCCGTTCCAGACGCCATGGCCGAGCCCGCAGCGATCGGGGGCGCTCCACGCACCCCCTGCCGGCCGCCCCCCCGGGCACAAGCGCCCCGTTGCGAGAAAGGTTACCACATCCTCCCGGCGGCGGTAACCGAGCGACCGGCGGCGTGCCGCCCCGGGGGCGGCGCCACGGCGCGCCCGCCGCACGACAGGTTTGCAACTTCGCGCCATCTCCGGTACCCTCATGCAGATGCAGGGCTCGCGCGCGGCGAGCTCGCGCCGCGCCCGCGCGTCGCGTGCGCAGTACCCCGAGGAGGATCTGCGATCGTGGCCGATGAACCAAGCCTGCCCGCGCCGCTGGGCCCGGCGCCGCGCGCGTTCGAGCACCGCGCGCTGGCGCGGATGCGAGACAACGTCGCCGGCATCCTGCTCGGCAAGCCCGAGGTGGTGGAGCTCGCGCTGGTGACGCTGCTCGCGCGCGGGCACCTCCTGCTCGAGGACATCCCGGGCGTCGGGAAGACGACCCTGGCCCGGGCGCTCGCGCAGAGCCTGCACGGCCGGTTCCGCCGCATCCAGTTCACCGCGGACCTGCTGCCTTCCGACGTGCTGGGCGTGAGCGTCTACCAGTCCGAGACCGCGACCTTCGTCTTCCAGCCCGGTCCGATCTTCGCTCACGTCGTGCTGGCCGACGAGATCAACCGGACGACGCCCCGCACCCAGTCGTGCCTGCTCGAGGCCATGAACGACGGGCAGGTCTCCGTCGATGGGATCACGCGGCCGCTCCCCGCGCCGTTCCTGGTGGTGGCCACGCAGAACCCGCAGGAGTACCTCGGCACCTACCCGCTGCCCGAGTCTCAGCTCGACCGCTTCCTGATGCGCATCCGGATCGGCTATCCCGACCGCGAGAGCGAGCGCGAGGTGCTGCGCACCCGCCGCCGGGTCGATCCGCTGCACGCGCTGGAGCCGGTGCTCGCCACCGAGGAGGTGGTCCGGCTGCAGGCGCTGGTGCGCGAGATTCGCGTGGACCCCGCGATCGAGGACTACATCCTCGCCATCGCCGCCGCGACCCGCGATCATCCCGAGATCGAGGTGGGCATGAGTCCGCGGGCGTCGCTGGCGCTGTCCGCCGCGGCGCAGGCGCGGGCGCTGGTCCACAGCCGCGACTACGTGATTCCCGACGACGTGAAGGTGCTCGCCGTGCCCGTATGCGCCCACCGGGTGGTCTTCCGGGACGGGGTCGGTCTGGACTCCCTGGCGGCGGAGGGGCGCATGCACGAGCTGCTGGAAGGCCTGCCGGTGCCGCGGTGAGCCGGCGTGGATTCCCCGGCCGGCCGTGCGGCGCGCGCGGTTGCCGCCGCACCCCCGAGGAACGATGATCGCGCTCGCGAGCCACCGGCGCCGCGCGCCGCCCGACGAGGTCCCGGGCCTGGAGTCCGTGGGGCCGCCCTCCTGGTCGCTCACGCGACCCGGGCAGGGAATGCTGGCGTTCACGCTGCTGTTCTGGGCGGCCGGGTTCCTCGGGGACCGCAACGCCTTCGTGGTCGTGAGCGCGTTCATGGCGCCGCTGCTGCTCCTGTCGATTCCGCTCGGCCGCGCCGTGCTCCGGGGGCTCGAGCTCCGCGTGAACCTGCCGCGGCGGGTGCTCGCGAACCGGCCCTTCCGGCTGACGGTCGATGTGCGAAAGCGCCGGGGCTGGCTGGGCGCTCACGGCCTCCGGATCGCGCCGGGCTTTCTCCGGGGCCGCCACCTCCTGGTCGTCCACGCCCCCGTGGGGGTGCGCCGGCGGGTGGAGGGGCTCTACCGGGTCCCCCGGCGCGGCGTGTACGTGCTGGAGTGGGTGCGCGTCACGACGCTCTTTCCCTTCGGCCTCGTGCGGCACCGCGCCGTGCTGCCGGTCCATCTGGAGCTCATCGTCCACCCCGTGCCCGGTTTCCTCGAGCCGCGCTTCGTCGCGGCGGATCGGGCGCACGCGCGCGGCGACGGCGAGGAGGTGGTGCGCTCGGGAGACGACGAGTTTTACGGGCTGCGCGACCACCGGGCCGGCGATCGCTATCGCCGCATCTCGTGGCGGGCCACGGCGCGCCTCGGAAAGCTCGTGGTGCGGGAGATGCGCGCCCAGGCCGAGGGGGAGACGGACGTCGTCCTGCACGGCCGCGGCCGCGCCACCCCGCAGCTCGCCGCGCTGGCGGAGCGCGCGGTCGCGTTCACCGCCGCGCTCCTGGAGCAGGCGCGCCGCACGGGCGTGCGGCTCCGGCTCGAGGTGCAGGGCGCGCGGCCCGGCATGGCCGTGGTCGACGCGCACCCGCATACCTTCGTCCGTGCGATGGATCTGCTCGCGCGGTACGGCCCGGGACCGGGAGCGCTGCCGCGGGCTTGCGGGCGCCGGCGCCGCCGCCACGCGGTGCGCCGGGTCCATGTCGTGCTGGACGAGCCGCCCCGGGAGCCGGTGCACCCCGACGAGATCGTGGTGCGCGCCGACGATCCGCGCCTGGTGCGCTGGATCGAAAGGAGGCGCGGATGACGACCCCGGGGACGCAGGAACGGCGGGCGCCCTGGTGGCGGCGCGGTCTTGCAGTCGGCGTGTTCCTCCTGACGGCGGTTGCGCTGGCCGCTCTGTCCCGGGTGCGCGGTCCGGCCTGGGTCACGGCGCCGCTCGGCCTCAGCCTGCTGGGCTGTCTCGTCTACCGGTGGCTCGCGCCGCGGCTCTCGGCCGGCGCGGCGGTGGTTCTCGTCGTGGCCTACTTCGTGCTCGTGGCCGTGCTCCGCCCGTACCTCGAGCCGTCCGCAAACCGCTTCTCGGCGCTCGACGGCCTGAGCATCGTGGGGCTGGTGATCCTGTATCCGGCGCAGGCGGCGCTGTGGACGGGCCGGCGCACCGTGCAGGAGCTGATGCTGCTCGGGCTGGTGGCCGTCTGCCAGTTCCTCTACGGGATGACGCTCGCGCGCACGCCGTCCTGGCTGCTCGGCGCTGCCTTCTGCCCGCTTCTGGTGTTCGCGCTGCTCCAGTACGCCGTGGCGCGCGAGGTGGACGCGGTCGGCGTCCGCCCGCTGCGGCCGCGCGGCCACGCGCTTCGGCTGGCCGGGCTCGCGCTGGTCCTGATGCCGGTCCTGGGGGTGCTCGGCGCCGCCGTCTTCTACCTGCTGCCGCGCTACGCGACGCTGACCGGTGCGTTCGATCTGCTCGGTGGATCCGCGGCGCCGGTGGCCGAGGCCGATGCCGAGCCGGCCCCGGGCGATTCCCGCGCCGGCTCGCTCCGGACCGGGCCGAGCCGCGCGCTCGATCTCACGCGTCACGGCCGGATCCGGCGGGATCCGGCGCCCGTTCACTCGGTGCGCATCCGGCTCGAGGCGCACGGTCGCGAGCTGCCTCCGGAGTACGGCGGCCGGCTCTACCTCCGGTCGCACGTCCTCGACGAGTGCCGGGAGCAGGGCTGGGCCGCGAGCGGCTCCCACTACCCGCGCGTCCACCGCCCGGACGCCCGCGGGCGGGTCGACCTGCCCGGGCCGGCGCCCCGGCCGCGGGCCGGCTACCGGCTCGACGTGCGGCCGCTGCACCCGGACGGCCGCGCGGACGTGGTGAGCCTCGGGCGGCCCGTCCGCGTGGCGGTCGATCGGGCGCTGCGCGGCCACCCCGAGGAGGAGCTTGTCTTCGCGCGCCCGCTCGGGCCGCGCGCCCGCTACGGGGTCGAGGGCGAGGTGATCTACGGCTGGGAGCAGGTCCGGGAGCTCGTGCGGCGCCACGGGCTTCACGCCCGGCACGAGGAGCAGGACCACTACACCCATGTCCCCGAGCGGCCCCGCCGGGAGAAGGTGGCGAGCCTGGCGCGCACGCTCGTGGCGCGCGCCCGCGGCGGCACGGAAGCGCTTGATGCGCTGGTCGGCTACCTGCGCAGTCCGCCGTTTCGCTACACACTGGAGCTCGGGCCGGTGCAGTTTGGCGCCAACCCGACCGAGGATTTCCTGTGCCGTTCGCGGGCCGGCCACTGCGAGCGGTTCGCCGACGGCCTGGCCGTGCTGTGCCGCCACGCCGATCTCGCCGCGCGCGTGGTGACGGGATACCTGGGCGGGGAGTGGCGGGAGCGGCCGATTCCCGGCTTCGTCTTCCGCCGCCAGGATGCCCACGTCTGGGTCGAGGTCCACTTCGAGCGGCTGGGCTGGGTCGCCGTCGATCCTGCGCCGGCGGGCGACGCCGGGGCGCTCGGGCTCGCGCTTCCGTTCGAGACGCTGCCCCTGGAGGCGGCCAATGCCGAGCTCGCGCTCGCGCAGGACTCCTTCAGTGGCGCGGCGCAGCTCACGCTCTACCAGGATCTGCTGGCCCGCGCCCGCGAGATCGTGGAGGCGGTGGGCTGGCCGGTGCTGCTGGTCGTGCTGGGCGGGCTGCTCGCGATGGTTGCGCTCCGCCGCCGGCGGCTTGCCGCCGGTGCCGCGGACGGCGCCGCCGCGCCGGAGACCGGGCCGGTCCGCGTGCGCCACCCGATTCTCGAGCTCCTCGGCGCGCTGCAGCGCCGCGGCGTGCGGCCGCGCCGGGGCGAGACGCCGCTCGAGTTCGCCGCGCGCGTGGAGCCCCTGGTCGAGACGCCGCTCGTGCCGATCGTGGAGCGGCTCTACGCGGTCTGTTACGGCGGCCACCCGCTCTCAGCCGCCGAGCGGGCGGCGTTCGAGGCGTGGCTCGAGCGGGTCCGGCGCGTCGGCGCGCCGGTCGCTGCGAGGCCCCATCCCGGCGCGTCCGCCTGACTACCGCGCGATGCGCAGGCTCCGCAGGCGGTTGATCGCGGCGGCAAGCTCGAGCCCGCGAAACCGAGCCAGCCCGCCGCTCGGGCGCCGGGTCAGCGCGTCGAGGCCCTCCTCGTCGAGCCGCTGCATCACCAATGCCACGACCTCCTCGACCGTGCGGTGGCCGTCGGCGAAGTGGTCGCGGGCCAGGCGGAGCCCCTCGGCGAGCGCGGTCACCTGGGCCGGGTGGACGAGCGGCTCGAGCGCCGAGAGATCGAGGGCGTGCTTGCCGAGGAGGATCGTCCTGGTGCCCCGCGCCTTGAGCCGCGCCTCGCCCCGCAGCGCCGACGGGTCGGCGAAGGTCGCGGGCAGCAGGCGCCGCGGCGGGAACAGATCGGCGCCAAGCGGCGGCGCCTCCGAGGTGCGGCCCGTCGGCAGCGCGGCGGCCGCCTCGCGGGCGCGTGCGGTCGCGTCCTCGGGTCGGAAGGTGTTCATGTGGATCACGGTGTCGGCGACGTCGAAGTAATCGCCCGACCCGCCGAGCACCAGCAGGATCGAGACGCCCAGCCGGCCGTGGAGCTCGCGGGCGCGGTCGAGTAGCGGCGTGATCGGCTCGCACGCGGCCGGCACGACCCGCTGCATGCGGTGGTCGCGGATCAGGAAGTTGGTCGCCGAGGTGTCCTCGTCCAGCACGAGCACCCGCGCGCCCGCCGCCAGGGCCTCCAGGAGGCCGGCGGCCTGGGAGGTCGAACCGCTCGCGAGCTCGGTGGAGAACGCCGTCGTGTCGTGCCCGCAGGGCAGGTTGCGGATGAAGGCGGAGATGTCGACCTCGGCCACGCTGCGGCCGTCCTCGGCCCGGACCCTCACGGCCGTGGGGTCCGTCACCACGAGCTCGCGGCCGTCGCCCGGCACATGGTTGTAGATGCCGCGCTCGATGGCGCGCAGCAGGGTCGATTTGCCGTGGAAGCCGCCGCCGACAATGAGCGTGATGCCGGCGGGAATGCCCATGCCGGCGAACCGGCGGCCGTCGTCGAGGGTGAGGACGACGCGGTGCTCGGGCGGCGCCCGGAACGGCACCACGCGGTCGTCCTCGAGGGGCCGGTCGTCGACGCCGCTGCGGCGCGGCAGGCGGGCGCCGTCCCCCACGAACGCCACGAGGCCGTGCGCGGGCAGCCGGGCGCGCAGCGCTTCCTGGGTCCGGTAGGCGGCCACGTGCGCGGCCAGCGCGTCCGCATCGAGGTTGCGATACAGCAGCGCCTCCTCGAGCACGGCCACCAGCTCCGACTCGATCATCGAGCGGCAGACGCGCGCGAGCACCCGCCGGTTCTTGGCGGGCAGCCCGACGAAGAAGCGGGCGTCCACGATGCCGCCGGGGCGCAGGGTGACGGCGGTGTGCTCGAGGATCTCCTGGCCGGGCCCGTCGATCCGGATCAGCCCGCTCGATCCCGAGCCGCGGATACCGCGGCCGTGGCGGTGGAGCGCCTCGGCGGCGCGGCGCGCGAGGAAGTCCGCCACCGCCACGCGGCCCGCCGCATCGGCGTACAGCTCCGGCGGGAGCGCGGCGATGCCGGCCGGGAGGTTCACCCGCACCCGGCTCGGCGCCGCGAAGGGATCGGCCTGGACGTGGTCGATGAACAGGATGAACTCGCCGAAGTCGAAGCGCCCGGCGATGTCGCGATACGCGCCGTAGCCCCGCCCGTCGATGGTCTCGAGGATACGCAAGAGCTTCTCGGGTCTGGCCATCTTGTCGGGGATCCGCGGGGCAACGGTTGTCGAGGCGCGCCAAGTGTAATACGTCTCCCGCCGGGAGGGGAGCTGGTATGAGGATCAGCCTGTCGACCGGCGCGCTCTACGGCTTGCCGCTCGAGGCGGTGTGCCGCCTGGCGGCCGAGGCCGGGTTCGAGAGCCTGGAGCTGGTGGTCGCTCCCGAGGTCGTCGTGCGCGGGCCCGGCCGCGTGCGGGCGCTGGTGGCCGACCACGGGCTCGAGATCGCGGCTGTGCACCCGCCGCTGGTCTGGATTCCCGGGTGGCGCGAACGGCGCGGCGGGCTTTGCCGCGCGGTCGGGCTGGCGCGCGCGCTCGGCGCCCCCCGCGTGGTCGCCCACCCGCCCCGGCGCTGCGCCGACCCCGGGGACGCGCAGGCGCGCCGCTTCCGGCGCCGCATCGAGGAGGCGCGCCACGCCGCGGGCGCGGACGTGCGGATCGCGCTCGAGAACCTCGGCCGAAAGCGGCGCGCCGATGACCGCAACCCCTTCACCGACCTCGCCGTGCTCGTGCGCTTCGCCCGGGAGTACGACCTCGGTCTCACGCTCGACACCTCGCACGCGGCGTCCTTCGGGCACGATCTCCTCGATGCTGCGGCGCAGTTCGGCCCGCGTCTGGAGAACGTCCACCTGAGCGATTACCGCCCCGGGTCGGCGCTCGTCGACAACGGTCTGCTGCGGAACCACTTCGTCCACCACCAGGTGCCCGGCACCGGCGTGCTGCCGCTCGCGGCGCTGCTGGCGCGGCTGTTGGCGGACCGGTACGCGGGCAACATCAGCGTGGAGGTGGGCCCGGTGCCGATGCGGGCGTGGTGGCTGCCGCGGCTTCGCCGGGAGCTCAAGGGCATGGCGGCGTTTGTCCGGGGCGCCGGCGGTCAGGTGCGGTCCGGTTCGTGAACGGGTGGGCGCACGAAGAAGAAGTAGGCCAGCGTGGCCGAGATCGTGAGCGCGACCGCCAGCAGGATGGGCATCTCGATGTTGCCTCCCGCCTCGAGCAGGATGCCCATGATCGGCACCATCACGGCCGTGCCCACGTGGCCGGCGCCGTTCTTGAGCAGCGTGTAGGTCGGCATCTCCCGCGTCTTCACCATGGCGACCAGCGTGCCCTGGAGCGGTCCGCGCCGCACCGACTCGACCAGCGCGGTGAAGAAGAACGCGGTGTAGACGAGCCCGACCCACTCGTCGATGCAGAAGAGAAAGAAGAAGCAGAGCAGCAGCAGCAGGCTCGACAGCACCACGAGGCGCTTGCGGCCGATCAGGTGCGCCAGCCCCTGGCTGAGGTTGCCGCCCGCGTAGAGCCCGAGGCCGCCGGCGGCGAACACCTTGGTGACGTCGAAGACGTCGACGTCGGGGAACCGGAAGAGCCACAGCCCCAGGATGGCCATGATGCCGCCGATGGCCCCGGTGAACAGGAACATCACCAGGATGCCGCTGCCGGTCTCGAGTCGCACCATCAGGCTCGCGTAGCCGCGGGCCAGCACCAGGCGGCGGCGGTAGGCGGGCAGCGGCAGGTTGCGGACCAGCGCGGCCACGATCGGGACGGTGGGCAGGGTCACCGCCGCCAGGAACGCGTAGATCCACCGCCAGTCCTGCTTGAGCGCGATCGCGCCGCACGCGAGCGGTCCCAGCACCAGTCCCAGCAGCGCGCCGACCATCACGCGCCCGTTCACCACCCGCCGCTGGGCCGGCGGCACCAGGGTCGAGATGAAGCTCGAGACGCCGACGCCGACGCCGCTCGTGCCCAGGCCGGCCAGCGCGCGCACGGTGAGGAGCACCGCCAGGGACTGCGCCACCGTGGTGAGCACGCTCGCGCCGAGGAAGAGCACCAGCCCGATCAGGAAGACCCCGCCGTGCCGGCGGCGGTCGATCATCGGACCGACGAACAGCCCGAAGGCGCCGGCAAACCCGTGGTAGGCGGTGACCAGGAGACACAGCTCGAGCGTGCTCAGATGCAGGTCCCGGCCGATGACGTGGAGGAGCGGCAGGATACAGAACTGGTCGGTCGCGATCAGGAAGAACAGCAGACCGAAGAGCACGACCGGAGCGCGAGCGGTCATGGGAATGCGCCCGTACGGACCGGACGCCTCGGGTCGGGCATGAGCGCGCCGCCTTCCGAGCTGGGGGCACCTCGACGGACGCGGCCGCGCGCGGCGGGACTGGCGCCGGCCGCGCATGCCCCGTGCCCGCCATGGTAGGCGGGCCCGGCGGGTTTGTAAACCCGGGCCTCGAGCTCCCTGGTAACTCGCTTGTGCGATTGCAGTTGCAATCGATCGCGCCACGTGCTATCCTCGGCGTCACGAGAGCGACGGAGACTGGGGCCCGGGCTGGGCCGTCGCAAGGGTTGGACCTTCCACCGGTGGACCGGTCCGGCGGCAGCGTTTCCCGTGCCGCTGACCCTAGCCATCCACGAGGACCCAGAACGCCTTGAGAATCGCGATTCTCGGCGCCGGCATCACCGGCCTCACGATCGGCTACCAGCTCGCCCGGCGTGCGCCCGAGTGGGACTTCGTCCTCTTCGAGCGGAGCGACCGGGTCGGCGGGCTCCTGAAGAGCGAGCAGCGCGCCGGCTTCACCTGGGACACCGCCGGCGGGCACATCCTCTACACGCGCGATCCGGCGCTCCGGCGCCACCTCTGGGACCGGCTCGGGGGCGCGGTGGTCGAGAGCCGGCGGCAGACCCGCATCTACTATCACGGCCGCTACGTCAACTACCCTTTCGAGAACGGGCTCGGCGACCTTTCGCCGGAGGACAACTTCCGGTGTCTCCGGGGCTACGTGAACGCGTATCTGGCGCGCGAGAAGGGCACGGCGCCGCGGCCGTCGAGCCTGCGCGAGTGGATCTACTGGCGGTTCGGCGACGGCATCGCCGAGTCGTTCATGATCCCCTACAACGAGAAGATCTGGAAATCCGATCTGCGGGACATGTCCTTCGACTGGGTGGCGGACCGCGTGCCCGATGCGCCGCCCGACGACGTCATCCGCAGCGCGGTCGGCATCCGCACCGAGGGCTACACCCACCAGCTCCAGTTCGGCTACCCGCTGAGGGGCGGCATGCAGGCGCTGGCCGACGCCACCGCGGCGCCGATCCGGGACCGCATCCGGCTCGCCACTCCCGTCGCGCACGTCCGGGGCCGCGCCGGCCGCTGGGAGGTCAACGGGGACCGCTTCGATCGCGTCGTCTCGACGCTGCCGCTGCGCGGCGTGCCGGACCTCCTCGACGGGATGGACCCCGCGGCGGCGGCGGCGGCCCGCGCGCTCGAGTACGTCCACGTCCTGTGCTTTCTGGTCGGGCTCGACCACCCCGGCCGGGTGCCGTACTCCTGGGTCTACCTGCCGCACCCCGAGAACGGCCCCGTGAACCGGCTGACCCACCTCGGGAACTACAGTCCCGGGAACTGCCCGGCCGGCCACTCCTCGGTGATGTGCGAGGTGACGTTCCGGGGCGATCGGCCGCCCGATCCCGAGGCGACTCTCGCGGCGCTCCTGGCGCGCCTCGAGGAGGCGGAAGTCCTCGACCGCCGCCGGGTCGCGGCCACGGCCTGGAGCCGCGCGGATCACGCCTACGCCTACCACGGGCGGGACTTCCCCGCGAACATCGCGCGCGTGCGCGCCTACCTCGACGGGATCGGGTTCGACACCTGCGGCCGCACCGGCCGCATGGAGTACTTCAACACCGACCACTGCGTCGCCGCGGCATTCGCGTACGTCGAGCGTCTGGTCGCGACGGGGCGGCCCGGGCGCTGATCCCGCCGCCGCGTGCGGCGACACGGCGGACCGTTACCGCCGCCCGGGGCGCACCGCGCCCGCGAAGCGCACCGTGAAGAGGCGGCTGCGCGCGCGGGTGGTGAGGGGGTTCAGGTCGGGCTCGACCGCGTCCACATACAGCAGGGCCTCGAAGCCTCCGAGCGCCCAGGCCACGGTGTGGAGGTGCGCGAGCCCGGCGGCCGGCACCACGAGCGGCGTGTCCGCCTCCGCCGGGCGCGCGATCGCCACGGCGTGCGGGGCGGCCGGGTTGAGGATCACGATCTTGAAGTGCGTGTAGGGGCAGCGCAGCAGCGGCAGCACCAGGGGCGCTCCCGGTTCGGGGAGCAGCGGTTCGGTCTCGATGGCGAGCGGCAGGCGCGGCAGTCTCCGGACGAGGGTGAAGTCGGTGAGCACCAGCGGTGTATTCTGCGGCCAGACCGAAAGGCGCAGTCGGCCCACCGGCGGGGCGGCCGGCAGGTACCAGGTGGCGTGGTTCACCAGGGCCACCGTGCGCTCGCCCGCGTGCGGCGGGAACGTCATCACCGGGCTCGTCGGGAACACGTCGGGCTCGGCGGCCGTGGACCAGCCCAGCGCGAGCTGCGCCGTGCCGGCCTGCCGGAAGCGGAGCGCCGGCAGTGCCTCGGGGGAGATGCGCATCACCGGGCCGCGCAGGCCGGCGCCCTCGCGCCGCGCGACGAGCGTCACTCCGCCGTCGGGGTGCACCTGCCGCTCGAGCCCGGGCTCCGGCGTCCACGCGCCGCCGGCCAGATCGGCCCAGGCGCGCCCGTCCTCTGCGCTCATCTGGTGGGTGGCCTCCTGGGGCGGCGGCAGGTCGAGCAGTCGGTGGCGCGCCAGGTCCCAGAGCACGATGCGCGTCCGGTCCCCGTGCACGGCGCGCAGCATTCCAGGGTCGCGGCCGTAGAAGTAGTCCAGCACCGGGAAGACCCGCGTGATGTCGCGGTGGTGGAACGGGCGGACCAGCGCAAAGACGAAGCCGTTGCGCGCCACGTAGGCGCCCTGGTGGACGTCGGGCAGCCCCTTCACCACGATCTTGCGGTGGCCGGGCGTGTCGGCCTCGACGCGGTCGACCTCGCGGACGAGCGTGTTCATGATGCGACCGGCCTCGGTCCACGGGCGGAGATTCAGGCGGAGCATGACGAAGTAGGCGCCGGCGATCAGCAGCGACAGCACGGCCATCTGCGCCGCTCCGAGGCGGCGGAGCTCGTGCCGGACCCGCGGATCCCACGGCGCCGAGTAGAGCATCACGACGAACCCCGCGGCCGGCAGGTAGAGCACCCGGCTGTTGGCGAGGTTGTCGGGATCGACCAGGATGTGGCTCACGAGCGCGAGGGGAAAGAGGATCAGCGCGCCGCCGAGAAGCGGCCCCGGAATGGTGCGCTTGCCGTGGGTGAGCAGCGCGAGGAACGGCAGCAGCATCATCAGGATCACCGCCCCCTGGAAGAGTGCGGCGCCCGTGCGACCCGTCGCGGCGGGGTTGGCCGGCGCGACCAGGAGGAAGAGCTTCATGCTCGTCTGCTTGAGGGTCGCGACGAGCGCGCCGGCCGATGCGTAGGGGGCCAGTAGGTCCTGGCTGCCCGCGACGCTCCCGAGCACCAGCTTGCGCAGCACCACGTAGCCGGCAACGAGGGCCAGCGGCGCGAGCACCGCTGTCCGGGCGCCGAGACCCCAGCGCGGCGTGCCGCGCGCGAGCTTGAGCCCGAGGTCGAGCGCGACGAGCACCGCCGGCGCCATCACCGCCGACTCCTTCGAGCCGAGCCCAAGGCCGAGCGCGACCAGGGAGGCGATCAGGTGGCGCCGCCGGCCGGTCCAGCGATAGGCGAGGTAGCAGCGCACCGTGAGCAGGAAGAACAAGGCGCTGAGCACATCGACCCGGCCGGCAATCCAGGCAACGGCCTCGGGGTGTACGGGATGCACGGCGAAGACCAGCGCGCCAAGGAGCGCCGGGTAGCGCTTTCCCGGGCCGGCGATCCGCATGATGATGTGCGCGACCAGCGTGGCGTTGAGCGTGTGAAGCAGCACGTTGGTCAGATGACAGCCGAACGGGTTCGCTCCCCAGGCGAGGTAGTCCACGACCACCGACGCGGTGAGCAGCGGCCGGTAGTAGTCGGCGCCCACCAGGCCGCCCCAGCCGCTCCACAGCTCGCCGAGGATCCGCGCCCAGTCGAGCTCGGCGCCGCGGAAGAACACCCGGAAGTTGAGGTCGTCGCTCAGGAAGGGGTTGGCCAGCACGGGAGCGTAGCCGACGAGCACCGCAGCGAGCAGTCCGGCGGTGGAGTAGAGGAGGTAGCGCGCGGTGTAGACGGTCGTGCTCGCGGTCCGCGGTGGCTCAGTGCTCATCGTCGTGCTCTGTCGAGGGCGTCCTGGTACAGCTTCACGAGCCGGATCCAGGCCGTGCCGGGACCGGCCATCGGATCGACGCGAATGGCCCGGATCCGCGTGTCCGGCGCCAGCCGAGCGCGTTCCTGGAACCACAGCGTGTAGCGGTGGAACTGGCCGTCGCCGGCGGCGACCGTGAAGGGCAGGCGCTGTTCCTCGCAGAAGCCTTCCGGAGTGTCCGTGGCCCAGTAGATCGCCGCCTCGGTGCTCGCGGCGTCCACGCGCAGCGCGACCTCGATCCCCCGCAGGGCGGCCGCCGGAAGGTCGAGAACCGGAGAGACGGCGTAGGGGTCCACGCCCTGGGTCCGCAGCACGAGGTCGCTATTCTCGAGCCTTCCGGTGGTGCCCGGCGCGACCGTCCAGCCGGCGAGCTCCGGGCCCTCCCAGGATGCCGCCACGCGCTGCGCGCAGGGGCACCCGGGCCCCGGGACGAGCGCGATCGACTCGATGTGCACCGCGGCCGGCCCGGGGGGCGGATCGAGCCGGAGCCGCGCGAGAAACCGCTCGGGCGGCCGGGCGCCGTCCGGCGGCGAAAGCGCGAAAGTCAGGGTCTCCATCGCGCCGGTCGTGGGCACGAACTGGCGGCAGGAGCGCTCGGGGCGAAAGGCGTCCGGCCGGGACAGCTCGGCCCAGAAGAGATCCACCGGGAGCACGGGCTCCCGGCTGCCGTGCACGCTCATCCGCACGCTGACCGCCTCGATCCAGTCGCTCGGGATCACCATCGGTGGTGACAGCAGCCAGGGATCCTCGCTCGAGGTCTGGCCCACGAAACCCCGCTCGTCCGCCGCGCCGACCAGCCCGCTGTCTGGCCGCCACGTGGCGAGCTCCGCGCCGGCGAACCGTGGCGGCAGGAACGGCTCGTCGGGCTCGCCGGTTGCCGGGAACAGCGGCGAGATCCGCGCGAACGGACGGCGCGGCTCCAGCCCGGCGGCGTGCATCCACAGCACGACGAGCGGCGGGTGGACCCCGCGCAGGCGCTCGAGCAGCGGCGCCATGTCGCGCACGTGCACCACGCCGATCCGGCGGGCTTCGGCGGCGGTCCTGAACGGCGGGGCGAGCGCCCGCTTGAGGCCCGTCGCGAACACCGGCGCGCCGGCGTAGGCACTCGGAGGCTCCATCAGGTAGATCCACGAATCCGCGGATTCCCCGCGCGCGGCTTCGAGCGCAGCGTCTTGCACGTGGCGCACGAGGCGGCCGGCGCCCGCGTAGGCCTGGCCGTTCTTGACCAGCGCCAGGACAAGCGAGACCGCGAATACCAGCGCGAACACCGTGGCGCGGGCGAGCGCGCGGCGGTCCGCGGCGCGTCCGGCGGAGGGGCGGAAGACCGCTGTGTCGGCGAGGAACAGCGCCGCGAGCATCAGAGCAAGGGGGGGCACCACGCCGTAGAAGACGCGCGAGTCGGCCAGCTCCGTCCCGAGGCGCGCCGACGGCAGGATCGGGATCAGCATCACCACGAACCAGATCAGCCCCACCCAGAACGTACGCGGCGGCGCTGCCCGGCGGACGATCAGCACCAGGATCTGCAGGGGAAGGAGACCCAGCAGCACGCCCCACTTGAGCAGCGGGGCCTTGGCCGGGTTGGTGATTGCTTCGTTGAGCGGGACGATGAGGCGCGCGAGCGTGTCGAGGAGGACCGCAGGCGCGAGCGCGGCGCGGACGTTCCGGGTGTGCCAGAGGCGCTCGCCGGTCGTGGACTGGAACACGATGTAAGCGGCCATCAGCGCGAGCAGCGGCAGGTGGATGGTCAGCAGGCGGCCGCGCCAGGCGCCGCGCCCGGCCACCACGTCGACCAGCAGCGCGACGAGCGGCGCGGTGAAGGCGGCGGGGTGACAGAGCAGCGCGGCCAGGTAGGCCGTGGCGGAAAGCACCGGCGCGGGCCGGCGGCGGGTCGCCGCCAGCGCGGCGAGGAGCAGGAAGACGATCGCGAGCGTGAGCGAGCGTCCCGAGATCCAGTGGACGGCGTTGAGGTGCAGCGGTGAGAGGACGAAGAAGACGGCGGCGAGGAATGCCACCAGGGTCCGGCCGCCGGCGACTCTGCGGACCAGCACGAAGACCAGCAGCGCGGCGAGCACGTGCACGAGCAGGCTGGTGATGCGGTGGCCGACGGCGTGGGCGCCCCAGAGGTAGCTGTCGAGAACGTGCGTCCAGAACGGAAGGAACCCGGTGGGAAAGGTCAGCGCGGGCTGGCGGGGGAGCTCGAAGGTCCCGGTGTCCGTGAAGAACTGCCCGACGAGGAGGAAGTCGTCCTGCAAGAACGAGTCGTCGAGGGCCGGCAGGTAGGCGACGGCGGCTATGATCATCACGGCGATGGCGGCCAGCGCGACGGTCGTCCGGCCGGCGGGGTGGGGCTTGTCGGTCATGCCAATGGGTTCCTGGGGCGGCGGGTGACCCGGTCTGGCCGCGCGGGCGGTTCGCGCCGCCGGCGAGTCCCCCCGCGTCAGGGGGGGAATGTACGCGGGCGGGGCCGGGGAGTCAATACGGCGCGGCCCGGACCTTGGGGCCCGTGCCGGAACCGCTTCCCGTTCTCGCGGATCTTCCTGCCGAGGTCCGCGCGGCGGAGCGTCGGTGGCATCGCCGATTGGAGCCGGCTTCGCGCCCCACGAACCCGAACCTCGCGGCGAAACCCGGGGAAGTCAGTCCGGCGCGGGCCCGTTCACTCGGCGCTGCGGTTCTTGATGCGGGGCGACAGGCGCCGGAAGACCTCCGTGCCGGCCCGTTCCAGCCACTGGAAAACCAGCGTCTCGGTGCGCGTGACCACGGCGCCCGCCTGGCGCATGAAGGCCAGCCCGCCCTGCCAGTCGTCCGTGAAGCGCGACAGCACGGCGTCCGAGGGGACGTGCACGTGGTAGCCCTCGGCCAGGAGGTCGAGCGCGGTCTGGGCCACGCAGACGTGGGTCTCGGTGCCGATCAGCACGATGTGCTCCCGGCCGGTCGCGCGCAGCGCCTCGCGGAAGCCCGGCGCGCCGGTGCCGCTGAAGACGATCTTCTCCAGGGTGCGCGCGCCCGCGAGCAGCGGCCCGAGGGACTCGATCGTCGGGCCGAGCCCCTGCGGGTAGTGCTCGGTCACGAGGATCGGGATCGCGAGGGCGCGTGCGGCCTCGAGGAGCAGCGCCATGTTGCCGACGTTGCGGCGCACGACCTTGGGCGCGAGCGCCTGCACCATCCGCGTCTGCACGTCGATCACCACGAGCGCCGAGGAGCCGGCGCCCTTCACCTGGAAGCGGTCGATCATGGCCAAAAACGGCGTCCTTCGCGCGCGCGGGTCACGATCCGCCGACGAGCTCCCGGAGCTTGTCCTCGAGCTGGGCGGTGGGGACGTCGAGGGCGGCGATCTTGCCGTCGCGGCCGATCACGATGTTGCTGGGGTACTTGCGCACGTGGAAGATGCGGGCGATCCGGTTGTGCAGCTTCTGGCCGTCGTGGTAGTTGCGCCACGGGATGCCGAGCGCCTCGATCATGGCCAGCATGTTGCGCTCGTGGTCCTCCGCGTAGTCGCAGTTGATGCCCACGACCTCGAGTCCCTTGGGGTGGAGCTCGCCGTGGAGGTTCACGAGGGTCTGGAGAGAGCGCCGGGCGTTCCGCGGACCGGTCCAGAAGTGCAGCAGGACCACCTTGCCCGAGTAGGCGGCAAGATCGATGGGGTCGCCCGCGGCGTCGGTGAAGTCGGCGAGATTGAGCAGCGGATCGCCCACCTTGAGGTCCAGCCCGCGGAGAATCAGCCCGGCCTCCTTGGCGGCGCTCGTGTCCGGATACTGCTTGACGATGGCCTCGGCGAGCTCGCGGTACATCTTCTTCCGGTGGGCCGGCTGTTCGTCCGCCTGCAGGTTCTTCGGCATCTCGAGGTACTTGAACAGCTCCAGGTGGAGGGAGCCCTTCATCTCCGGCTCGTCCACCTTCGCCATGGCGCGCTCGATGACGTCGTAGGCGTCCTTCACGCTGTGGCAGACGATCTTCGTGATCTCGGCCGCCTGGGTGATCTCGCGGAAGGTGTACGCGGCGGCTGCGGCCTCCTCCATCACCGCGCGGGCGCGCGCCGTCTCCTTGGCCATGTCGAGCGCCTGCGCCAGGTTGAGCCTGGCATTGAAGGCCATGGAGGTCTCACCATGGTCGCGGAGGAAGCCCTCCCACAGGGCCGTGGCGCGCTGGCCGTGCTCGATGTAGGCCTTCTCGCGCGCCTTCTTGTCCTTGACCTTGGCGCAGCTGTAGTAGTCTTCCTCGGTCTCCTGGAGGATCTGGTTGTACCGCTCCCCGGCGGACTGGGCGCCCGCCGACGGGAGGGCAGCCAGCACCGCGGCCAGCACCAGGCAGCCGAACCCGAGGCCACACGACAGTTTCATGGCAGTCTCCTTCGCGAATCGTCCGGACCCGCCGGCGGAGCGCGGCGGATCTCCGTGCGCGGCGCCATTCTCGCATGTCGCCCCGGCGGTTCAAGGGGGTCGGGCCGGCCGGCGCGGGTCCTCTCAGGGCTGGACCACGAATCGCGCGACGGGGCTCGCGCGGACGGTCCGGACGCCGGCGTGCTCGAGGTCCGCCTCCTCGATCCACCAGGCCGCCCCCACCGGCGCGGCGGGCGGGGCCTCGAGCGGCAGCGCCGCCGCCAGGCCGAGGGCGCCCTGGCGCGGCCGCCAGACCAGCGTGCGGGACCGGTCCGGAGCGGGGGGCTCCTCCACGACGTTCGTTGCTCCGATCAGCAGGGGCGCGACCCGGTCTCCCGGCAGCGCGAACACCAGGCGGATCGGCCAGGGCAGGTCGGCGGGGATGCGGAAGCGAAACGGGGTGTCGCCGTCGAGGCGGACCGCCGCGCCGGCGGCGGGAGAGAGGCACGCGTAGGCCGGGTCTTCCTCCCGCGGCGGGAGCGAGCGCAGGATGGGCGACACGGGCTCGAGCCCCGGCAGCGGCGCGGCGGTCCGCAGGCGAAGGAAGACGGCCGGCTTGCGGATCACGTACGCTTCCCAGCGGTAGTCCCGAGGCTGGCCGGCGAAGTGCGCGCGGATCGGCACCGGCTCGCGCTGGAACGGCGGCTGCGCCAGTCCGGCCGCGCCCGAGTGCAGCAGCGGTGCGCGGCGCCAGGCGCTCCGCAGGTCGCCCACCACGAAGACCGCCACGTCGGGGTGTGCGGCCCGCAGGGCCCCGAGGTCTCGGGCCACCGCTGCGGTGATCGCGCTGGCCTCGACGTACATCTCGATGCGCGTCCGGAGCCCGAGGACGGACGCGGCTCCGTACAGCAGCACGAGCGCGGCCGGCAGGAGCGCTGCTCCCGCCGCGCGCCGCCGCGGTACCGTCACGGCCGCCGCCAGCAGGCCGGCGAGCGGTGCGGCCGCGAGATAGAAGTGCCGGCCGCTGGCCTGGCCGAGAAACGGCGCGACCGGGAGCACGGCCACGACGATCGCGAGGAGGAAGAGCAGCGCTCCGGCGGCGATCGACCGCGCCCGGAGCGGACGGCGCGCGATGACAAGGCAGACGGCTCCGAAGACGATCGGCGCGAGGAGCAGCACCGACGCGAGGGCGGACCCGGGAACGTCCGCGAGGAACATGCGGCCGGCATACGTCACGTCGCCGGGAGCGACGGACCACGAGGCGGCATCGCGGGCTCCGTAGTGGCCGAGGAAGACGCCGAAGAGATGACGGCGGTAGAGCAGGTAGGCGGCGGTGAGCAGGCCCAGCCCGCTCAGGGCGGGCACGAGGCCGCCGGGCCGGGGGCGCCGGCGGAGCGCCGGCTCCAGGAGGAGGGCGAGGCCGGGGGTGATGACCGCGGCTTCCTTGGAAAGCAGCGCGGCCGCGTAGAGCAGCAGGCAAGCCGCGGCGGCGAGCGGGCGGGCGGTGCGCCGGTAGCGCACGTAGGCGAGCAGGGTGGCGAGCACGAACGTGCCTGCGACCGGATCGGCGCGCGCCGCGAGCCAGGCCACTGCGTCGGCGTGCACCGGTGCCAGCCCGAAGAACAGGGCGGCTACCCACGGGAAGGCGCGCGCCCGAGGGGCAAGCACGCCTGCCAGGACGAAGACCAGGGCCGTCGAGATCAGGTGGAAGAGCAGCCCGCTCAAGTGCAGCGCCAGCGGGTCCAGCCCGAACACGGCCAGATCCAGGGCGAGGGTCAGGTACGTCAGCGGCCGTAGTCGCGCGTCCTGCTCGTCGGCCGGCGGGTGGAAGAGGCGGTAGAGGGTCGGCCCGTCCAGGGCGAGCTCGGAGCCCAGCAGTTGGGCGACGTTGTAGTCGTCCTGCAGGAAACCGACGTCGAGCGCCCCGCGGAGGGGGAGCGCCACGAGGACGAGCAAGGCGACCAGAGCGAGCGCGCGCCGCATACCGTTCCGCCGTCACAGCGAGATCACCCCGACCCGGATTCCGGCGCGCCAGCATACCACAGCGCGGGCGGATTGCGCCCGCGGGGGTGCGGGTGTCGCGCGCGAAGGGCGCGCGCTGCGTGGCGCGGGCGGATTGCGCCCGCGGTCAGGCCGCCCGGGGTCTGACGCCGTTCCGCTTCGGAACGGGGTCTGACCCCGGACCCCCGCACAGGGTCTGACCCCGGACCCCCGCACAGCCCCGTCCTGGCCCTTTCGCGGCACCGGGAGTATGATGGAGCCTCCTGCCCCGCGGCGCCGGGGAGACCTCGATCCCGGCGACGAGTCGGCGGTCCGCGGTCTCGACGATTCCCGGGTCGAGGAAGTGCGTATGGATCTCCTCGAATACAAGGCCGAGAACAGCCGCCGGCTCCGCCAGGACTGGCGCGACAAGCGCGAGGTGTTCCGGAGCCTGCCGGAGATCGTGAACCTCAACCACTCCAATGCTTGCAACCTGCGGTGCGTGACCTGCTGGCACCACACCGGGGTGCCCATCCACGCCGTCAAGCTGCGCGATGTGGAGCGCATCTGCCACCAGCTCTTTCCGGCCGCCAGGAAGGTGGTGCTGACCGCCGCGGGCGAGCCGCTGATCAACGACTTCGACGAGATCGTGGCACTCGCGGCGCACTACCAGGTGAAGATCGATATGTTCACCTCGTGCTTCAACATGACCGAGGAGCGCTTCCGGGCGAGCCGCGCGCTCTTCGATCTGCTGCACGTCTCCATGGACTGTCCCGACAAGGACGGCTACGAGCGCATCCGGGTCCGCTCGAGCTACGAGCGCGTGGTGGACAACCTGCGCATGATGAAGGCGATCCTGGACGCGGAGGGCAAGTCCTTCGTCTACCACTGTCAGGCGGCGATCCTGAAGAGCACCGTGCGGTTCCTGCCGGCCTTCGTCGGTTTCGTGCGCGAGCTCGGCTTCGATCTGCTGCACGTGCAGCGCGTCTTCAAGACCCACGCCGGCCTCGAAGGCGAGGACATCCTGACCGCCATGCCGCGGGCCGAGCTCGACGCGATCGTCGCCGAGACTGCGGCGGAGGCGCGCCGTCTCAACCAGACGGTGATCCTCCACGAGATCGGCTACCCCAACGTGATCGCCGATCCGCCGCCGCGGCCGGAGGATCCCCCGCTCCTGCAGTTCCGCCACGACGGGGTCTGCTGGTTCGTGGGCCAGAGTATCGGAGTCAACCACGGCGGCGAGGTGTTTCCGTGCTGCTACCCGACGGACATCTACCTCGGCGACGCGCTCCGCGAGCCGATGCGCCGCATCTGGAACGGGCCGGCCATGCGGCGGCTTCGCCGCCAGTTCCACACCGGCAAGCTGAACGTCTTCTGCCAGAACTGCTTTCTCGTGAACGAGAATCCCGTGGAGCCGCGCAACTTCGACTTCTACCGCCGCCAGGCGCGCATGCGGTGGTTCGAGGTGAAAAAACGCATGGCGAAGCGGTTCCAGGCGGTGCGGCGGGCATGAGCCGGCGGGGCGCCGCGCCGGCGCGGGCGGGCGCCGCGATCGCGGGTTGCATTCCGGCCGCGGCCCGCGTACCCTTCGACCCGACCGGTGCCGGGCGCGCGGCGGCGCCTGGACTGCCCGACGGTTGAACCGATCGCATGAGCCCACGCGCTGTCTCTCGCCTTCTTGCAGCGGCCGCTCTCCTGGCGCTGGTCCTGCTCGGCGGCTACCTCGCGCTGGCGATCCCGGCCGGCGCGGGCCCGGATGAGGACGCCCACCTCGCCCGGGCCATCCGGCTCCACAGCCCCGGTGGTTCCGATGCCGCCGCCACGCCGCTCGCCGCGCCGCGTCCGCCCTCGCTGTACCACCTCGTGGGCGCAGCGGCGCTGAGGTTCGCTGCGCCGGGCCGTCTGGACCCCGCGAGCCCGCGGCTCGAGGCGGTTCGCCGCCTCTCGTTCCTGCCCGGTCCCTACCGCACGGACATCGAGTACGTGCGCCGCGCGGACCGCGACGAGCTCGTGCCGAGTCCGATCTATCCCCTGCGGGCGGTGAGCCTGCTGTTCGGCGTGGTATTGCTCGCCGGGCTTTGCCTCGGGGCGCGCTGGGCGCTCGGCGTGCACCGGCGCGCGGTGGCCGCGTCGGTGGGCTGGGCGCTCCTTCCGGGCGTGGTCCTGTCGGCCGCGGTGGCGTCGGATGCCATCGCCGTTGCCGCACTCGGCACGCTGGCCTACGCCCTCTACGTGCGCACGCTGGCGGGCCGTTTCCTGACCGAGCCGTGGCACGCCGTCCTGCTCGGACTCGTGCTCGGCGCCGCGGTCATGACCCGGCCGAGCGGTCTGGTCCCGGCCTTGCTGCTGCCCGTCGCCGTGGGGCTCGCCGCGGTGGGGCCGTGGCGCCCGGCCGTCGTCTGGAACGGCGCGGTGGCGCTGATCACGCTCGCGGCCGTCGCGGTCGCGGGCTGGTGGTGCTTCGCCGATCTCGCTCCCCGCGACGGGCTTGTGCCGAGGTTCCTGCTGACGACGGCCGGGCCGGAGCGGCCACTTGGGTTCGCCATGGACCAAGGCGCCCTCGGCCACGGCGCGGCGCGTCTGGTCCGCGGGTATCTCGGGGAGCTCGGCGGCGGGGAGCTCGCCCTCTCCCGCCCCTTGCTGCTGGTCTTCCTCGCGCTGGGAGGCGTGGCCGCCGGCGGAGTTCTGCTGCTGGTGCGCGACCGGTGGCGCGCCTGGTGCCGCGGGCGCCGCCCGCCGGCGCGGCTCGCGTCGCCCGAGCATTTCGTGCTCTCCGACGATCCCCGCGTGATGGCCGCCTCGAGGGGCGGCGAGGTGCCTCCCGCCGCCGGCGCGGACGAGGAGGAAGAAGCAGCGGCCGCTCTGAGCTGGTTCGACGGGCGCACGCTGCTGTTCGCCCTGGCGGCGGTGGCCGTCACGTTCGCGGCGCTGCTGGTCTGGAGCCTCCTCGGCCAGCAGCCGTCCGGCCGCGACCTGCACGCGGTCCTCCTGCCGGCGACGTTGCTCGGGGTGGCCGGGGTGCGGCGCGTGGTGGGAGTGTCGGCATTCCGCATCGCGGCGCCGGTGCTTGCGGCGCTGCCGCTGCTCGCCACGGTCTATGTCGTGCGGTTCGAGGTGCTGCCGCACTACCATCCGGCCAAGGCGAAGTTCCGCCGCGGCGAGGTGCTGCGCTACGACGACGCCGGCCATCCGCGGACCGCGCCCCATCTCGTGCGGGAGGCGGGCCGGAGCGGCGACTACGAGCCGTGGGGCACCTACTCCACGGCGCGGGTGCCCGAGATGAACGTGGCGTGGGGTGCTCCGGAGCTTCGCTTCCGCTACCGCGATCTCGACCTGCGTCAGCCCTGCCAGGTGCGCGTCACGTACTACGGCGGGCACGAAGCGGGGAAGTTCGGCCTCGTGCCCTACCAGGAGCTGTGGGCGGGAGCGCACCGCCTCCACGGGCCCGTGCCGCTGACGTTCCGGCCGCGCGAGCTCGCGTATTCGCTGCCCTCCGGCGCGATCGCCGACGACGGCCAGCTCGAGCTGTGCTTCCGTTGCCGGGCGGGCGCCGCCGCGGCGGTGGCGGAGGTCTGGATCGAACGTGCGTGGATCGCGCTCACTTCCGTGGACGTCACGCCGGCCGCGCCGGGCCCCGGCGAGCGCGTGCAGGTGCGGCTCACCCTCAGGAACCGGGACCCGGCGGCGGCGCACCGCCCCGAGCTGTTCCTGTTCACGCGCTCGCCGGAAGGAGCGCTGCGCGCGCTCGTCGGGCAGGAGACGGTCGATGCGGTGGCGCCGGGGGGGGCGTGGCAGGGCGGGCTGATTGCGGTCCTTCCGGCCGGGGTGGCCGGCCACGAGCTCCTGGTCGGCGTGCGCCGGGTCGACCGCGGTCCGTGGGCGATCTTCAAGGGCGCGACATGGCTTGGCGCCGCCGGCGAGAAGCAGGGCGATCTCGCCGCGCGCGATCTCCACGTCGCGGTGCTGGCGGCCGGGCGAACCGGCGTCGTGGTCCGGGCGGAATGCGCCGATGCCGCGCCGGGGCCCTATCGCTGCGCGATCCGCTACCGCGCGACGGTCGAGGGCGCGCTGGTCGTGCGCGGGAGCGCGGGCGAGGAGCTCGAGCGCCTGGCCCTGCCGCCGACCGGCGGGCGCTACGTGGAGCGGGAGGGCCGCGGCCGCGGTGCGGCCGGGGCCGCGCGGACGCTCGAGGTGGCGTTCGCTCGCGCGGGGGAGGCTGCGGTGGACGAGATCGGCTTCTGGGCCGACGGCGATCGCTCGAGCTTCGACCTGGTTCCCGCGGGGCGCGTCCATTGACGGGCCCGGCCCTGGCCGCGCGCCGCCGGCCCGCCTCGCCTTGATGGGGCCGCGCCCGCTGGGCTATAGATCCCCTTTGCGCAGGGGTTTCTCCTCCCCTCCGTCCTCCTGAGGTGCGGTTTCCATGTGCGGCATCATCGCGATCCGGGGCGAAGGCCACGTCGTGCACGATCTCTACAACGGCCTCATCTCCATCCAGCACCGGGGGCAGGATGCGGCGGGCATGGTGACCTTCGACGACCGCTTCCACCTGAAGAAGGGCTTCGGGCTGGTGAGCGACATCTTCGGCCTGAAGCACATGCGGCGTCTCACGGGCCAACTCGGGCTCGGCCACGTGCGCTATCCGACGGTCGGCCAAGGCAAAGGGCGGGATGCCCAGCCGTTTCTCGTCAATGCGCCTTACGGCATTGCGCTGGCGCACAACGGCAACGTTACCAACTTCCGCGAGCTCAAGGCCGAGCTCTTCCGGGACAATCGCCGCCACGTCAACTCGGACTGCGACGCCGAGGTCATTCTCAACGTGCTGGCCGACGAGCTCGACAAGGGCGTCGTGACGCGCGCGGATCGCGCGTTTAAGGCCGAGGACCTGTTCCGGGCGGTGCGCGGCGTGTTCACGCGGGTCAAGGGCGCCTACTCGGTGGTGGCGCTCGTCGCCGGTCACGGGATCCTCGCCTTCCGCGATCCGCACGGCATCCGGCCCTGCATCCTGGGAGAGCGCCGTTCGGCCGGCGGGCGCGTCGAGCACTGCGTGGCGAGCGAGTCGGTCACCCTGGATCTGCTCGGTTTCCAGGGCGCCCGCGACCTCCGGCCGGGCGAGGCGGTGTTCCTCGACGCGATGGGCGGCATGGTGTCCCGGCAGGTGGCGCCCGGCGATCCCCGGCCGTGCATCTTCGAGCAGGTCTACTTTGCACGCCCCGACAGTGTCATCGACGGCATCAGCGTCTACAAGACGCGCACGCGCATGGGCAGCAGCCTGGCGCGCGCCTGGAAGCAGACCGGCATCGAGGTGGACGTGATCATCCCGGTGCCGGAGAGCGCGCGTCCGGCCGCCACCGCCATGGCGACCGAGCTAGGGGTGAAGTACTCCGAGGGGCTGGTGAAGAACCGCTACATCGGCCGGACCTTCATCATGCCCGGCCGGCTCCAGCGCGAGCAGAACATCCGCCGCAAGCTCAACGCCATCCGCTTCGAGTTCGAGGACAAGCGCGTGCTGCTCGTGGACGACTCCATCGTCCGCGGCAGCACTTCCCGGCAGATCGTCCGGCTGGCGCGCGAAGCCGGGGCGCGCCAGGTCTACTTCCTGTCCTACTCCGCGCCGATTCGCTTCCCCTGCTACTACGGCATCGACATGCAGACCCGGAAGGAGTTCATCGCGGCCGACCACACCCTGGAGGAGATCGCGGCGGAGATTGGCGCCGACCGGGTCTTCTACCAGGAGGTCGACGCCATGGTGGACGCCGCGCGGGCGGGCAACCGCGAGATCCGGGCCTTCTGCACCGCTTGCTTCACGGGAGACTATCCCGCCGGCGAGCTGTCCGAGGCCGAGCGGCAGGCCGTCGAGGCCGAGCGCGCCGCAATCCTGGAGCAGTAGAGCCCGCGAAAGAGGCGCATGCGGGGTCGCGGGCGCGGACCGGCAATCCCCCGGGAGATCCGCGCCCCGAGCCCGGGCGAGCAGGATCAGGGCCGGATCTCCCCTCGTTCCGCCGGTTGCCGATCCGAAGGACTCCCGCCGGTCCCCGAGTCTCCTTTTCCGGGGGCTAGAAACCGCCGAGCCGGCCACGACGTTGCAGCGGGCCGGAGATTTCTCGCAGGGAGATCGACGCGCCGGTTGACCCGGTCCAAGTCGCTCTGCCAGATGCCCTTGCGTCGTCGCGATGCGGCGCTGCAGGCGGCGTGGACGTAGCGTCGAAAAAAGCGGAGGTCGGCCCGGAGCCGCCGTACCCGGGAGAAGGTCGTGTCCAAGGCCCGCTTTTCCGTCATTGCTGCGGCGCTTGCCGTGCTGCTGGGCGCCTCGGGGTTGGTCGTCCTGTCGAGCCCCGCGGAGGAGGGATCTCCGCGTCCGGCCGCGCCGTCCCCGTCCGCGCCGCTCGTGCGTGGCGCGCGGCCAGCGGTTCCGCGGGCCGCCAACCCGATACCGCCGGTCCGGCCCGCGGCGCGCCAGGAGGAGGAGGCAGTGGCGGCGGAGGTCGGGGCGGCCGCGCGGGAGCGGACTGAACCCGGGGCGCCGCCGGCGCCCGCGGCGCGCGGCGGCGCGATTCTCGGGCGGGTCCTCGATCCGCAGCGGCGCGCGGTGGCGGCGGCGCGCGTGTGCCTCTCCCATCCCCGCGGCGAGCTCGAGGTCGCGACCGACGCTGCCGGGGCATTCGCCTTCGCTTTCCTGCCCGGCGGGCATTACCGGCTCGGGGCCTTCCATCCCGACTTCGCTCCGGCCGTGGCGCGGGCGGAGGGCTTCCGGGTCGACCTGGCCGACGGCGCCACCGAGCGGGTGGAGCTCGTGCTCGAGCCCGGCGTCGAGGTGGAGGGGGTGGTGCTGGCCGCGGACGGCAGCGGTCCGGTGGGCGGGGCCCGCGTCACCCTGGTCCGGGAACTCCACGGCCGCTTCCTGACCGTGCTGACCGCGCCGGACGGCACCTTCCGGTTCGCGCACTTCCCCCTGCTTCCCGCGGGCGAGCGGCCTTTCCCGATCGAGGCGACCGCCGACGGATTCGCACCCGGCTATGCCGCGCTGGAGCCCCGCTCCGCGGGCGAGCGTCACCGGCTCGAGATCCGGCTGGATCGCGGAGCGGCGGTGCATGGCGTGGTGACGGATTCTGACGGCCGGCCGCTCGAGGGGGTCAGCGTTCGCTGCCGGTTCCGCTACCGCTACGTCAAGGAGATGTCCGAGATCACCGGGCGCACGGACAACCTCGGCGCCTACCGGATCGACCACCTCCCGCGCGGCCTGGCGCTCCAGGTGTGGGCGTTCCGCGAGGGCCACCGGCCGACCTACCTGAACGTGGTCCTCTCCGAGGCGCAGCGCGACAAGATGCTGCGCCCGCTCCGGCTGGCAAGGGCCGAGGGGTGACGGCGGCGCCGGTCATCCCCGGCCGCTGCGGTAGATGGAGACGAGCAGCCAGGCGCCGGCGAGCAGCGCCGTGAGGAACCCCAGGTAGCCGAGCAGCGGGATGCCGTAGAGCGTCAGCCCGCTCGCCATGGTCATCACGATGGCGGTGCCGATGATGATGGCGGCGGTGACCAGCCCCACGGTCAGACGGCTGGCGGCGCGGTCGAGCTGCTTGCCGAACTGGTCCAGGCGGCCGAGATCCAGCTTGAGCTGGATGGCGCCCCGCCGCGCGGCCTTGACCAGGCGCCGGACGTCGCGCGGCAGACCGATGAGCAGATCCACGGTCTCGGCCAGGTTGTGGCGGGCCCGCCGGACGATCGCCTCCGGGCGGTAGCGCTCCCGCATCGTGCGCCGGAGAAACGGGCGTGCCGCCTCGACGACGCTGAACTCCGGGTCGAGGCGGCGGCCGACGCCGTCGAGCGAGATCAGCGCGCGGATCAGCAGCGCCAGCCCGTGCGGGAGCGCCACCCCGTGCTCGCGGACCACGCGCATCATGTCGGACAGCATCGCCCCCAGATCGATCTGACCCAGCGCGAGGTCGTGGTAGTCGTCGATGAACTCGTCGATCTCCGCCGCCAGGGACTCGGTTTCGACGGGGCGCTCGCCCGACCAGTCGGCCAGCACGTCCACCGCGCCCAACGCGTCGCGATCCACCAGGGCGGTCAGCAGCCGCACGACCTCCTGGCGGCGGGTCTCGGTGAGGCGGCCGACCATGCCGAAGTCGATGAGCGCGATCCGGTTGTCGGGCAGGTAGAAGAGGTTGCCGGGGTGCGGGTCGGCGTGGAAGAAGCCGTCCTCGAAGATCATCTTCAGCACGATCCGGGCGCCGCGTTCGGCCAGCACCTTCGGGTCGAGCCCGCTCTGTTTCGCCCGCGCGAGATCCCGTCCGGCGATGCCCTCGACGAACTCCTGCACGTTAAGGCGCGGCGTGGTCCACTGCCAGTAGACCCGCGGGACCTTGAAGTACGGCACCTCGCGGAACGTCCGGGCCACGCGCTCGGCGTGGCGGCATTCCTGGGAGAAATCGAGCTCCTTCCGCATGGCGCGGCCGAACTGGCGCATGAGCTCGCGCGGCCGGAACCGCCGGAACTCGGGCAGTTCCGTCTCGGCGATCTCCGCCAGCCGCTCCAGCAGCCTGAGATCGGCGGCGATCGTCTGGGTGACCCCCGGCCGGCGGATCTTGACGGCCACCGGCGTGCCGTCGGCGAGCCAGGCGCGATGCACCTGGGCGAGCGACGCGGCGGCGACCGGCTCGGCATCCAGCCTCGCGAACACGGCGTCGGGCGGGGTGCCGAGCTCCTCCTCGATGCGGGGCCGGAGGGTGTCGAAGGGCACGAACGGCACGCGATCCTGCAGCGTCTCGAACGCCTCGATCCACTCGGGCGAGAGCATGTCGACCCGGGTGGCGAGCAGCTGGCCGAGCTTGACGAAGGTGGGGCCGAGCTCCTCGAGAGCCTGGCACGTTCGCTGGGCCGGGGTGAGCCGCGCCATGCGCTCCAGGCGCTTCCAGCGGAGCGCGCGGCCGGCCTTCTCGAGCACGCGGCTCATGCCCAGGCGGCGCACCAGGTCGCTGAAGCCGTAGCGGACCAGCACCGAGGCGATGGCGTGCAACCGCCCCAGGTCGCGGGCCGCGCTCAGCGTTTCCCACAGCATGTTCAGGCGTCCGCCGCCTCGCCCGCTGCCGGCGCGTTCCCTTCTTCCGAGCCCTGCCGGGTTTCGGCTTCGAGGCGGTCCGCAAGCCCGCTCAGGATCTGGCTCGCGCTGCGCGCCAGCCGGGCGCTCACGGCGAGCGCCGTCTCCTTGCCGGCGCGCATGCCCGTGGCGGCCGAGCGCCCGAGCTTCCTGCGGATGGCCTCGCAGGCCTCGCGCGTCCGGCTGCCGAAGGCGGTGCCGGTCTTCCGGGCGTGCTCCGCCAGATCGTGCAGGATGCCGGCTCCCCGGCTCTTCGTGCTCCGTCCGACCTCGGCCACCGAGTCCAGGAAGAGCTGCTCGAGCGCCAGCAGGTCGTCCAGCGCCCGCTTGAGGTCCGAGGCGGTGAAGTCCTTCAGGTTGGCGGCCGCCTCCTCGATCGCGAGCCGGGTGGCGGTGGCGGTCATGCCGAGCGCCTCCTCGAGCCCCGCCATGGCCTTGAGGAGCTCCTCCCGGAGCTCGGCGCCTCCGGCCGCGGCCGCGCGGGCCGCGCCTTCGGCCACGGTGCGGACCACGGCCTTGGTGCGCTCGGCCGTGAGACGGCCCTGGCCGAGGGCTTCCAGCGCGAGGTCGCGGATGGCGCGCTGCACGTCCGTGCCGGCTTCGACGGCCTTGCGGGCCGCCTCCAGCAGCAGCTCCTCGTTGATCGGGGGATCGAGCGGGTCCGTCATGGCGACTCCTTCTCACGGGCGACCGGGGCGGCCGCTCCATTATGCCCGACGGCGCGCCGAATGGAATGGGAACGGCGGCCGGCGGGGTGGAATCCACGGTGCCGGCAACGCCGAACGCTCCGGCGTGCCGGCGACGCCTGCGGCGAGGTGCCACGGACTTCCGGGCAGCGCGGACCTCGGCGGGAGGATCCGCGAGAACGGGTCGTGGCTCTCGCGCGGGCCCTCAGAGCCGGATGAATTCGGGCGCGGGCTCCGAGACCGCCAGCACCGGCGTGGAGCTCGAGCGCATGACGCGATCCGGGGTGGTCTCGTGCAGACCGGGCGCGACCTCGCCGTAGGCGTGGCCGCCCATCACGATGAGGTCGAAGCCGTGCTCGCGGGCATAGCGGACGATCTCCTCGGTGGGCTTGCCCCGCACGACCTCGAACCGGCACTTCTTCTTCAGACCGGCGAAGTGCTGGCCGACGAACGTGCGCAGCTGGTGCAAGGCGGCGGTCCGGCACGCCACCGGCTCTCCCTCGGCCGCCGGCTCGGAGCTGTCGGGAACCAGGCTCCAGGAGCCGATCCACTCCTGGATCGGGTCCTCGGCGACGTGGAGGCAGGTGATCTCGGCGTCGAAGGCTTCCGCCATCTTGCGGGCGAGAGGCACGGCGAGCGCTGCGGATTCGGAAAAATCGGTGGGAAAGAGGATTTGCTTGAATCCCGTCTTCATGGTACTCGAGCCCTGTCGTCTTGCGTCACACCGCCTGACGCGGGGAGAGGAGCCGCTCCCCCCCGTGCGCATCCCGTCTCCGACCGCGGGTCGGACCGGCGACGGGTCGCCAACGCATCTATCAGCACAGCGCGCGAGCGACGTGCGCTCGCGGGCAGATCTCGGTGCTGCCGCCCGGCTCGTGGTGCGGGGTGAAGGCCAAAGCTCGTTCCGGGACCACCCTTTACGGGGCATTCTGTCCCGGCACGACCGGAAAATCAACCACCTTCTTCGCACCGGCCCTTCTATCGGCGCACCGGCACGCTCGACCGTAGTTCCAGGGGAGGTTGCCGGCATCGTCCAACCGGCCGCTCCCGCCGGGCGGCCTCGGACCCCGGCCGCCGTGTCCTACACCGAACGGCCACATGGTGTTGCGTTGCTCCGGGGCGCTCGTTCACGCGCGCCGGCGCCCGTCGCTTCCGCGCGCTGTCGCAGAGCAGCTCCGCCGGTCTCTTACGCCGGCGTTCAGTCCGCCTTTTCGGGCGCCCGCACCGTGAGCACCGGGCAGGGCGCCGACCGCACCACCCGCTCCGTGGTGCTCCCGATCAGGACGCCCTGGATCCCGGTGTGGCCGTGCGTGGCCATGACGATCATGTCGATGTCGTTCTGACGGGCGTACTCGACGATCTCCAGGTGGCTCTGACCGTTGATGACCACGGCAAGAGCTTTCCGCTTCAGGCCGCCGAACTTGTCCGCGACGACTTTCTCGAGGTGCTCGAGCGCTTCGGCCCGGAGTGCGGCCGGGGTGGGCAGCACGGGTCCGATCGCCGGGTTGCCGATCCAGAACGGATCCGGCGAGCGCAGCACGTAGACACAGCACAGCTTGGCGTCGAAGCCCTCGGCGATCCGCGCGGCGAGCGGGAATGCTCCGTAGGAAGTCTCGGAGAAGTCGGTGGTGACCATGATCTTGCGGATGTCGATGTTCATGCGTCCTCCGTTTCGGCGGCCAGCGGATGGGGCCGGAGAGACTCCTCCGGCGGCGCCATTGTAGCGTCAAGTCGCTCCGCGAGAAGGAGGTTCCCGCGTCGGGTCGCCCGCGTTCGGCGTCCCAAGGCGCACGTCGATCCGGCTCGCGCCCAGCGCGCCGCCCACCGCGATGTTGACGGCGAGGAAGCGCTTCACGACGCCGATATTGGTGGTCGCGTGGTCGGAGAGAGGCAGCGTCCGGAAGGCCCCGCCGCCGGCCAGGGCGAGCGGAATCAGGAGCTGATCGGCCAGGTGCCGGCCGACCGGGACGCCGGCGTCGAGGTACTCGGCCGCCTCCCGGATCACGCCGTCGGCCACCTTCTCGGCGGGGATACCGCGCTGCCCGAATCCGGAGAATACCTCGGTCAGCGCCGCGCTCTCGACCTCGAGGAGGAGCACGTTGCCCGGCCCCGCGCTGTCGGCGACCTCGACGATCTCAAGCGCGGACTCGTTCCAGCCAGGCGTCTTGCGCACGCGATCCAGCTCGCGCCGGGCGATGCTCCGCGGCAGGCGGGAGACCAGCGCGACCGCGCGCCGGCGCCGGATCGGGCCGCGCTCGAGGAGCTCGAGGGGCTCGAGGGGCGCCGCCGGTCGGATCGAGACGCCGAGCCGCCCGCCGCCGGCCGGGTAGAAGCCGGCGCGATCCAGGCGGGTCTCGACGTGCATGCCCATCCGGCCGAGAAGTGGCAGGAAGGTCCGCTCGAGGAACGGGAACGGCGGCGCGAAAGGGTTGTGCGTGCCGCCCTCGAGGACGAGCGAGCTCGGGGCGCCGGCCATGAGCAGGGCCGGCAGGACGGTCTGCAGCACGAGCGAGGTGCTCCCCGCGGTGCCGACGTCGAAGCGGTAGCTTCCCGGCCGGACCGCGCCGGGAACGAAGAGGAGCTTGCAGGAACCCAGGACGGCGCCTGCGACGTGGGCCTCGCTCACGGCGCGGGCGGCTTCGACGGCGGTGAGATGCTGCGGCCGCAGTCCGGGCCGGGGCCGTGCGGCGCGGATCCGCTCGATGCAAAACGGCGTCCCGGTGACGAGCGCGAGCGCGAGCGAGGTGCGCAGAATCTGCCCGCCGCCCTCGCCTGCCGAGCCGTTGATCGTGAGCATGGCCGTCTCCGGCGCGCCCGGACGGGCGCGCGAACACGGCGTCAGTCTACCCCGGGAGGCCGGGCGGCGCGAACCCCGGTGCTCGGCGTCACTGCGGCACGGTCGTGTCGTAGGGTACCCCGGCGGGCACCGGCACGGGCACTTGCAGCGTCATCCCCTGGTCGCCTGCGGTCCGCGTGAGCGAATCGACAGCGACGAAGGCGGTCTCCGCGGAAAGCAGCCCGAACTCGAGCGCGACCTGCCGGATGGCGGGCCCGAGCTCGCCGGGGTCGCCGGCGACGATCGCCGCGTCCGTGAGTGCGCCGATCTTGCTGCGGGCCCACAGCAGCGGCAGGGCGGGATGGGCGGTGCCGTTTCCATCGGCAGCGGGCACGTCGATCCAGGTCGACTCGCTGCCGGTCTTGCCGTGCACCCGGATGCGCGGCGGCAGCTCGCCCTCGAAGCGGCCGGTCAGGAGGAGCGGTCGGCCCACCAGGAGGTCCGGGATCACGGCCGGCTGGAGCTCGCTCACGGCGAGCCCGGCCCAGTCGATCGCCACGTCCGTCAGTGCCGGGCGGCATACCTCCTCGTAGAAGCGGTCGACGGCGCGGCCGGCGCTCTCGTCGAGCCCGACGTAAGCCACGGCGCCGCGCCCCAGCCGCGCCAGCGACTCCAGGAGGTAGCGGTTGACGGCGGAGCCGACGCCGAAGGAGAAGATGCGTGCCGGGCCGAGGTGGCGGCGCATCACCGCCAGCACCTCGGTCTCGTTGCCGATGTAGCCGTCGGTCATCACCGAGACGACCCGGAGGCGGTCGGGTTCGTGGCGGGTGGTGAGCGCCGCCCGGATGCCGTCCGCCATCATCGTGCCGCCGCCGGCCTGGAGCTGCTCCAGGTCGGCGAGGCTCTCGCCGATGTTTGTGGCGGTGGCAGGCCGGAGGTCTGCATGCAGCGCCTGGGCCGTGTCGGAGAAGCGGACGATCTGGTAGGCGTCGCCGGGCTCGAGCCGCCGGAGGGCGCGCGCGACCGCGGTCTTGACCTTCGCCAGCGGGGCGCCTTGCATGCTGCCCGAACAGTCCACGAGGAAGATCATCTCGACCGGCCGGCGGTGGAGCGCGGCGCCGTCGGCCGGCGGGTGGAGCACGAGGGTGAAGAAGCCGCCCCGCTCGTCACGGTGCGCGAGCAGGCCGGACTTGATCGCGGTCCCGGCCACGCGGTAGTGCAGCACGAAGTCGCGGTTGGGAACGCGGTCGTTGGGACAGAGCTGCACGGTTGCCGTCGCCGGCGAAGGGCGGGTCACGGTGATGGCGTGGCTCGGGCTGGAGACTGCTTCGAGTGGCACGCCAGCGTCGAGCTCCACCGCGAGCGCGATGTCGTGGCCGCTTCGCTCGTGCGGCTTGAGGTAGGTGACCTCGGTGGCCTGGCCGCTCGAGCGCCCGCCGCCGTATGCGGCCGCCCCGATGCCGCCTGGATGGCCGGGAGGGTTGAAGCGCGGGCCGACCACCATGGGGAAGACGAACTCGAAGGTGTCGCGGACGAGAGCGAGCGTGTGGAAGTAGGTGATGTCCACGTCGATCGCGTGGCCGGGCTCGATGTTGGCTACGGACTGGGTGAAGACGTTGGGGCGTGTCTGCGTCAGCAGGGCGGCGACGTGGCCCTGCTGGCGCGCCGCCCGGTAGATCTCGCGGGCTTCCTCGCGTTCGCGGATGATGCCGCGGATCCGGCGGGCGCCGATCGTCATCAGGAACTCGGTGACGGAGGCGTCGTGGGGGAGCGGGAAGACGTAGACCGCCTCGATCTTCCTGTCGAAGGGGTTCTCGAAGCGCTGCTTGACCGAGACCGTGGCCAGCCAGGCGCTGATCTTCGCGCACGCCTCGGTGTGGCGGAGCGGCACGGGCACCGTCGTGGTCTCCCCGGGGCGCCTGCCCACGAGCGAGCCGGTGCCGGGGCCTTCGTCCTCGCCGCCCTCCGCAGCTGCCGCCGGGCGCTCGATCACCCAGATCTCGTCGGCCGGCAGGAAGCCCGCGGGCGGCGCGGAGGCCCGTTGCAAGGCGAGTCCGGCAGCGCGGCCGAGCGGCGGTGTTCTTGCGTCGAGGCTGCTCGACCCCGGATGGCAGGAACCCAGCAGACCGAGGGCGGCCAGGACCAGCATGGGGCGGGGAAACCAGGTTCTGGGCATCGTCAAGCCTTTCTTCGAATCGATTCCACGACCGCCGCCGGGCGGAGATCCTGTCCTTCGGGATCGGCAGCCACCTCGAGATGGATCCGGTAGCGGGGACTCACCCCCTGGCGCGTGATCAGATGAAGCGTGGCGACGCGGGTGCGGCCGGCCGGGAGGTCGGCGTCGGTGCTGAACGCCGCGAGGATGACGCGGCTCCGCGCGAGTGCCGCCGGGTCGTAGTAGGCGGGCCTGGCGAACGCGGGATGCTCGCCGCCCTCGATGCCTGCAATCCGCGCGGTTCCGGCCTCGTCGACGAACTCGAGCTGGAAGGCGGCGAGCGGCCGGCCGCCCGGATCGATGTGGATCTCCACCGCTTCGAACAGCGACGGGGTCGGCGCTTGCGGAATGGCCCGCGCCTCGCCGGCGGCCCAGGTCAGCAGCGCCGCCGCAAGCAGGATGGCGAAACCGGTCGCCAGTCGAAGGTGCCGGCGGGCGAGGGGGAGACGTTGGCCGTTCATGCTACTGATCCAATCTCACCGCGCGGCGGGCGATCCAGTGCACGTCCTCGGCATCGACGCGACCGTCGCCGGTGACATCCCAGTGCTCTTCCGCCGCGGCGCCGGCGCGGAGTCCGCGGGCGAGCACGAAGGCGTCCAGGATGTCGATCCGCCCGCTCGCGTCGAGGTCGCCGCGGAAGGCGATCCGATCGGGGGCCGGCCGCCGCTCGGCCCGGCGCAGGACGGCGGGAAGGCTCAGCGCCAGCAGCAGCATGGCGGCGGCGGCCGCGGCGACCCAGCGCACGCGGTGCACGGTCCGGCGCCGGCCGAGCACCCGGCGCGCCGGCCCGAGCACGGCCGCGTCCGTGGCGGCGGGCACCGGGATCGTCCGGTCGTGGAGGCGGCGGAGGTCCTCCACGAGCCGCGCCGGGGCGGTCAGCTCGGGTTCGGGGAAGCCCTCGTTCTCGGGTCGGGTCATGGTGAATGCTCCGGTTCGTGGAGCGCCGGGCCCGGGCGCAAGGTTCACTCGGCGCGGGTTTTCCCGGTATCGCGGTCGAAGTACTCGCGGGTCCGGGCGTCCTCGCGCAGGGTGCGAAGGGCGTGGTGGAGCCGCGATTTCACCGTGCCGAGCGGGATGGCGAGCGCGGCGGCGATCTCCTCGAGCGCGAGCCCGTCCACGAAGCGCAGCAGCAGCACCTCGTGCTGGCCGGCCGCGAGGCCCCGCAGGACGGCGGCGAGCTCGCGGCGGGAGTGATCGTGGTCGACGGGCTCGGGCGCCGGCGCCTCGATCAGGATCTCCTCGCCCGCCAGCTCGGGCCGGCGCTTGCGCCGGCGGGTCAGCGCCAGGTTTCTCACCACGGGGTAGAGAAACGTGGTCAGCTCGGCCCGGGGCCTGAACTCCGGCAGCTTCCTCAGGAAGTAGAGGAAGGTCTCCTGGAGCACGTCGAGCGCGTCGTCCCGGTTTCGGGTGTACCGCAGGGCGAGCGAGACCACCCAGTCGCGGTAGCGGGTGTAGAGCTGCTCGAATGCCTCCGCATCGCCGCCGCGGGCGGCGGCCGTCAGGCGGTGGTCGAGCCAGGGGTCGGGCGGGGGCCGGGTCGCCAAGGGCCTGCTCCCTCCTTCGGGCCGCCTCAAACGAGCCATGGTACACTCTGTGGTGCCGGTTTTCCCGCTTCCCGAGCTTGGGGATCCCGCCTGCGGCACTCGCGCCGGCAGCGCTTCGCGACTGGGTTTACAGCGCACCCGGTAACCGGTTCTGGCGAATCGGCTTGCGGGCTTCCTCTCGCTGTGCGAAGAAGTTCGGGACTTCCGAGGAAGGCCCGTCCGGCGGTGCGGAACTCGGGCGGAAGCCGGCCCGCCGCCGGAGGCAATACTCATCGAGGTCATCATGGAGGCGCCGGTTTGCCCGCGGGTCTTGCTGCTCGCTGTTGCGCTTGCCGTGCCGGCGGGGGGCAGCGCGCGCGCACAGACGCCGGCGGCGCCCGCCGCGGCCGAGGTTCGCCAGTGGATCGCGGACTACTTCGCCGCCGCACCACCGGCGCGCGCGGAGCTGGCGCGGCGCCTGGACGCCGTGCCCCCGCTGTCGGCGACGGATGCGACGCGGTGGCTTGCGCAGATCAAGACGGCGATGGCGCGCCAGCTCCTCGCGGAGGCGAGGCGGCTGAACGGGGCGGACTTCCGGGACTTCAAGCGGGGCGGGGTCTTCCGGGTCGCGGCTGCCGGCGTGACGATGAAGTACCACTACCGGCGCGGCACGAAGCGCGGTCCGAACGGCTATCCGCTCTACCTCAACTTCCACGGCGGCGGCAGCGACCCGGCCGTGAATGATTCGGCCTGGGAGCAGGCGAAGGGGCGCTACAGCGTCGCCGGCAGCTTGATCGCACCGCGGGCCACGCAGGACGTGGCGTTGAGCTGGGCGGTGCCGGAGATGTGGCCGCTCGTGGACCGGCTGCTCGCCGAGTGCTTCCTGCTGCGCGACGTGGACCCCGATCGCGTCTACGTCCTCGGCTACTCCATGGGGGGCTGGGGAGCGCTGCTCATGGGACCGGCTATGGCCGACCGCTGGGCGGCGGTCGGCGCGTCGGCGGGGGGCGAGCACGTCGACCGCGCGCATCCGGAGAACCTGCGGAACACGCCGATGATCCTCCAGATCGGCACCGCGGACCATGCCTTCCGGCGCTACGAGCTGTCCCGCGCGTACGGCGCGCGACTCGAGGAGCTCCATCGCGCCGATCCCGAGGGTTACCTCTTCGAGTACCGGGAGCATCCGGGCGCGGGCCACGGGATCTCGGACGCGAACACGCCGCGGTGGCTCGCGCGGTTCACGCGCGACCCGTATCCCCGCAAAGTCGTCTGGAAGCCGGTGGACGCGACGGGCGGTCACGTCCGGACCTTCTACTACGTCGCGCTGGAGCGCCCTTCCGGGGCGATGGACATTGTGGTCTCGCGCGACCAGAACCTCTTTCGCATCGAGCGGGCTTCCGGGACGAACCGGCTCACGCTGCGGCTCAGCGACGCGCTCGCGGACCTCGACCAGCCCGTCGTGGTGGAGCGCGACGGCAAGGAGATCTTCCGCGCTACTGTCGCGCGCCGTCTCGCCACGCTACTCGAGACGCTTGCGGCCCGGGGCGACGCGCGGCTCGTGTTCCCGGCGCAGATTGCGCTCGCCTGGTAGGCAGTCGCGCGTCACGCGCTCCGCGTCCCGGACCGGGACGGGAGGCCCGCGCGCTCCGCGGGCGGCCCCTTGACCGCCCGCTCCCGCGTGGATAGTCTGCCTGCTGCACCATCCGTGAATCTGTGAGATTGTGTCGCCCCGGGTCGTCGATCCGAGGCGGTTGCCTTGCCGGCAAGATGGGAGACTCTCCGATGACGACCGCGCGAATCGGGCTAGCGGTGTCGGTTCTGCTTGTTCTGTTCAGCTTGGCGCCGATCGCGCCGGCTCAGATCCACCTGAGCGGCAACGTGTTCGACGGCGCCGGCGGGCCGCTCGTGACCGGCAAGGTCTACGTCGCGACCGGGGCACTCGGGGTGCCGGCCACCAAGACACTGACGGTGCAGGACGGCGCGATCCTGAAGTTCCAGCCGGGTACCTACCTCGACGTGTCCGGGACGCTGCTGGTGACCGGCACGGCGCAGTCTCAGGCTTACTTCACCGCGTACCGCGACGACAGCGTGGGCGGGGACACGAACGGGGATGGCCCGTCGGTCGGCGCGCCGGGGGACTGGTACGGGATCCGGTTCTACCCTGCGGCGACCGGCTGCGTGCTGCTGTACGCGGAGGTTCGCTACGGCGGCGAGGGCGGCTTCGCGGGATTCATGGTCTTCAGTTCCGGCGTCACGCTCGACCACTGCACGGTCCGGTCGGGAAGCGTTGATGGCATCAACCTCGCCGACAGCGCGGCGAAACCGGTGGTGAAGAACTGCGCGCTCCTCGGGAACAAGGGCCTCGCGATCGCGAACGTGCGTCTGGATGCAGTCCCCGGATTCACGGACAACAGCGCGAGCCAGAACGGCGGCAACTACCTCGATGTCTCGAGCGCGTCCGTGACCGCCCATCTGAGCCTTGTGGCCGCGAACTGCCTGAATGGGGCGCTGGTGCTGCGCAGCGCGATTGCCGTGCCGACGAGCCTCACCCTCACCCTCGGCGCTGGCGTGGTCATGAAGATGACGAGCGGCCACTACGTGGACGTGAGCGGAACCCTGCAGGTGTCGGGAGAGGCGGCCACGCCGATCGTCTTCACGAGCTTCGCGGACGACAGCGTGGCCGGGGACACCAATGGCGACGGGCCCTCCGTGGGGCGTCCGGGGGACTGGTATGGAATCCGCTTCAACCCCACGGCGACGGCCTGCGATGTCCGGCACGCGGAGGTCCGCTTCGGCGGCGAGGGCGGCTTCGCGGGATTCATCGTCCTCAGTTCCGGCGTCATCCTCGATCGGTGCGCGGTCTGGAGTGGCAAGGTGCACGGGCTCGACCTCGGCAACACCGCGGTGCGGCCGATCGTGACCGGCTGTTCGTTCGTGCAGAACGTGGGCATCGCCATGGCGAACGTGCGCCTGGAGTCGGTCCCGGGCTTCACGAACAACAGCGCGAGTCACAACGGCGGCGACTACATCGAGGTGGTGAACGGCGGCGTGAGCACGAACACGAGCCTCCTGGCGGAGAACTGTCCGAACGGCGTGAACGGCGCGCTGGTGGTACGCGCCCCGATCGCCGTCGCGAGGGGCGCCACCTTGAGGCTCGGTGCTCGCGTGGTGGTGAAGATGACGAGCGGCCACTACGTGGACGTGGCCGGGACCCTGGAGCTCCTCGGGGCGGCGGCGGTGCCGGTCGTGTTCACGAGCTTTCGGGACGACTCGATCGCCGGCGACACCAACGGCGACGGCCCGTCGACCGGCAGTCCGTCGGACTGGTACGGCATCCGCTTCCTCACCACGGCGACGGGAT